>JBATLR010000320.1:0-14450 GCA_049289415.1 Nitrospirales bacterium
ATCAAGGGGAAATGAAAGTTCATGTGACATTCATCGCCCTTTCCGAAATAGGCCGCGGCGTCTTCCGGCCATTGATTGGCTTCCGCCAGAAAGAAACGGTTTTTGAATTTTTTATCGACGTGCGTTCTCAGCGTTTTGAGAAACGCATGGGTTTCCGGAAGGTTTTCGCAATTGGTCCCTTCCCGCTCGAAGAGATAGGGCACGGCATCCAACCGTAAGCCGTCCACACCCAATTCCAGCCAGAAATCCAGGACCTCAAAGATCGCCTTTTGCACCTCAGGGTTGTCGTAATTCAAGTCCGGCTGATGAGAGAAAAAACGATGCCAGAAATACGCCTTGGCCACGGGGTCCCAGGTCCAATTCGAATGTTCGGTATCTTTAAAAATAATGCGAGTGTCGGAATACAGATCGGGGGTCTCACTCCACACGTACCAATTCCGCCATTTGCTGCCGGGGGGAGCTTTCCGCGCACGCTGAAACCAGGGGTGTTGATCAGAGGTGTGATTCACCACTAATTCTGTAATCACCCGTAATCCACGGCGATGGGCCTCCCGGACAAACGCCTGAAAGTCTCGCCTGGTTCCATAATGCGGATGAATGTTCGTGTAATCTGAAATGTCATAGCCATCGTCCCGAAGGGGAGAAGAGCAAAAAGGCAAAAGCCAAATGGCCGTCACACCAAGATCCTGGAGATAATCCAGTTTTTGGGTGAGCCCTTTGAAATCCCCAATGCCGTCCCCATTGCTATCGCAAAATGCCCGAACATGGAGTTCATAAATAATGGCATCTTTGTACCAAAGCGGATCATTCTCGAGTGTGTCGACAATCATGGATTGGGCCTTTCCTGATTACTGACCAGATAGAGTGTTCGTTTCCCGGCTGTACACAGGGAGTGAGGTCTCGATATGGGTGTTGAAATCGGCAAGGTCAGGCTGGATGACGGTTCAGCGAAGATGCTGAATATAAAAACGAATGAAGTGTTTTTACCATAGGAACGGGTGGAAAGGCCAATTTCGGGGCTAATGGGAGGAGTGTGTTTCCTGTATCACTAAACGCGGAGCAAAGGAAAATTCAGCAAGAAATTTTCGAAGGATCGCTTGTTCCAGGCGTGAAGGATATTGAGTCGGGCAGGGCACGCGGAGTAATAAATTGATGCGACCGGGCTCAGGCAACTGAATGGTGACCCGTGGTTCAACGGAGGGGGCGTCCAACCACAATTTGCCTTCGAGTTTTTTGAGATACGTCCTGGCCTCATCGATAAACGGGGCGGCCTCTTCTTCGCCGGCCTGCAGCAGGAGGCGTTCGGCGGTTTTCCAGTCATCGTCGGTACTCAGCGGGACGGTCACAATATGGAGGCGGTATTTTTTTGTATAGGTTTCATTGGTTAAGGGGTGATCGAAAATAAAACTGTTGGGGATGACCATGGCCCGGCCGGTATATTGGTGAGAGGTCTGGCCTGGGCCGATTTCCAACACCGTGGTGGTTAGGGCGTTGTGGTCGACCACGTTTCCCCGAATCCCTCCGATTTCGATGCGATCCCCCAACGAATAGGCTTTGGTCAGCACCCGGAGCCCTGATCCGCTCAAGCAGTCAATGATTTCCTTAGTCGCCAGGACAAAGGCGACGGCCACGGCAAATACGGAAACGGCAAAGGTCTGGAGTTGCGGCGCCCAAATGAAAATCATGCCGAGGATGAACAGAAAGAGCAGGCCATTTCTGAGGTTGACCGCCCACCGT
The DNA here is from genome assembly GCA_049289415.1 of Nitrospirales bacterium. Classification (GTDB taxonomy): domain Bacteria; phylum Nitrospirota; class Nitrospiria; order Nitrospirales; family UBA8639; genus Nitrospira_E. Next base: position 1,738 of record JBATLR010000320.1, read on the forward strand.
CTCTGTGTTTCCACGGAAAGCTCGGTTGACCGGAAGAGACTGTGATGGATTCCCATCCTGACGATGAGAATGATTAAGAAGAGAAAAAACGTACTCAGGCCGTACCGGATGACCATGTCGCCGGTCGTACCTACAATTTCTTCCACGTGTGGCTCCTCATGACTGATGGGTGAATTGGACGCGTTGAGGTCAACAGAAGAACCATGAGAGTCTCAGGGATCATTCCGAATCTGATCGATTGCGGAAAAGGGGTATGTCCAAGGGGTGGCAGATGAACGAGTAACAGATAAATCACAATCCCACGGATCAGGCTGAAGGCGAATGTTCAAGAGCAGTCAGTAGGCAGATCATGTTCAGAAATGACAACCAACCCTCTCAAATCATACTGTATTTGTTCTCCTAATCAAAGGGGTTTGCAGGAGTCAAGGAGCTGGAGGACCATTTCTCCTTTCGCGGCCCTGGAAGAAAAGGCCCCCGGTGGTCAGACGACGCTCCTCGAGGTGGCTGTGGACTGAAAGAAGAGGTGAAGGATCTCTGTCTGACATCGAAGATTTCAGTTTTTCTTCTTGGGCCAGAGAGAGGGCTTGCTGGGCATCCGTTTGTGCCAACATGATTAATCGGGTGGCCATAGAATAATCTCGAGCCCAGAACAATTTTCTGGATTGTTCATGAAATTCTTCTTCTCCGATCGTCAGCTCACTTTCCGCTAAACTGTAGAGATCAGGTGCAAAGGTCAAGGCTCCTTCCCTCCTGGCATGTTCCACCGCTTGACGGGCTTTCTGTAATTCGTGAATCGGGGGATCCTGACAGCCGGTCAACAGGACACTCAAGCAGAACAAGGCCATATATATTCCCGCAGGGGAACGCCTCTGAGTCCTCGCAACGAATTTCCATATGGGGAGTTTCTCTTCTCGCAAAATGGGACCTTGCTTTTGAACGGTTCCTGGGAGGAGGCCGTGAGTGATATTCCTTGTAATCACTGGCTGATAAAGCAAATCCTACGCCAATAATGCATGACGAAAGGGTGTTGGTAGATGCCGGATTTTTCAGTTGTTTTTCATGACAGGGTCCCGGTGTGCGGGACAGCTTGGCTCATCGTTGGACCCTTTGTCCCGGTCTGGTTTTGGAAGAAGAAGGAGCCACAGGGTGTGGTAGTACTCCTTCACCGGGGAGAGCCTGTTTGCCCTGGGGACTGTGCGCGAGGAGAAGGTTGAGGTGAACCGGGCTGTCCGAGGGCTGTGTGCATGTCTTGGAATTTCCCACAGAGGGTGAAATGGCCTCCAAAGATGGTGGGGGTCCGGCTAGAAAAAGGTCTCCTACCAGTTTTGCCCTACCAACCCAAGATATACCCTTGAGGCATCATTTCAGTAAAAGTCTTGATCAGATGATTGCACTTATGGAAAAATACATGGCATTAATCGATTCTTTGCACGAATCTTCTTCCTCCCTCCCTCCCTCTCACTCAGGTCTCTCACAGGAGCAAGCCTATGGAAGCCAAGTCGGAATCGCCGTTTAACCTCCAGAAGTTCCTGGTTCAGGACGGTAGCGGCAAAAAATTTCTGACGTTCCCTAAAAAGCAGAATCTCTTTTCGCAAGGTGATGTGGCGGATGCCGTGTTCTATATTCAGTCAGGCCAGGTCAAACTTTCGGTGGTCTCCAAGCAGGGGAAGGAAGCTGTCGTCGGGATTGTCGAACAAGGGGGGTTTGTAGGGGAAGGGTGTTTGGCCGGACAGCGGGTATGCATGGCCACGGCGACAACCCTGGAAGACTCCACTCTGGTCAGAATTGACAAGCAGGCGATGATCCTGGTGCTCCACGAGGACCCCGCCTTTTCGACGGTGTTCATGGAATATCTCCTGGCTCGCAACATTCGTATTCAGGAGGATTTGGTGGATCAACTGTTTAATTCGGCTGAGAAGCGGCTCGCGCGGGTGCTGCTCCTCATGGCTCATTTTGGCAAAGAGGGAAAGCCGGAACCAGTCCTTGCAAAGATCAGTCAGGAAACGCTTGCCGAGATGATCGGGACCACGCGCTCCCGCGTCAGTTTCTTCATGAATAGATTCAGAAAATTGGGCTTTATTGAGTACAACGGCGGGTTGTACGTGCACAGCTCCCTCCTGAATGTCGTCCTCCACGACTAGATTCCCCTTCCATTTCCGCTGCGTCGGTACAGTGGTGGAGGGCTAGATGAGGTCCATTCCCCTACCTTTCCAAATCCTTTTTTACTGAGCAATTGTGAACAAACTGCAAACTGTCCTCCCGCTAAACTCAATCTACATTCTGCCGTTCTCCACGCCAATACTCTGAGCGAGTATGGAGGTGACAGTATGACCTGCCGAGTCGCACGGTTGTTTCAACAATCAACCCAAATAAAGCCAGTCGACTGTTGTAAGTGTGGAACAAGGGATCTGGATGTGTTCTTTACCTCGAAGGCCTTTGGACTACACCTGTGCTCGACCTGTGCCCGGTCCATGATTGTGGGCGAAGTGGGGAAGGAATTGAGCGCTAGGGAAAAGCAGGAGGAGCCGGAGCACCACTGAGCGAAACCTTATCCACATCAGCCAAGACAGGAAAATCTCATCCGATTTGTTTGCGTTGGTCAGGGATGGGAACCATGTCCAAGTCAGAGCCGTCAGACCGAGTGTCGATTGTCCAGGCCGAAAGGCTGAAAAAATGAGGAAAAAGTCATGAGTACCCTTGCGATCATCTTGCTGGTTTTGTTACTCGTTGGCGTACTGCTAACCTGAAGGCATAGCGCCAATTGGGGCTATGCTCCAAGCAGCGGGTTAGGCGTGGTCCTCCTCGTCCTGGTTGTCCTGGCTCTGACCGGCCGAATTTAATGGCCAGTACATAAGGGTGAGAGACCGGAAATTGGGAACAACAGCAATGAAGTAATGGAGTATCAAAAAGTTTCTTTTGCAGCAATCGTTAAATTAAAAAATGTATTAAGCGGGTATTATCAACAGGAACCAGGAGGCGATATAATCTGATTTGAATTATTTTTCTGATGTGTGCGGTGGTGGTCTGGATCGCTAATGATGTAGCGATGAAGTAGAGACTCATGGATGTTCGGCATCGTGTTCCTATGATTAGGGTCGTGCCAGCAGGGGAAAAATTAATCATACAGTCGCGTGAGTCCATGGCTGATTCCGAAAATTCTGGACTCTGATCTGGAAGCATATTCAGAAAAAATGTGATGGCTTCAGAGTAAAAAACAACATCCGTCATTTTGATGTCGCTACTGATCACCTCAAGGGCGCATTTATGAAATTCAACAGCCGTGGCATGGACCCCGACGGATTGACCAGCCGAGTCAGTGCGATCCCACTTTTTTCTAGTTGGCTCTCCTCCGCGGATTTTTCTTTAACGACTCGATAGAAGGAGCACACATGACAAACGAGGAAAAACACAAAAGCATTCGTCAATGGATTGATCCGGAAGAACGGGTCACGGTGCATTTTCTCGATGCCCCGGACCTGAACGCCGAAGTTACGGGTTGCACCGATCAATTGGTCGATCTCTCCATTGAAACCCGTGTATCCCATATGAAACAACGTATTTCCATCCCGCTCAGCCAGGTTGAGGTGTCGGAGGATTTCTCGCACTACACGCGAGATCCCGAGCGACCCCTTCAGTCCAGCCGATTGATGCTGGTTATTGATGAGAAACGCCCACCTATCATTTATTAGGCGTACAAGGGAATAGGCGAATGAGACACTCACTCATTTTGGTCAAATCAAATGACCAGAAGGTGGTAAAGGCATGAATGAAAACCCGACCATATTAGCTGGAAATCGATTGTGGAATGCCGTGGTGGATCGTCCGGTCTCATGGTTAAGCGTCAAGGTGTCCAGCCCCAAATGAGTGGAGTGGCTGAAACAAGAAAAAAAGTATTCCGCATCATGCCCTATACTCTAAAAATCTTTGCGTCCTATCTGAAGGGCTGCGCCTGTTGCATGGTCATGATGGTGATCGGGGCCTTCGTGTACTCACCGGCAGACGCTGCTCCAATTGCCGTACGATTTTCGGAAGGGGTCACTCATGGCTTTCTGCTCGTGCGTTCGCTGGGCGGGGAGATCATTGGACAGGGTGAAATGACCCAGGTCGTCCAAGAGGGAGATCTGGTCGAAAGTCATTTGGTGTTCAAGTTCAAGGATGGCTCTCTGCACGATGAAAAAGTCGCCTTTTCCCAACAGCATGTGTTTACCTTGATCAGCTATCGCCTGACTCAACACGGTCCTTCGTTTCCGGAGCAGATCGACGTTGCGATAGACCGCGGCACAGGAGCATACACGGTTCGATCGCAAGAAGGGGAGGGTGGGAAGGCGGAGGTGCTGACCGGAACGTTTGATCTGCCCAAGGATGTCTACAACGGCATGGTGGTCACAATGGTGCTGAACCTGCCTAAAGGGGCTGGCGAAACGGTGCACATTCTCGCCTTCACGCCCCAACCGGAGGTCATCAAACTGGAACTTCATCCCATGGGTGAACACACTGTCCACATAGGCGACCTGTCACGGAAGGCCCTGCAATATGTGTTTAAGCCGGACATCGGCATGATCCGAAAGTGGCTCGGCAGAATTACCGGCCAGCTGCCGGCCAAATTTCACTATCACTGTTGGATCCTGGCCGATGAGGTTCCAAGTTTCGTGTACTATGAAGGGCCCTTACAACTCATGGGGCCGATCGTGCGAATCGAACTCGTGAGCCCCAGCCTAGTCACAAAGCCTGAAGACAAGTCGATTCACTCACAATAACATCAGCCGGGTCATTTCCGAAGAGATGGCTGCCAAATCCTTTCGCAGAAAAATCGAGATTTTCTAATCCAGCTCACTTCTCCTGCGACTCACTGTGAGCAAGAAGACACGCTGGTGATACGCATTCCGATAATCAGCCAGGACATGCTGGTTAACATGATTCGGCACCATGTACGTCGGCTACGCAGTTCCTTCCTGAATACATTTCAGAAACCGGTCTTTATTGAGTAAAAAGGCGGGTTGCCGGTGCATAACTCCCTCCTCAATATCATACTCCACGGCTAGGATTCCCTTCTTCCGTTTTTGCTCCTGAGGATTAGTGGAAAGGGAATCGGGCAGAAGATTTTCCAGTCGTGCCAGCGTTTCTATGCTTTTTTTACCTGAGCAATATTGAACAGACGGCCTCCGGTCATTACGTCATACTTGTAAACCATGGTGCCTTCCCTAGTGCAGGTGGGCCAGGATGGGTTCATTCAATCGATGTATATAGAAAGGAGTTGCTCATGTTGTATTACGCGCTCATGTTTTTACTGCTCGGGCTTGTGGCGGCTGCTCTGGGTTTTGCAGGAATCGCCGGGGTCGCCACGCAGATTTCCTGGGTATTATTTGTGGTCGGAGTAATCCTCCTGGTCATTCACGTCGTTCAGGGGCGTTCGCCACGAGGGATCTAGTGAAGATTGGCCGTTTGCCGGTGTTGCCGTGAGCACGAATCCCGCCATTCATGTTTTGGGGATTGGTGAGGCCGGCCTTCCCCTCACCGCATGTATTTTGTGCGCAGTTGAGGGGACGTGAAATCTTTACCCTGTGTGCAATAATGACCAGACGACACATCATGCAGGTGTTAGCGTGAAGAAGTTCGGTAAGAAGAATTATTCACCAAGCAGAACATGTTCTGCTTGTGCATCAGGTGCCTGACACACTAATGCATCCATTTCAAAGGAGGTTCGTGATGAATGTTTCTAAAATACTCGGTGGAGTCGCATGTTTGAGCCTATTGCTGGGAACCGGAGTTTTGGCTGAGATGGTAGGAGGTGAGCCTGGAACCTCGAAAAATCCCAAAGACAATGTGCCACAGGAGATTCAACGAGACACTCCGAGTGGAGGAGACTTTGGTAAAGGCGGCTCAGGTCCCGGTGATCGCAGTGACGCCCTATCGGGCATGGGAAAGGAGAAGGCCGTGGAGGTCACCGAACAAAGGTTGGAACAAAACGCCGAAAAGACTCATGAGGGTGGAGCCGCTATGGCCGCAGAGGAACTCAAAGAGCAGGGCGAACAATCTCACAAAGATATTGCTGCTCAAAGCTCTCATAAAGGCATGAAGAAAGCGCTCCCAAAAAAGGAACTGGAACAGGCCGATCCTCCCGTGAAAGAGTAAGCGGGCTGGTAGGAAGAATGATCCCGCACAACGCCTGGCATGCCTGTCAACCGGGCAGGCAGGGCGTTTCTCCTCTTGAACGAATCGAGAGGCTGTCTTCATGCTATTTCAAGTATGCGACATCCGGGCCATTTCGGTTGAGTCAACCAATGGCCCGGAACTCCTCTTCAGACTGTAGTCTGGGAGTGTTCCCCTGGGCTTCCTGGATTTGTTTCAGAAGGTTCGATGGGAACGTTTTTTCCCCACACGTCTGACGTGTTGATTCTGACGATCCTATTCCGTTGCGCTTCCCGCTCACTTCCCGCCCAATCGGCTCTCCAGTCATCGCCATCTCTGCCAGAGTTTTGCTGAATGACGGCCTTAACCTTATCTTGTGTTGGGCTACCAATAAAGACATGAACGATAGTCCCGATTGTGAGCAAAAATGACCAGACGAGAAACGCTGAGGCTGATAGGGTAGAGCATGGTCGGTCGTGCATTCTTTTTCCTCGGTCAACCACCAAACGGAGGTGATAGATGAGCACCATACTTCTCGTTATCCTGATCCTGCTCCTTATTGGGGCGTTGCCCACTTGGCCGCACAGTGCGAACTGGGGTTATGCCCCCAGCGGAGGATTAGGGTTGGTCCTCTTGATTTTGGTTATTCTGTGGCTGACTGGCCGGCTGTAAAGTCAACGAAACCATCGTCTCCACCTGAATGACGCTCATGCGATCAGCGGGAGAAGTTTTTGTTTCACATTCCCCGCACGTCGGCGTCGGGCTTCGGGGAGCCAAGTCAGTAGGTATACCGTCACCATTTTTTTACAACAACTGAGCAATTTTGATTAGACTTCGGCAGGTCCTCCTGCCGGAAAGGACACCTTTAGATTGGACAGGACCAATACTCGGTCGGGCCGATACCCGAACTAACTAGGAGCCTATCGCTGAATTTAAGGAGAATGCTCTCATGACAAAATCGTTTTTTCAGAAAACGGTTCTGATGTCCCTCCTACTCATGGTCGCCAACGCCCATGGAGCAACAGAAGGGGAATTACAGATACAGGATCATCGCCTTACCCCGTGCCCCGACAGCCCCAATTGCGTATCTACACTGAGTGACACTGAAGAGCATGGCATCGAACCTTATCGCTATGAGAAGACGCTGGCTGAGGCCAAGGCGGTGTTGAAACAGGTTGTCGGTGAATTGAGTCGCACCGAGTTGGTTCAGGAAGAGGAGGTCTACCTTCATTACGAAGTCCGAAGTTTTCTGTTTCGTTTTGTTGATGATGTCGAATTTCTGTTTGAAGATGCCACAAAGACCATTCATTTCCGGTCGGCATCACGGGTGGGCTACTCCGATTTGGGTGTCAACCGAAAACGAATGGAGGAAGTTCGAAGTCTGCTGGAGGGGCGGTTATAGCCACGTGCGGGCTCATGGAAACAATCCTCAACTTCTGGAGGGGTGGGGGGAAACAACCTCTTTTCGCCAAATCAGCGTCCCGGCTCCTCATAATGCGCTGTGAGAAAAAAGTGCTCTTCGCCTAGATAGAGTGGGATTTCCGCCGGGTCGGGGTACGGTGCCACTGCGACGACATTGAGGCCGTTCGCCCCAGTGAGCAATTTTGACCAGATCTCATGCTGTCCCTTTGCTATGGTTTAAGAAAACTCACGAACCCACCCCCTCTCCCATCCTTAGCTTAGGAGGAGACGTTATGACCTGCCGATCTGCCCGATTGTTTTCAAACCCTGCCCCACGGGATCTGGTCTACTGCCGTATGTGTGGCTCGACCGATCTGGAGCTGTCGTGTACATCAAAAGCCTTCGGACCGCACATGTGTCTGATTTGTGTCCAGTCCCTGATTGAGTTGGGAACGGCACAGCCATTTGGCCCTGTCCCGCGGCATGACCCTGTACGTTCCTGAGGGGGCTGTTGAAAAAATCCGCCAGCGGCGTTCTCGTCATTTTTCCGTGCTCACGTACTGAAAGTACGCTCTGCGCGCAAAAATGACTGCGGCCTTGCTGAACGGACCCTTCGGGAAGACTCAGGGCATGCTTTTTTGAACCGCCCAGAGGCCCCTCATATGCACCGTGCCTGTGGGTCAATATGTCCTTAGAAATTATTATTATTCAACACTTCCTGAGCCAATTTGCCATACGGGAGGCTGGTTTGACTGACTTGTCGCTTAACTGGGAGAACGCCTTGCGGCTAACGGACCGTTTCTCCTGCCGGAGAAATGAGCAATCCCTTCCTCGATCATCTGGAATGATTACACTTTGAGCAATATTGACCAGACATCGTCCAACCTTTCGTCCATAGTGACCCGTTACAGGAACCGATGGAGACCGTATCCAACGATTTCGATTCTTTTACGGAACGGAGAACCGCATGAACGCCGATCAACTCAAAGGAAAATGGATGCAGTTCAAAGGTGTGCTCACGCAGCAATATGGCAAGTTTACCGATGATTCCTTGCAGCAGATCGAGGGAATGGACCTCACGACTATCGGCAAAGTGCAGGAACGGTGGGGCGACAAAAAGGATGAACGCATGAAGGGCGAGGCGCAGTGGCGCAAACAGTCGGTGGCTGATGCCACAAAGTTACAGGCACACTGACGAGAAATTTTCAAGAAGAAAGATTGAGCACTGCGGAAGAATTCAATTTAGGAAATGAGAAAATCGTGAACATACCTTATCTCATAACCGTGTGCACTGTTCTCCTTGTCAGCGGGACCCTCAGCGTCGGGTCGACAGACATCCTTGGCAAGGTCGGTGTGAAGACATCACTTACCGACTCGAGGGAAGGCATCGGGCGGCAGATCGATAACGAGACCACTCATAGACAGGTGCGGCCTCACCGCACGGTCAAAAACGATGCGGCTAACCAGACGGGGGAGAACAGTCCAACATCAATGGAGTCCGACGACAAGGGTGAATCCGTTCAGCTCCGTCGCCTTCATGTCAGCCGTGAAAAATTGACCATTTTCTCCTTGTATCTTCTTTCGATGAAGCCATTAGGGCACGCGTAAACGAGCGCATGGCAATGAACGCTAATATGGCTAATTAGACCATAGCGAAAAATGGTCTCGCTCACGAGCAAGGTCCCGGTTACTCTGATGAGTTGCTCAAGAGGTCTGGACAACTTGTCGATCCCAGGGGGTCGTTTTTAGGAGAAAATGTCTGAGGGAAAAGTGAAAGCCTCACGCCTTGCGAAGCACATCGCTCGTTGCATACTAAAATGAGCGATGTCTCGCAAATGCATGCCAAACCATTTCTGACAAGAAGGGTCTCCATCATCAACATGATAAAAAAACACATTCTCGTGGTTGATGATGATTCTTCCTTGAGGGGCCTATTCCAGGCTCTCCTGGAAAGTTATGGGTACACGAGCGAAACGGCAGCGAATGGCCGGGAAGCGCTGACCAGAATCGCGCAGGCCCCCTTTGACACCGTCCTGCTCGATTACATGATGCCAGGGATCACCGGCTTGGCGGTCTTACAGTATATGCACCGGCATCATCCGTCTATTCCGGTAATAATGCTGACCGGCCATGCCGAGGGCCCGGTGGCCGCCCAGGCGCTCGCGGCGGGGGCGCAGGCCTGTTTATCCAAACCTTTTAACTGTGCGGAACTGAAAGAGGCTCTGAACTCTATGGTTGAAATGAATGCGTAAGACCAGTCGTATCCGGGCAGGTGGCTTCACCCGAAGTTGCTCACCCTTGTCACCTTAAGAGGATGTATGGAACCTAAACGAACGCCCTTGTTCAATCCCAAAACCTTCCTGAGGCAAGTCGGGAACGGTAAAACCATTATGTTGTGTGAAAAAAACCGTGTTCTTTTTTCGCAAGGAGAGACGGCGGATGCCGTCTATTACATTCTGGAGGGAAAAGTCACGCTCACGGTTGTTTCCAAACGCGGCAAAGAGGCCGTTGTGGCGATTCTGGAGCCAGCGACCTTTTTTGGGGAAGCCTGCCTCACCGGGCAGGTATTGCGTCTGGAGGCCGCGACCACGGTTGGTGTCGCAAAAATCCTTCGCATTGGCAAAGCGGCCATGATCCAGGTGCTTCACGAGGAACCCACCTTCTCCGAACTCTTCCTCGCCCATCTCCTGGCTCGAAACCTCCGCATTCAAGAGGATCTGGTCGATCAACTCTTCAATTCCAGCGAGAAGCGGCTGGCGCGTGTGCTGCTCCTCATGGCCCATTTTGGCAAAGAAGGCAAGCCGGAGGCCGTCATTGCGAAATTGAGTCAGGAAACGCTTGCGGAAATGATCGGCACCACACGCTCTCGTGTCAGTTTCTTCATGAATAAGTTTCGCAAACTGGGCTTCATTGAATACAACGGCGGATCGAACAAAGAGTTGCACGTGCACAGCTCCCTCCTGAATGTCGTCCTCCACGACTAAGGTTCCTTTTCCGCTTCCACTCTGCCGGTCCCGGGGAATTGATCCAGATCGAGTTTTGCCGTATCCCCCCATCCTCAATTCTGAGCAAAATTGACCAGACAGGTTTTGTCCGGAGGCCTACCATTAAACTGCGTGCAGTTTACACAAGCAGCACTGGATCTCTCCCGCTCAAGGAAGGTGGGTTGATCCTCAAAATGGTCTGCCATGAATCGTCCACCGGTCGTCTCGCCAATAAAGAATCTGCTGTGGGTTGTATCTTTCGCTGAAGCATGTCGGCGGAGTGAGGCGATACCTGGTGCGAGCCGAACATCATCCGGCGATTTACAGAATAGGGGAGTGTTGAATAATAAAGATTTTCAAGGGCAAATTTGCCTAGGATTAGATTCCTCATCAAAGGCTCCGGGTCGGTTCAAAAAAGCATGCCCTGAGTCTTCCCGAAGGGTCCGTCCAGTCCTGTCCTGAGGCCCCTCGAAGGAAAGGCCGCAGCCGTTTTTGCGCGCGGAGCGTACGCTTAGTACGTGAGCACGGAAAAATGGCGAGAACGCCGATGGCGGATTTTTTCAACAGACCCAATAGGCCTGCGGAGGAACAGCCATTTCGTATGGGAGGTCGTAGCTAACCGGGAGGTCATCATGAATGGTATGAATTGTCCACGTTGCGGAGGATTTCAGATGTTGGACCAGTTTTACGGCCTAGAAAATAATGGATCTGTCTGGATGTATGATGGCGTGCGGTGTCTCAATTGTGGATCCATCGAAGAGCCCATGAGGGAAAAAGGGGAGGCGATCCCTTCGCTCCGCGCGGAACGGGCCAATCAGCATGCACTGAGCGTGCGGACAGTGGCAGCTCGATAGGTAAAAGCGATCTCATGCCATCTCGAAATATGGTAGCACCGGGAGCATGTCGGTACGGAGCCGTGAAGGCCCTCAGCGGCCACATGGCCCTGGGTGGGTGTGGTGAAAATCCCTCTCGGTCCATCCCGCGCGAAGGGAAGATGTGTGAAGAACAAACATCACTGAGCGAGTCAAGAATACAAAATACCGTCTTTTCAGGGTGAACTTGGGGAGGGAATGGGAGCAGGGTCATTGTCTATAATTTTTTCAATTCATACATTCATTCATTTTCCTAATCATGGGGGCCCTGCGCATGAGTACCTATTATCGCCACATCTATCGTTTCCTTATAAGGCCGTGGATCGCACCGACATTCCGCCTCTATCTTCTGCCCACTTCTGTTGCAGAAAAAGGTTTATGTGAAAGCCCCAGTCAGCCTCATCCATGGCAGACGATGTGGGGCCTGTGTGTCGCCATGCTCATGGGCGGGTTATTCACGGGATGTATTACCGATGCCACCGTTGATTTAACCAAAGCCCCGTTTGATGCCTCCACCGAGTTGACCGACGCCTCGACGGATTCGATTACCAGACTGACCGATGGAACCAGCCAGGCGACAACCGACCTCACCGAGCCCACCAGAGAATTTCTTTCCAGCACGACACCCGGAGCGTGGTTCAATGCAGATGGCATGCTTAATCCTGACCATAAAAAGATCGCGTTTGTGGTCGTCAACTTTGACAATTTGCAAGAAGATATCGCCAGAGGATCCGGAGAATATCTGGTCTCTCTTTCTAAGTTAATGGGCGTCCCCCCGGATTCCCGAGACAGTTTCTTGCAATCCGCGCAACGTCAGCATGCCTATATTTTTGATGAGAGCCAATCCCGGCCGGAATCGTTTAGACGTCTGATCAGGACGTTACACGTGACGTCACCTTACTCGTAGGGGAAGGAAGGGTCTCATCAGACGACCGTTTTGAAAGGTATTTATTGTGGATGGCGATCGTGAACGGCACCTCCAGAAAATCCTCTTCGAGATCAAACCAGACTTTTACGTTTTCGGCCATATCGTTGCTCCCGCTTTGAGCTGATCGGTCAAATAGGCTGGAACCACAAACGCATCGTTTGGGGATATACAATCCTTCATGGCAGCAAATCCAAACCGAGAAAGGGGAAAGTGCGTATGCCCATCATAGCGCACCATGCCAAGAAAAAAATTATTCAAGAAGCGGCAAAAAGAATATTCCTCTGCTCCGTCATGGCGGCTACCCAAACACCAGACCTCCATCATTTTTTGTGATGCCCTATGGATCCCGCAGGGGATTACATGGAGCACGTCCTGAAAGAAGTTATCATCCTGAGCAAG
>JBATLR010000321.1:0-4162 GCA_049289415.1 Nitrospirales bacterium
GTGTTCATTCTGTCTTTGTATTCCACCGGCTATGACCATAGGAATGGGTAGATGGGCCATCATAACTGTCTGACCTTGAATCAATCGAGAAAGACCGATTTTAACAAAAGAATGAACAGAAGGAGAAAAGATGAAAACTGATGGATCAACAGAATCAGCAGTGACCAAGGAAGAGCTTCAGCGCATGGATGCCTATTGGCGTGCGGCCAATTTTCTGTCCGTGGGGCAGATCTATCTGCATGATAACCCTTTACTCAAAAAGCCGTTGACGCTTGATTATGTTAAATTGCGATTACTCGGACATTGGGGGACGACGCCGGGATTAAACTTTCTCTACGTCCATTTAAATCGAATTATTAAGATGCCCTCAATATGATGTATATCACCGGTCCCGGGCATGACGGTCCGGCTTTGGTGGCCAACACCTATCTTGAGGGAAGCTACAGCGAAGTGTATTCCAATATCTCTCAGGATGCGGAAGGCATGCAAAAACTGTTCAAACAGTTTTCTTTTCGAGGTGGGATTCCCAGTCACGTGGCTCCGGAAACCCCCGGGTCGATCAACGAGGGAGGAGAACTTGGGTATTCGTTGTCGCATGCGTTTGGTGCGGCGTTTGATAACCCGGATCTGATTGTCGCCTGTGTGGTGGGGGATGGAGAAGCGGAAACCGGTCCCTTGGCAACTGCCTGGCATTCCAATAAATTTTTGAACCCGAAATTGGATGGCGCCGTACTCCCCATTTGCATCTGAACGGATACAAAATTGCTAATCCCACGGTATTGGCTGGCATCAGTCACGATGAATTGAAAAGCCTCTTCGTGGGCTATGGCTATAAGCCATATTTTGTGGAAGGGTCCGATCCTGAGGCCATGCATCAGGAAATGGCTGATACGCTGGATGAGGTGGTGAAGGAGATTCACGCCATTCGGCATCGTGCCCGCGAAAACCAGAAAACTTCCCGCCCGTACTGGCCCATGATCGTCTTGCGTAGCCCCAAGGGTTGGACCGGTCCAAAAGAGGTGGACGGGAAAAAAAACAGAGGATTCCTGGCGTTCGCATCAGGTCCCCTTTGCCGAGATGGCGACCAAGAAGGATCATATTCAACTGCTGGAAAAGTGGATGAAGAGTTACAAGCCTGAAGAATTGTTTGACGAGACCGGCAAACTCAATCAAGAACTGGCGGAATTGGCTCCTAAAGGTGAACGTCGAATGGGCGCGAATCCTCATGCCAATGGAGGATTGTTGCTACAAGAATTGAAGCTGCCGGATTTTCAGAATTACGCCGTAGAGGTTTCCAAGCCCGGAAAGGCTGTGGCGGAAGCCACGCGGGTGATGGGCACGTTTCTCCGGGACGTCATGAAATGCCATATGAGTAATCGGAATTTCCTGGTCTTTGGTCCGGATGAAAACGCGTCCAACCGCCTCGGCGCCCTGCTGGAAGTGACGAACCATCGATGGGTGGCCGACATCATTCCTGAAGACGATCATCTAGCTGTGGATGGGCGGGTGTTCGAAATTCTCAGCGAACATACCTGCCAGGGCTGGCTGAAAGGGTATCTCCTGACGGGGCGCCACGGGTTTTTCTCTTGCTACGAGGCCTTCATTCACATTATCGATTCGATGTTCAACCAACATGCCAAGTGGTTGAAAGTGACGGGGAGTGAGATCCCGTGGCGGAGGCCCATTGCTTCACTCAATTATCTCTTGACGTCCCATGTGTGGCGGCAGGATCACAACGGGTTTTCGCATCAAGATCCGGGGTTTATCGATCATGTGGCCAATAAAAAAGCCGAAGTGATCAGGATTTATTTGCCGCCTGATGCGAATAGTTTGTTATTTATCACGGATAAATGCCTGCGTAGCCGAAATCTGGTCAACGTGATTGTGGCCGGGAAACAACCGAGCTTACAATACCTCACCATGGATGCCGCCATTAAGCATTGCACCGCGGGTATCGGCATTTGGGAATGGGCGAGTAACGACAAAGGCGGAGAACCCGATGTGGTGATGGCCTGTGCCGGCGACGTTCCCACCCTGGAGACGTTGGCTGCGGTGGACCTTCTTCGCAAGCAGGTTCCCGATCTGAAAGTTCGGGTGGTGAATGTGGTGAATCTCATGAAGCTTCAACCGCAGAGTGAGCATCCGCATGGGTTGTCCGACAAGGAGTTCGATACGCTCTTTACGACGGATAAACCCGTCATCTTTGCGTTTCATGGGTATCCCTGGTTGATCCATCGGTTGACGTACCGGAGAACGAATCATAAAAATATTCACGTTCGAGGCTATAAAGAAGAAGGCACGACGACTACGCCTTTTGATATGGTCGTACTCAATGATTTAGATCGTTTTCATCTCGTGGCGGATGTGATTGATCGTGTGCCGAAGCTGGGGTATCTGGCCGCTTACGCCAAGCAGGCGATTCGGGATAAGAAGAGCGATCATAAAACCTACATTGCCAAGTATGGGGACGATATGCCAGAAATTAAAGAATGGAAGTGGCCGTATTAAGAGTGACTTCACATTTCACATGACTTCAGTTGGGTTTGTTATATAGTCTGATCAGGTGTTGAAGCCTGTTCTTCGTAAGATCGATCTCTGCGTATGGAAAATTTTCGAAACCTTTGGTCTTTAAATTGATGAATTTTATAGCAGTTTAATGTTGATGTCCCAGTCCGAGAAGAGGAGACATACGATGGAGCACCGAGACATTTATATTACGGAATACGATTTGAACCGACTCATGGAGCTCTTGGATGTTGGTCTGATGTTCAGAGGAAGCATGAATGAAAGCCAACATCTGGATAGTTTAAAAGAAGAATTAGACCGAGCGCATATCGTTCAATCAAAGGACATTCCGTCTGACGTCGTCACCATGAACTCGCGTGTCCGGCTTCGCGACATGAGCAAAGAGGACGAGCTGGTCTATACTTTGGTGTTTCCACGCGATGCAGATATGTTAAAAGGCAGGATTTCAATTCTTGCCCCGGTCGGAACGGCTATTCTGGGGTATCGAGTGGGCGACATCGTGGAATGGCAGGTGCCTGCAGGAAAACGGAACTTCAAAATTGAAGAGGTGCTCTATCAACCTGAAGCTGCTGGAGATTACCACCTTTAACTTCATTCTGACTCTTCGGTTTAGCACCAGTAACAAGGGAATGTTAAAGGATGAAGAGTCTCTCACAAAATTCAAAAACTTCATTGCCTTAGAATGGGGAGAGATCGGATTGACCCTATTCCCACAGCGACCTTCTGCCCTTTCATGCCGCCCTCATCCGCATCTGTTTGAAAACAACACCTGGATATGGTTGAACGGACTCACTCGGAAAGCTAAAAGAATCATTAGACTTGAAGACGTCCCGGATCAAAAATGGGATGCGCTCCAGGATGGGGGGCGATTGCATGTGGTGGATGGGATTGTGGAAGAGCTCTCATAGTCGGAAGATGGCAAGCCATCATCCGGATTTACGGAAGTAATATGATTAGGCGCTTTCTGGATGGCCGGAATTAGATGTGGGGACCTTATTCCATCCCCATTAGGGAGTGTACCGGTTTATCCTGAACTGGCCTCGTGGAGGTCTCCTCGACTTCTTCTTTGGTTTGCCCTGAATGATTTTCCCCATCAGCAAATGTCACCCAATCGCACCGGAGCTATTCTGGTATGGAAGGGAGAGTTTACGGCATCTTACTACAAGCTCAGACTGTACCACCAAGGTGCATCCACGTGATTAAAGAACGAGGACCTCATTAGATAGGCTAGGGTTTTGAGGTTGATTCAATACAAATAAATCGAAAGGATTGAGAGCATGAGAGTGTTACTGGCAATAGAACAAACACGGATTTCCGTGGGAGCCATTCGGATACTCGCCAGGTTACGACTTCCTGCCGGTTCGGATTTGTTTCTTCTTCATGTCCAGCCCACTCCTCAAAAGATCACGGGTCTGGCGAAAGAACGAATTTTGAAAATTTCTCAGCAGGTTCAAGAGGTCCAAAAAGAAGCACATGAACAGGCGCGTCGATTTCTAGGTAAGGTCGAGAACACGTTACGTCGGCA
The DNA here is from genome assembly GCA_049289415.1 of Nitrospirales bacterium. Taxonomy (GTDB): domain Bacteria; phylum Nitrospirota; class Nitrospiria; order Nitrospirales; family UBA8639; genus Nitrospira_E. The sequence goes on from JBATLR010000321.1 coordinate 4,052, forward strand.
AGATGTGGTGTTTCATTCCATGGTGAAACATGGGTTTCCTGGAGAAGAGATCTTAAAAACCATTCGCAGGAAAGGTATCGATTTGGTGGTACTGGGAACGCGGAGCTATTC
>JBATLR010000322.1:0-3206 GCA_049289415.1 Nitrospirales bacterium
CTGTGTAGCTGGCTCTGATATCCAGCACATGCAGGCCAATCTTGACGTATTAGCCTCAGCACCGAAACCGATCTCACTGGACGATTCTCCAATTCCTGTCCCTGCATTTCTAAAAAAATGGTCTACGGCGAGAGGTTCCCGTTTGGCTGTCGATCCACGAGCCATGGCTGCCTCCTGCTCAATTCATCTCGCAGAAGTCGCCCAATTGTCAGCAGATTGGCCAACAGCACTGCGCACATTTCAGGAAATCCTGAAAAATTACCCGGAACCTCAATATGCCTTCTACGTCAGTAAAGCCAATCAGGCGATGGAACAACTGACCACCGTTCGACCTGTCTCTCTTTCTTTCCAGGAAGCACTGGTTGACTAAACTCGTTCCCTCCCTATTTTTTTCACTCAATTCTTCCAGGTCTCCAGGTTGACGTTTTTGGAAAAATCGTCTTTTGAGCCCTTTTTTCAGCACATCACTGGCGTTTCCTGCGTGGGATCCTGAGGCAAAGAAAAAACGGAAGAACCTAGAGGAGTTGCTTGCTTCTGGGTTTATTGGGCTGGCAAACCTCGCATTGACACATGCGGCGCAGTGCCGTATAGGAATATAGCCCAGTATCATGCCCGTCACTCCATTTAAATCGGAAGGCATAGCGTCCAACTGGCTCTATATCCTGTAATAGAATGAGAAGTGGGATAGAGTCCGGCTTAAGACGCAACTCCCCGGTCCATTCGTCCGTGCAAGCCGCACAGGGGCAATGTTGTCGCAAATACCGAACCGGGTAGACGCCCTTATGCCCATCACTCCACGTAATGCCTAAGACCCCGTTTTCCAGCCATTCCATATCCGTCGGTTCAAGTGATGCTTGAGAAGTCATACCTGATTGTCCTTATGAGTGGGGCATTCTAGGAAACCCATTGTTCAAATGTTGGAAGAGCTTTTCCGACGACTGCCTGGAAATAGGCTTCAATCGCCTCTTCCACCTCAATCCGGACGGTTCCCATCGCTTTCAATCGGGACAGACTGGCCATAGGTAGGCGTCGTGCTTGTTCAATAAACGCTAAACTGCCTTTAGAAATAGACAATAACCGCCCTACACCCCGTTGACCACAGCCGTGGCATACCATCCCCCCTAATCGAGGGGAAAACCACTGAGCCATGTGGGGGGAGGCAATATTTCCGCATTCAGTACAACGATCAATTTGTGGACGAAAACCAGTATAGCCCAGCACATGAATTTGAAATAATAATGTGGTGAGGGCCAGGTCCCTGTCCGGAAGCAAGTGTTCCAGGGCATATACCAGTGCTGAATACATCTCCGGATTGGGATCACGATCGGCCGTTATCATCTCCACCATATGTACCATCTTGGCAGCGGCTGCCATCACACTTAAATCTTCTCGTAGGGCTTTAAAGTTTCTGACCAGATCTATTTGACTAATCTGCCCCAAAGCGTCAGGGGTTTTTTGGAATAGAGTGACATCAACAATCCCAAAAGGCTCAAGAACCCCGCCGAAGCGTGTCTTCATCCGGCGAGCGCCCCGAGCGGCGCCTCGAATTTTCCCCAAATCGGGGGAATACAGAGTGACAATTCTGTCAGCATCACCCCATCGCTGGCTTCGAATAATGACCGCGCGAGTTCTTAAGAGCGGCATGAGTAGTACAAGTACGGTCTACAGGTCAGACATGAATACTGAGGTCATTACCACAAATTTTTCATCCATATCCCAGTTCATTCAACACTTGAACATTATCGCGCCAGCCTTCCTGCACTTTCACCCACATCCGCAGGTAAATCTTCATGCCGAACAGTCGCTCCATATCCAACCGGGCACTTTGGCCGATCTCTTTGAGGCGCATGCCTTTTTTCCCGATCACAATCCCTTTTTGACTTGTTTTTTCGACAAGAATAACGGCTCGAATGGTCGTCAGACCTGGTTCTTCCTGAAATTCCTCGATCAAGACACCCACAGCATATGGTAATTCATCATACGTCTGGGCTAGAACTTTTTCACGAATGAGCTCCGCAGCCATATGGCGCATAGGCTGATTGGTCAAAAAATCTTCGTCATACATTAATTCCGAACATGAGGGCAGACACGCAAAGGTTAATTCAACTAATTGCGGGATATTTACCCCGGTCTTGGCGGAAATGGGGATAATTTCTGTCCACGGAAACCATGTGCGGTATTGATCAATAAGGGGGAGCAGCCTGGATTTGGCGACTGCATCGGCTTTATTTAATAATAAAAATACCCCCTTAAATGGTCGCTCTTGATGAGACGACATGATCTGCTCCAGGACTTGTCGGTCCCCAGGACCTGGCAACACCTGACTGTCCACGATCATATAGACCACATCGGATTGAGTCAGGGTCCCTAACGCCGATTCCACCATCTGTGTGTTCAGGCGATGGTGGGGCGTATGGAGGCCAGGCGTATCGATGAGAATGAGCTGACCTTCGGGGTAATGCCCGACCCCTAAAATCAGGTTTCGAGTTGTTTGTGGTTTATCAGAGACGATGGCGATCTTTTCGCGTACCAATGCGTTGAGCAAAGTCGACTTGCCGACATTGGGTCGGCCGAGAATGGCTAATTGGCCTGATTTCATAGAAAAGCTTTCAAGTATGGGAAAACCGAAGAAACAGCAATGAATGAGTATGAAGGGTTACAGGGGTATGGCGCAAGAAGTCTTGCCGCTAAGGTCTGGCCGTAAGCGAGGAAGGGACCGGCTCCACAAATTGATACACCACTTCTCCCTGCCGAACCATACCCAAACGATTTCGGGCCAGTTCTTCCAGTCGTTGCGGGTCCCGTTGAATACGAATGATATCTTCTTCGATCGAGGCATTGATGTCTTGTAACTGCTGGATTTGTTCCGTCAAATGCTGACGCGTTTCTCGCATATGAAGGTATAAAGGCAATCCATCAGAATTAAAAAACATGGTCCCCGCCAGCACACTCATCATCAAAAAAGCCCCAACCATTGGAAGGCGATCCAATAGATCACCCCCAAGTCCAGTGGACGACCGTTTTTTATTATTGGGACGCATACGAGAAAATTATGCTTATACTGGAAGAACGGCTTTCCCCCGATATAAGGCAGCTGAGCCTAATGTCTCCTCAATCCTGAGTAACTGGTTATATTTGGCCAAACGATCCGTACGAGACAGGGAACCTGTTTTAATCTGCCCAGCGTTTAACGCCACAGCTAGATC
>JBATLR010000323.1:0-29555 GCA_049289415.1 Nitrospirales bacterium
AATAATTGAAAAATGCCCAAGTTTCATTAAGACGCCCGCATGCAACATGCTGGTGGCGGCTGGGGTGGCGGCATGGCCGACAGGCGACCAGGAGTGCAAGGGCCATATCGGGGCGATCGAGGCAAACCCAAAAAAGATCAGGAACCAAATCAACGTGGCGACGTTATCCGAAAAATGAGCCTGTTCACGCAACACCACAATGTCAAAGGTGTGGAGACCGGAAAGATGGTAAATGAGGAGGATCCCCATCAGGGCCACCACCGCCCCCGCAGACAGGAACAGGACCAGTTTCATGGCTGCGTATTCTTTACTGTTGGATCCGAAGTTAAATATGAATCCGATGGAATCCCGAAGTTTGCGTCCTTCGGGATCGGTCATGCCGAGATAGCCCTTGGTATGACTTCCCCACAGACCCAGCAATAAGTACATGGGCAACACCGACATTTCATAAAAGAAATAGAGGAAAAAGAGATCCAGCGACATGAAGACCCCAATGGTCGCCGCCGCAAGGATCAGGAGGAACATATAGAACTCTTTGGTCCGATCCTTGATGTGCCACGAAACAAAAATTCCCGCAAATAACAAGATTGCGGAGGCAAAGACCAATGGGCCCCCGATTCCATCCACCCCGAGGTAAAAGGCAATGCCTAATTCTTCAGACCAGACATACCGCTGGACAAATTGAAATCCGCCTTTCGCCGTATCGTAAGCAAGAAAAATATAGAAAGAGGCCAGGAGGGAAATCCCTGCAGAAATAGCCGCCGTCATTCGCACCAGGAGCGCTTCCTCCCTGGGGACGAACATTAAAGCGATCGCGCCAAAAAATGGCGCAAAGAGAATAATGAGGAGGGAATATTCACCCATAGTTGTTAATTCCTGGTGACCTCAGTGGAAAGCAGGGAGTCATGCTGTTGAGCTGTCGCCATTCCTGGATGTAACCGGTCAACGACCTCCTGCACGGATCCATTAACCATCCGCAAGAACGGGGAAGGATAAATGCCGATCCAAAAAATCATGACCGACAATGCCACCCCGATTGCCCATTCACGGCTATTTAAATCCTTAATGGCTGCCGGCACAGTGTCTTTCAATGGTCCAAAGATGGACCGCTCATAAAACCACAAAAAGTATGCTGCAGCAAAAATAATCCCGGTGACCGCAATGGCTCCATAAAGCCACCAGGCTTGAAATACGCCCAATAAAATGAGGAATTCCCCTATAAAACCGTTGGTTCCCGGCAAACCAATGGAGGCCATCCCAATGATGAGCATAAACGTGGCAAGAAGCGGCATTTTTTTCGCCAACCCACTGTATCGTCGTACGTCATTATGGCCCAGACGTTCATAAATGAAGCCGGCCAGGAAAAATAATCCCGCAGTGCTAAATCCCAAATTAATCATGGTTATCAGGCTGCCTTGTATTCCTTGGAAATTCAGCGCAAACATGCCCACGACCACAAAACCCAAATGGCTAATACTGCTAAACACGAGCAGACGCCGGAAGTCAGGCTGGATGATGGCGACAATCGCTCCATACACAATTGCGGCCAGACCCAGGGTCATGAGAATAGCGACCACCGTGGCGTGCTGAGAGGCATCGGGGAGCAAAGGAAACGAAAAACGAAGGAAGCCATATGTACCCAATTTTATCCCGGCCAGCATGACAGACATAGGGATCGGCCCTTGAACCAGGGCATCGGGCAACCAGGAATGAAATGGAAATATGGGCGCTTTAAAGGCCAGGCCCAAAAATACCAACCAAAAAATCAGCAGTTGCTGACTAAGAGGAATCTGAACAGCAAGCAAGTCGAGTAAGTCAAAGCTATACACCTGTTTCGCTTCAAAATAGTTCAAGCTCAGAAGGCAAAAGCCCACAAGCATGAACACGCTCCCCAGGAGAGTATAGAGGACGTACTTCAACGCGGCATATTGGCGTTGTTCTCCAGGGCCCCAGAGTTTAATCAGGAAATAACTGGGGATGAGCATAAGTTCCCAAAATACAAAAAAGAGGATCAAATCAATGGAGACGAAAATCCCCATCATCGTGGCTTCCATCCCCAGCAGGCACATATAAAACGCTTTTGGACGAGCATGAACCGTATCCCAAGCGTAGAGAACCAGGAGCAGGATGAGGAAAGCGTTCAGGCCCACGAACAGAACGCTGATTCCGTCCACCGCCAGGTGATAACTAATCCCTAAGAAAGGAATCCATTCATGACGTTCGGCGAACTGCATGGCCGCCGTCTCTGGGACGAATCGCCATAACATCAGCGACGCCACAACCATTTCCAGGCTCGCAATCCCTAGCACACTTTTCCGGATCAGATCTTGATCCTTCAAAGCCCAAATAACCATCGCCCCGAGAAACGGAAAGAAAGTTAGAAAGGTCAGAATGGGGAACCCAAATTGTAATTCTTCTTGCATGATAGTCAGTTACCGAATGGACATGTCGGCGGCGGAAGATCCAACAAACCACACCAGGACCAGATGAATGAGCAGCGCCAGCCCAATGACAATAATGGCGACATAATGATGGACCATGCCACTTTGTATTTTTCGCCACGACCACGAGAGAAGATGATTGGAATAGCCCACCACATTCAATCCTGCGTAGATCACATACTTTTCCACCCATGTAATCGCACCAGCGCTGACATCCGTGCCTCGCCCGATACCCACGACGAAGCGGTCAAGAACCTGTCGATCAAACCAATCCCATAGCAACCCCAATTTTTTACAGGGTTCCACAATTACGGCGTCATACATCTCATCGACGTAATATTTATTCAGAATCGTGGTGTAGATTCGGGGCGATTTTTCGGCCCATTCGTTGGCCATCTGAGGACGCATGGCATACATATAATGCGCTAAACCCCATCCACCCAAGGCGATGGCTATGGCCACACCCATGAGGCCCAATAACATACCCCATCCCACTTCATGGGCCTCAGCACCCAGTGGAGTCGCCACATCATGTAAAAACCCATGGAACCAGCCATGTTCCGGGGGTACGCCAAGGAATCCTCCGAAAAGGGCCAACCCCGCTAAAATCACGAGCGGAATGGTCATCACGGAAGGTGATTCATGAATATGGTGGGCCACATGTGGATCGACTCGAGATGATCCATAGAACGTAAGATACGTCAGTCTGAACATATAAAAACTGGTCAAGAACGCACCAACAGCGGCCAGGAGATACAAGTGATAATAGCCATGGACGAAGGCATGAGCCATAATTTCATCTTTACTCCAAAAGCCTGCCAAGGGAGGAATACCCGCAATGGCGAGAGTTCCGATCAGAAACACCCGATAGGTGGTCGGGATCTTGTCATGCAGTCCGCCCATCTTCCGGATGTCCTGCTCTCCACCCAATGCATGAATCACCGAACCGGCCGACAAGAATAGAAGAGCTTTGAAAAATGCATGTGTCATCAAGTGAAAGATGGCGGCAGTATAGGCGCCAACCCCACAGGCCAGGAACATATAGCCCAACTGGCTGACGGTTGAATAGGCCAACACTCGTTTAATATCGTTTTGAACGAGTCCAATCGTGGCGGCAAACAGTGCCGTGACGCCTCCAACAATGCCCACGGTAGCCAAAGCCATCGGCGCCATATCAAATATCACATGGTTTCTCACCACCATATAGACCCCGGCCGTGACCATGGTGGCCGCATGGATAAGCGCACTCACCGGAGTTGGGCCTTCCATCGCATCGGGCAACCAGGTGTACAAGGGTAATTGCGCCGACTTGCCGATCGCGCCGACTAACAAACAGAGCGAGATGGCGGTGGCCATTTCAGTTGAAAGAGTCGAGGCTTTGGCCATCACGGCCGTGTAATCGAGTGTGCCGAAATGGGAAAAAATCAGGAATATCGCCAGTAAAAATCCGGCGTCGCCAATCCGGTTCACGACAAAGGCTTTGGTCGCGGCCTTCCCCGCCGAAACTTTTTCATAGTAGTACCCGATCAACAGGTAGGAACAGAGGCCCACGCCCTCCCACCCAATGAACAACACGACATAATTGTTTCCCATGACGAGCAGGAGCATGGAAACCATGAAGAGGTTCATATAGGTGAAGAAGCGGGTAAACCCTTCTTCCCCATGCATATAGCCTACGGAATAGACATGGATGAGGAACCCCACACCGGTCACCACTAACAGCATGATGACACTCAGCGGGTCGATGAGAAAGGCAAGATTTATGGAGAGATCGCCTCCGAAAATCCAGGAGTAGGCGATGACTTCACGCGGTGTAGGATCTCCGAGAATCGAAACGAAAACACCGAGCACACAGAGAAATGACAATCCGACGGAGCCAAAAGCCAGGCGCCCTGCCATATCATGGGAATAGCGAGAGCCCAACAGCCCGTTGACCAACACGGCCAGCAGAGGAAAGAGAGGAATCAGGAGAACGAGCAGATCGAACACGTTACCACTTTAAAATATTAATTTGATCGACGTTCGTGGCCATTTTCCCGCGAAACACCACAATGATAATCGCTAATCCGACAGCGGCTTCCGCTGCGGCCACCGCAATGATAAAGAGTGCCGCCATTTGCCCGGACATGGAATGAAGGTAATGAGAAAAAGCCACCAGATTGATATTGGCGGCATTCAACATAATCTCCACGGACATCAGGACGACGATAAAATTCCGCCGGATCAGGACGCCGACGAGTCCGGTCATAAACAAAATTGCGCTGAGAGCCACATAGGCTGAAAGAGGAATCATTGTTATGGGGCTTTAGGGCATGGAAGAAATGCCTGGTTCTTCTTGTGAGTTAGTCTTCGCCGGTGTTTTAGCAAGAACGATGGCACCAATCACAGCCCCTAACAGGAAAATCCCAATCACTTCAAAGAGCAATAAATAATCGCTAAACATCGTGATCCCAATGGCATGGCTGGGCCCCGTTTGCAGGATGAGGTCAGGCGTGGCCGCTCCAATCGCACCGCCATAAGGCGACTGAAGGAGGAGAATCAGGAGTTCTCCAAAAATTGCGGTTCCGGCAAACACTAAAAAGGCATATTTTTTATGGAGATGCTGTTCCTCCGTTTTTAAATTCATCAACATCAACACGAAAAGATACAAAATAAGAATCGCTCCCGCATACACAATGATTTGCACCGCAAAAAGAAATTCCGCATTCAACAGGACAAACAAACCCGCGACATGGAGCAGGAGCGTCAGCAAGGCCAACGCGCAGTGCACGGCATTTCGCAATGCCACAGTCAAAACCCCTGCCACGACACTCACCGTGGCAAAATATCCGAAAAGAAGCCACATCATGATGAAACTACGGTTCCTGGGTACTTTTTATTGAAACAGGGAAATGGTAGCGGTAGGCGCGGCCTTCCTCCCCTTCCTTCTCTTGGTTATGGGCATAGAGATACTTTTTGGCATCATCTATATGACGCTCTCCAATCTGGTAGAGCCGCGCCTTGTCAAAGAGGAGGGTCCGCTTATCATGAGTCGAAAATTCATAAACCTTCGTCATCGCCAGCGCATTGACCGGACAGGCTTCGACGCAGTATCCACAAAACACGCATTTGGTAATATCGATATAAAATTCCGTGGCATAGCGTTGGAGCGGGAGAGTCTTATCCTCTTCGCTAAGGACTTTAATGCAGCGGGACGGACAAGCTGCTTCACATAAATCACAGCCCACACAGCGCTCTTTCCCATCCTCATACCGTAGCAGGCAAAGTGCGCCACGATGGGCATCAGGAATTGTTCGTTTCTCCCGTGGATACTGAAATGTGATGGGGCGATGCAGCAAATGCTTAAGCGTCACCTTCATCGCATCCCAGATTTCTCGGAAGAGGACGGCGTCGAAAAACTTTTTTGTTGCTGGAGAATTACTCATGGTCCGATGACTGGCCTTTCTGATCAGGCCTTTTCAATAGAAACATAGGTCAACTTGAAATAGGGCACCCCTGTGACAGGATCGACCTGAACCGACATCAGGTCTTTCACGGGTGGATCATTGAAATGTTCAGGAACCGTACAGGTCCCTGGCAATAACGACATATCCTCCTCCACTCCCATCTCCACTGTGCCCTGATCTGAAGTGATCCGCACCCGGTCATGAGCATTGAGTCCAAGATTGTTGAAGTCCTGGGTGCTCATGCGAAGACGAGACGTATTGGGTGAAATTTCCATCAGGCCGGAAGCCCGGGTGGAAAGTTTCCCTGAATGATAAATTAATTGAATCATGCGTAAGGCAAAAGGCCGTTGAGTGGGATTCTTCCTCCCCACGGAGAACCGAGAGGGCACTTCCTCTTGGAAAGCCTTCGAGAAATACTCCGAAAGGTCAGGAGCCACGTGCGAGACCTTCCCCAGATTGTAATAACCCGGAAGGATTTTTCGGATTTCATTTTGAATATCCTGGGTCGTTTCATATTCCATGGGCGAGCCTAACCCGTTTGCCATGCCCACCATGATGTGCCAATCCAAGGTGCTTTCGCCAAGAGAATCCAGAGCCGGACGGAGAAATTGGACTTTTCCTTCCTGATTGGTCACTGTGCCGTCTTTTTCCGCAAACGTGGAAGCAGGAAAAACCACATGAGCCATCTTGGCAGTTTCCGTTAAGAAGGGGTCCTGGCAAATGAGGACTTCTAATTTCGCTAATGCACTTGTGACATCATAGGAGGCGGGAAGCGTTTCTAATGGATTTTCGCCGACCAGATAGAGAGCCTTAATTTCCCCATTTTGACAACGATCCAGGATTTCCGTGAGATTGGCTCCGCGGTCAACGTCCGGAAGGTTGTTGCCCCAGACACGAGCAAATGTTTCCCTGGCTTGGGAATCAGTGAAGGAAACCGGACCGGGCAGATATTCCGGTGCGACACCCATATCGACTGCCCCTTGTTCGTTCGCTTCTTCGGTATAGGTGTTAATGCCGCATCCCTTTCGACCAAGCTTTCCTGTTACCCAGGCCAGATCGATAAGATTCAACATATGCTGATAGCCCCCGGCATGCCGGAGAATACCCTCCCCGCAAATGATGATCGACCGAGACGCTTCAGCAAAAATTCGAGCGGCCTCATGAATTTGCTCCAGACCCACTCCAGTCTGGCTGGCCATGTCCTCAAGAGAAAGTAGCCCGACTGCCTGCCTTAACGCATGCAAGGCTTCGGGAAATGCCGACGTGGCTTCTTCGTCAATCAAATCCTGATCCAGGACCGACTTCACCAGACCTTGAACAAAGAGGCCCTCGGTCCCTGGCTTCACCATCATGGGATGAGAGGCCAATTTCGCGATATTGGTTTGCATGGAATCCACAACGATGGTTTGAGCCTTATACAACCCCATAGCCGACTTCACCCGCAAACTTGCAACCGGATTGGTCTCTGTAATGTTGGCTCCAATGATGAGGACGGCCTTCGCTTTATTGATCTCTTCCGAGGTATTCATCATGCGATGAAGGCCCAAGGCATGCTTCATGGCCCTGACAAAATTCAGATGCCCATATCTGGCACTACTGTCCAGATGATTGGTGCCAATAACAGAACGCATAAATTTTTGAAACACATACAGATCTTCGTTGGTACACCGGGCTGTAATAAGCCCGGCGATGGCTTGCGCACCATATTGAGCTTTGACATAGGCTAAACGACCTGCAGCCAAATCTAATGCATCAAGCCAGGGGGAGGGTTGTAATCCGGATTCGGTACGAACCAATGGAGTTTTCAGACGGGTCTCACTATCAATGAACTGAAATCCAAAGCGGCCACGCACACAGATACCGTCATGCCCATTTACCGTATCTGTGCGATCTCCCCATTTGTTTTTCCAGGAAAGGGGGGAGGTCACCCGAACCACTTCCGTATCTTTGGTTTCCACATAAATTTGGCAACCGTCGCCGCAATAATTGCACGTCGTGGTCGTTTTTTTGAGCTGCCAGGGTTTATAGGCATATTTCGAGAATTTATTGGTGATGGCTCCAACCGGACACACCGCCAGGCAATCACCGCAGAATTCACAATCCAGCGCTTGATCGCCTTTCGCCACTACCTGGGTAAACCCGCCCTTTTTCATAAATTGCAGGGCATCGATGCGTAGCACGTCTTTGCAAATATTGATGCATTCTCCGCAAGCGATGCAGCGGTTCATGTTGAAATCAAGAACCAGGCTGCGCGTATCTTCCGGAATATTTTTTTGTTTCGCGTTGGCTAAGTTGGTCACGCCATGTTGAAAGGCCATGTCCTGCAGTTCGCAATGGCCATCGGCATCGCACACCGGACAATCCAGCGGATGGACGGATAGATGCTTTTCCACAGCTTTTTTCCTGGCCAGAAACAGCTCTTCGCCCTCGGTCTGGATGACCATCCCGGCTGCGGCCTTCGCGGTACATGACCGGACGGGGGCTTTTTTCCCTTCTTGAAGAACAAGACACATTCCACAGGATCCGAAGGGATCGAAGGTATAGTGGTAACACATGGCGGGCACAATTTTGCCCGTGCTGGATATGACGTCATAGAGGGAGACCCCTTCCTTCGCCTGGACAACTTCACCATCCAGGGTCAGTTCAATCGTCGCCGCTTCAACATCAGGCGTAGTGACAGGCTTTAATCCCATTGAGGTCCTTTTTTAACTGTAGCCAATACCATAATTCAAGACGTAGTCCGGTAGGGCAACACTACCGATCACACTCCCCCATGACAATATCGTACGTGCCAAAAATGGTGACCGCATCGGCGATCATATAGCCTTTGGCCATATAATCGAATGCGCCCATATGAATAAAGGAGGGAGCACGAATTTTCAGACGGTAAGGCCGACCGCCACCAGTACTGACAATATAAAATCCCAGTTCGCCTTTATGGGCTTCAGTTCCGCAATAGATTTCCCCGGCTGGTGCATCAAATCCCTGCGAAAAAAGTTTGAATTGTTGAATCATCGACTCCAGATTCGTAAATACCCGATCCTTAGGAGGCAAAGTCACACTCGGCACATCAGCCAAAATCGGCCCTGGCTCCATTTGCTGCAAGCATTGTTGAATAATTTTCAGGCTTTCACGCATTTCCTCAATCCGAATCCAGTACCGATCGTAGGTGTCTCCATTTTTTCCCACCGGCACGCTAAATTCACATTTAGGATACGCACTATAGGGTTCATATTTCCGCAGATCGTAATCAACCCCGGATCCTCTCAAGGTCGGACCGCTCAATCCAAAACTCAGCGCATCCTCGGCAGAAATCACCGCCACACCACGTGTCCGGGCTAACCAGATGCGGTTTTTTTCCAAAAACACCACATATTCGTCAATCTTGGGAGGAAAGTAGTCCAGGAACTTTTGGACTTTTTCTGTCAACGAAGGGGTGAAATCGCGTTCGACACCACCAATGCGATACCAGCTGGTTGTCAGTCTGGCGCCACACAGTTCGTCGAACCAATCCAACAAAATCTCCCGGTCACGAAACGTATAAAAGAACACGGTCATCGCCCCGATATCCAAGGCCTGGGTGCCCAACCAGAACAAATGGCCGATAATACGCTGCACTTCAGCCACGAGAGTCCGGAGATATTCCGCCCGGTCGGGAAGAGTGATATCCATGAGTTTTTCCACAGCCCGACAATACGCGAAGTTGTTATACATCGCGCAAACATAATCCAGCCTATCGGTATGGGGTATAAATTGGTGATACGTTCCACCCTCAGCGAGTTTTTCGACTCCACGATGAAGAAAGCCCAGTACCGGCGTGGATTTCACAATCCGCTCACCCTCGAGCTCTAAAATCACCTTCAACACTCCATGCGTACTCGGGTGTTGTGGCCCCATGTTTAAAAGCAGTTCTTCCGTCCGGAGCGTGGGCAATGACTCCGTTTCCGGGTGGTTCGGATCGACTTTATAGACGGTTGTACGTTGATCTTCCAGTTTCATGATATCGGCCTAGAGCCTGCCGGCTCACCTTGCCCCGATAAGGGACTCGGCAATCAAGTCGGGTCGTTTAAAAAATCAAAGGTATCACGCCAGCCTTTTCCCTGAACGGGGAAATCTTTGCGAAGCGGATATCCTTCGGTGTAATCATCTGGCATCAAAATGCGGCGAAGGTCCGGATGGCGATTAAACCGGATCCCCATCATGTCAAACACCTCCCGTTCCATGAAATCCGCTCCCATCCAAAGATCCGTCATGGAATCGACCAGACAATCGTGTTCAGGAACTCGGGTTTTGATTCGGATGCGATGGCGTTTCCGGATTGAGTAGACTTCATAGACTACTTCAAATCGCTCTTCATCATCAGGCCAATCCACCGAACTGACGTGTACCATGTAATCGCAGTCCAGGTCAGGGTCCTTCCGGATATATGAACAGACATCATGCAAGGCTTCCCGCTTGACAGTAATCGCCAAGTCTCCCCGCCATTCATTGGCCCCCACAAACCCTTCAGGAAATCGGCTTTGGATCTTTTCTGCGATCGGATGCATGGATTGTTCGTGACTTTCCTTAGACTTTGACCTGTTCAGGTTGTTTGGTGAACACCCGTTTTTGCATGATTCGATCCTGTAATTTCAAAATCCCATCAAATAATGCTTCCGGAGTCGGAGGACAACCAGGCACATAAATATCAACGGGAACGAACCGATCGACCCCCTGAACAACGCTATAACTATCATAAATATTGCCGGATGTGGCACATGACCCCATGGAAATCACATATTTCGGTTCAGGCATTTGGTCATAAATTTTGCGAATAACCGGAGCCATTCGGCGACAGACGGTTCCGGCCACAATCATCAAATCAGACTGACGGGGGGAGGCACGGAACACACCTGCGCCATACCGGTCAATATCATAACGGGATGACACGGCAGCGATCATTTCAATGGCACAACAGGCCAAGCCGAACGTCATGGGCCAGAGAGAACCTTTTCGGGCCCAGTTTACGGCTTTCTCCAGGGAAAGGGTCATAATCCCCAGATCGCCGTCTTTTTGTGGCTTCCCGATTTGAATTAATCCCATTCCAAGGCCCCTTTACGCCAAGCGTACACATACGCCACGACAAATAATCCAATGAATATCATCATTTCAATAAACCCGATCACGCCCAACTGATTAAAGGTAATTGCCCAAGGATAAAGGAAGATCACCTCGATATCAAAAATCACAAACAGCATCGCGATGACATAATATCGAATGGGAAACGGCATACGTGAATCCGAAAAGGGTTCAGATCCACATTCATAGGTCGAAAGTTTTTCGGGTTCGGGATATTTAGGTTGGACCAGATAGGACAGAGCAAGAGTGACCAGCCCAAACCCCATGGCCAGGCCAATGAAGATCAGGATAGGAAGGAATTTGGTCAGATACTCAAGGAGAAGGTCTGAGCCAGACATCCCGGGACTCCCCTAAAATAGTTTACAATTCAAAGCCTTCTACCGAGGCCGGCATCGTAGCACTCTATTTTTTTGTGAATCAATGGAACGAAAGACCTAACAGGCTAAGGACCATTCAGACCAACACGGCTCGAAATTAAGATTAATGTAAAGTTTTCATAAGATTTCAGGCATACCGTGCCATGAAACAGAGACAGGTAATAGTCTTGTAAAAGTTTTTCTCATCACTATGTGGATATGGACCTCCGAAAGTGTAAAAGAATAAATTCCCCACCCCCATCAGACTGGATGGCTTGGGACTCCTGGCATTCCAGTCCAGGTTCGGCACATATATGGTGTTCCTCTGTTTAATGCAGAAAGGCAAAGGCTATCGTGATCTTCATTTGATATTTGAGGCTCTAATGGGTTTGAGGAATATTTCATTATTATATTATTAGGCAAAAAATCTTAAGTACATTATAGAAAAATGTCTTCTTTCTTGCTATATATCCTCTTTTAAATCAACGTCCGCCTCCATTTTCATCATAAATGTAGGAAGAGAAATTAGAGCCTAATCGGAAGAATCTGGAATTTTTGCGTGTGACCCATGTCCTTATTAAGGGAAGTAAGGTCTCTGAAGAAACCAATCATACACCGGCCGATTTGAAGCGATGAAGGGAATGACGTACGAGGAAGAAATTTGAGGCGGGGAACTCCTGACTTGAATCCAAACTACGCACATGGTCATAGAAGCCTGCCCTGCCTGGCGATCACCACACAACAAGCGAACAACCTAGGGCTTTTTCATCTCCGACGAAGGAGTTCGAAGATTAGGAGGAGTATCCGATTGTTCATTCCACTCGTCTTCCAAGGGAGAAACCGCTTTCGCTTTTTGGCGACGGTGAATTTGAGTTTGGATCCTTTTTTTTGGTGAAGGCGAGGATTCTCCTTCTGGATCACTTTGGGGTTTTTGTGAGCGTTCGGAGTGCATAGAAATAGGGTAACACCTGGAGACTCTAAAAAGCTGTATTTATCAGACCACGGCTCTCCGGGATTTGAAGGGAGACTTTTGTGTAAGAAAAAAATACGGAATGTGGTCATTGCTGAAGGGGGGGGCAATGAATGAGTAAAAATCACTTGTGGGAAAAATCCGTCCATTAACGCTTGGGGAAAAAATAGGAAACGACGCGCGAAGGAACCCAATGCCTATATTACTTACGGTTTCAAAAAAATTTGCCATACCCACTTCTCGAAGTGTCAATAATTCGCGAAAGAATTTCGTCTTTCATTGTGATTTCCCGGTGCTTTTCCGGCGTGGATAAGATGAATCTCATTCGGGAATGTCCAGTCCTGCCTAATCGATTGGCGTTTGATTAGAATGAAAAAAGAACGGTGACGCTATTGGAAAAATTGGTATAATATAGAAAAATTACACACACCATCATCGGAAGGGAACCATACATGATCGTTCAAATTATGCAGAAAGAATTGAAAACCATTTCTGAAGGTTGTTCAATCACTCAAGCGGCCGAAAAGATGCAGAAAGAAGGAATTGGAAGCTTGTTGGTTGAACGGAAGGGAATTCCTGTCGGAATCATTACTGATACAGCTATTGTCCATAAAGCCGTTGGCCTCAAGAAAAACCTGGATGAGACCAAAGTAGAGAGTCTCATGACCTCCCCTCTCCCTACTATCCAGTTGGCCCAAACTTCCCACGATGCGTTGGATTTGATGGGTGACTTAGGCGTTCGCCATCTCATTGTGTGTGATGGACCGAAAATTGTCGGTTTAATTTCTGCACGGGACCTTTTGGTCTATTTTGGAAGTGTTTCGGAACCCAGAATAGGGGTAGATTAATCCAGCGGATACGCTGGCATAAAAAATACCTTTTTGTATTTTTTTGAGGGAAAGACTCGCCAACAATTACGGTTGTTCGGATATTTTGCCCACGAGATTTTTACGCCTGGCAAGGAAGGAGGTTTCCTCAAATCACGGACAGTAACAAGGTGTTCATCCTTCAAAAATTAAGAGAGCACTCCTAGAGTCGATACGTCTGTGTGTCCCTACAGGGCAGGGCTCGCAAATCTTGAGTGGTCTCTTCGTTCAAAACATGACAGATCTCCTAAAACCTCCGTAGGTCATTCTTAAGCCATTTTTATGCGGGCTTTGTAGAAAAATGCCCCACCCCCATAGGGTTGAAGTGGGGTCTCCTTATCTGTTACTAAAATTATAAGCCTTAAAGAATTGTATGCTCTCACAAAATGAAGCGTATTTCTCACCTATTTGTTGTCTGCCTGGTTTTTTGTTTACTGACCCTGAGTGGCATACTCTCCGCCCAGGCTGTTGAGCACAGCCAACAGCATTCTCAACACCATCAAGGGACCCATTCCACACTTCTGTGCACCTGGTTTTGTGCTGCAGGGCAAACACTAGAAACTAACCAGGTGCTGGTGGATGGACCGGTTGGGTCTCTTCTTCGAATTGAAGATTGGCGTCCAATCACTCGTCAAGTTATTTTCGTTATTCCTCCAGCTTCCCGTGCCCCTCCTCCCTGCCTTTAGCTTTTATCATTACGCATTTCTTGGTTATAAAAAACATTCGGGGTTAAGAGTGTTTCATTCGTAAGCCTTGGCTAAAAAAAAGCTTGCGAGCGGAATTTTGCTCTTTGGAAACACACTTTCCCCAAACAGATTTCATTCGGAATGAATTCGCCATCATTCATTTATCATTTATTGGAGCTGAATTGACTGAAAATTTTAATCAAAAAAGGATCGGCAAGATATGACTAGGAGTATTCGATATCTATGTTTTGGGCTCATCGTTGGAAGTTTTGGAATCGTCTACGCCCTCCCGCCTGCTGAAGGGGCGTTATTGGATGGTTTCATGGGGGGAGTGGAGGAATCCTTAGGGAAACGGGCCGAAGAAAAAGGTGAACGACTCGTCATCGGAAATTTTTATCAGGCGGAACGCCCCGATTCCCACGCTCCCATCGGAGTCATGCAGGATCATACGCATAACAAGGGTGAGTTCATGTTTACCTACCGGTATATGTACATGTATATGGACAAGATGCGGAATGGGACCGACAACCTATCCAGCACTGACGTGTTAAAAGACTTTGCGGTGACTCCCAAAAACATGACGACGCAGATGCACATGTTCAGTACGATGTATGGCTTGAATGATACGGTTACCCTGATGGCCATGCTTCCGTACCTCATGAAAGAGATGGAGCATCAAAACAGAGCCGGGGTCAATTTCACAACCAACTCCAGTGGATTCGGGGATACCAAGTTGGCGGCCCTTTGGCGACTGTATGCGTTTGAAACCCCCAGTATCGGTTCCCATCGGTTTCATTTGAATACCGGTCTATCGCTCCCGACCGGGGATATCACTCCTACGGATAACACACCGTTAGGAAACAACTCATTGCTGCCGTATCCAATGCGGTTGGGTTCCGGAACCGTCGATCTGTTACCCGGGCTGACCTATACGGGGACTCGGAACGATGTGTCCTGGGGGTTTCAGGCACTTGGGACGGTGCGTGTCGGATACAATAAGCAGGGCTATAAGGAGGGCAATAGATATCAGGTGAACTCCTGGGGGGCCTACCGTTGGGCTGATTGGATCAGCACGTCTGCGCGATTGAACTGGCAACAATGGTACAACATCAAGAGAGAAGACGGCCAACTCCAAACGACAGTTGGACCCGGACAAATCCCTCTTGTCCCAACCGTCGACCCTGATCGACAAGGGGGACAGCGATTGGACCTTATGGGAGGTGTGAATATTCTGTTTCCGGAGTTTATGGGCCTCGAGAATCATCTGAATGTTGAAGCCGGCGCGCCTATTTATCAATATCTCGATGGTCCGCAATTGAAGCAAGCCTGGTCTTTTTGGGTTGGATGGCAAATGGTCATGTAGGAAAAAAATTGGGTAGGGATGGCTCAAATTCCGGAGAGTCTAGGGAAAAAGCAAAAAAGGAGATGGATCATGAATAACAACAATGCGTTGTGGATATTACTGGCTAGTCTATCCCTGGTCATGGGGCTCGGTGCGTCCCATGCCTATGAAGTGGGGAATGTCCAGACTGGTGGATCCATCCATGGAAGGGTTTCTTTCCTGGGCTCCCCGCCAGAGCCTTTACACTTTAAGGTAGAAAAAAATCCAGAGGTTTGTGGCCAGGAACGAAGCCTCATGAAAGTTGAATCTCGAGATGGATTCTTAACTGGTGCGGTGGTCGTGCTTGAGGGCGTCAATACGGGAAAACCGTTCTCTCCAAAAACCTTCACGGGAAATTTACCTGGAACGGGTGAATTTCGATACCTGGGAGGGGAATCCCTCGGGCTTCAGGTCAAGACCAAAGATTGTAATTTTGGTCCTTTCACGGGTGTGATCGCAGCCAATGAAGCCGTACAGTTTCAGAACCAGGATTCGATCAAGCATGTCCTGCACTCCTTTGTGTCCAAGGATACCAGGGGAAGAATTCTGCGCACGGTTCATAATCAGGATCTTCAACCTCATGATAAAATCGTCCGGGAATTTCCCTCAGACAAAATGGAAGACGGAGTCGTGGTGCGGATCATTTGTAATCGGCATGACTTCATGCAGAACTGGTTGTACGTGGTCGATAACCCGTATTTTGCCATTTCTGATCAGGAGGGCCGGTTCACCATTGACCAGATTCCGCCGGGAACGTATACGTTGTTAGTCCGGCATCCAGTGTTGGGTGAAAAGCGCCAGGAGGTCACCATTGAACCCAGGGGAGATTTGCAGGTGGGATTTGCGTTCGTGGATGAATGAAGGGCAACTGAAGAAGTGAATGGTCCTGGAAAATCCTAGCCATCAACACCCGAAACGCGAATCGCAGGGTGGTTGCTTAAAACCGCCCTGGGGAAGAGGGGGGTTCCATTCCGGGCCTGGACCCGCCGGCTCTTGAAGATCGCTATTATCATAGGGTTCTTCATTGCCGGTGACCCCATCCTCATAGGAATCTTTGAACATCTCGCCCAACTCCTGTTCAAACTTCCCGTTTCCATTTAAATCAATCCAAAAAAACACCGGATCGCCAACGGTCAAGACAACCGGGGTGCCGAACTCGTCGAGCCAGACCTTATAGGTTCGACGTGCGGTCATGAAATTCACGGCCCCGGAGCCGGTCAGGTCAAATTCTCTGAAAAACATATCGTTACGCCAATCATAATAGGCGTTAATCTCCCGAGGATCGAATTCGTCCGGTTCGACCGGAAGCTTGGGGCGAGTTTGAATCGACGAAAACGGATTGGTATTCATGGCGACAGGCTGAACCCGGATAGAAAGTTGGCGATCAGCTTGATAAGGGAAGACCGCCTCCTCACGGGAAGTGAGATGAAAAGCCCCAAGCAATGCTATACAGAGAAAGGGAAATGGCGTCATAAATGTTGCTCTTATCCTCGTCATTCAGGGAGACTAGTAAAATTGTATTCTTTGCAAGAGCAAAGGTGCAAATTTGGGCGAAGGATCGAACCCGGTTAATCTTATCCGAAGTACCCGCGCGCTAAAGAGTTTGAGGAAATGATGCCAAGTGGATTTCATCCCCTTCCGACCCCTATCTGTATTATTCACCAGAGGATTTCTCCCGGTTGGAAAAATTGAAAAGGATTGACCAGACGATGAAAGCGGAACCGCGCTGGATAACGAGGTGGAGGCTTGCTCCGGCCGACATGAAAGAATGGGTATTGCTCATCTCGTTTTGTGGAGTGTTGGGAGGATGCGCCTCCCTAGAACTGCAAGATAGCACAGAACCGAGAAGCAGCGAATTTAGTTGCGCCGTGGGAGATGTGACGCCGCATGAAGCCATCGTGTGGTTGCAAACCACTGGAGCCCAAACACTGAAAATTCAATATTCCACTGACCCACAGTGGTCCGCCTTTCACGAAACCATAATGGTCTCAACGTCTCCGGAAACCGATTTCACCGCCCACATTCCCCTGACGGGTTTGACCCAGAAAACACGGTATTGGTATCGGAGCCTGGTGCCGGGAAAAGGTCCCGGACGACCGTGCCAATTCATTACGGCTCCACTTGAAGACGACGTGACGACCGTGACCTTTGTGGTTGGAGGTGATACGCGCCATAGTTTTCAACCTTTTTCAATTATGGAAACCATGCGCACGATGAATCCGGACTTTTTTGTCTTTTTGGGAGACACGATTTACGCTGACAAAGACACGCCTGCTCGAGAATTAGCAGACTATTGGCACAAGTATCGAGAAAACCGTGACGGATTTGCCCGACGGCTGTTCGCCGAAACAAGTGTCTATGCCATGTGGGACGATCACGAAGTGGACAGTGACTTCACCTCAACAAATCCCCTTATGCCTATTGGTCGCCAGGCCTTTCTTACCTACTGGCCCATTCGCCAATACACGCCAGATCCCACCCGTCTCTACCGAACATTTCGCTGGGGGAAAGCCGTGGAACTCTTTCTCCTGGATACCCGCCAATATCGGAACCCGGCAACCAACACGATGTTGGGGACCGATCAAAAACAATGGCTGTTGGCCCAGCTCGAAGCCTCTTCCGCAAGATTCAAATTTATTATCTCCTCCGTCCCCTTTTCCGACCCTCGGGTCGACAAATGGGGAGAATATCCCGATGAGCGAGATGAGATCTTGCGGTTTATAGACAAAATGGGCATTACGGGGGTGCTGTTTCTTGCCGGTGATGTGCATCTTGGAGCGGTCAGCCGGATGCCTGGTTTGACGGATCGGAAAGAATTTATTTTCGGTCCGCTGGCCGCTCAGATGAATTACAAAATTTCTAATCGAGAGCCAAGATTTGAGTACTTTAACGACGCCTCACGAAATTTTGGGAAAATCACCGTTGATCCTAATGGCTTGAAGCCGTCGGTCCACATAGAGTGGTTTGATGCCAACAAGACCTTGCTTCACCAAGTCATCTTTGAAGAGAATTAAACCGGTTTCCTGTTCTCGCAGTAGATGGAGCATGCCTTGAAAGCCGTTGTACTGACTCGATCACTTCCCCTCTCAGCCCCTGAATCCTTTGAAAATGTGAATCGTCCCAACCCAGAGCCCAAAGAACGGGATCTGCGTGTGCAGGTAGAAGCCTCTCCGTCAATCCCGTAGATTCCAAATATGTGGGGGATTGTGGACGCCACGGAATGGGTAGATCTCAATGCCCTCACACCAAAAAGCACCACCTTTTCTTTGAATTTCATGTTCACCCATTCTCGGTATCAGACCGAGGATATAATTGAACAACACAGCTTAATCCCCCGTCTTACTCGTTGTATAAATACGGGCAAAATATAATCCACACCGACCGAATCAGTCTCTCCCCTCAACGCCGGTCTTTTGAGAATAGCTCATACCAAAATCAAACCAGGACGCATGATTGAAAAATGTTGTGGGGGGGGGTCTCGATACATGGGTTTCCGGGCAACAGCCCTTTTGGGAAAGTGGGGGGACGTAAGGGTACTCGTGTAAGCCGCCCCCGACATGCTAGGGTTTCGTTGATGCTCAGCCGCGGTGGTTCATGATGCCCACTCCTTTCCATTCATCTTCGTTGAAGAACCCGCCGGCATGGCTGTGTGAACTGCCGAAAAAAGATCCCTGGTCGAGACCATTTGCCGAAAGCCTGTTGACCCACTTGGATCTCTCTGAAGGCGCAACGATACTGGATGTGGCCTGTGGAGATGGGATTCCTGCTTTTTATCTCGCTCATCATGTTGGCCCTGGTGGCCAAGTCATTGGAATTGACGTCAATCACGCCCAACTCATTCGTGCCCGCGCCGTTCAGGGACCATATTTTCCCTGGTTGGAATTTCGGGTTGGGGATGTCCGAATGTTGCCACCCGACCTCGGCCAATTCGATCGCATCACGGGAAATCTGTCCTTTATGTTTTTTCGGCCTCACCGTCTTGAAGCCCTTCAGCAATTGGCTCGGCTTCTCAAGCCTGGAGGACAATTGGTTCTCACATTCCCCTCCCTTGGAACGTTTGATTCCTTATGGAAACGCGTGGACCGGGAAATGACCCAACAAGGTCTTACGAAAGAGCGAGAGGCATTTGCGGACTATCTCGCCGAACGGCCTTCGGCGGTGGATGCCCGAACATGGCTGGCAACCTGCGGATTGATCAACATTGACGTGACAGAATATCCCCTGGAAGTGCACACCGGTCCAGGTCAAGAGTTTCTGTATCATCCATTGCTGCGTGGTGGATTCTTGGATGATGTCTATGAATGCTTCGCCGATCAAACATTAGCAGACCAATTCATGAATACGATTTCCCTGGACACTCAAAGTTTCGTGCCGCTCTTCGCACAACGCTGTGTCATGGCTGGTTGGTTGCCGGAAAAGTAATGGAATCCTAAATATCGATGGGTGATTTCCAGCATGTCATCCTCCGCCGAAAGCGAAGGAGCTGTGCCTAAGTTGAGCATTCGCTGAGCTGAATGAGATGCTTCGTTTCACTCAAGATGACAGAGGAGTGATCTGTGAAGATAAGCGACACGAAAGGCACAGGTGTCCGCCAAAATATTCTCATAAAAAATGGAGCTCCATAGGTGGCAGAAGAAGTGACGCCGGATCGAATCATGCAATTGGGAATGGCCTTCTGGGGCTCCAAGACACTGTTGAGCGCCGTGGAACTCGGCGTCTTCTCTGAGTTGGCCAAACAGTCGCTTGACGCTCAGGCCCTGCAGGCACGTCTGGGGCTTCATCCTCGCAGCGCGAGGGATTTTTTTGATGCGCTTGTCGCACTGGGCATGTTGGATCGGCAGAATGGACACTATGCCAATACATCCGAGACCGATCTGTTTTTAGATCAAGCCAAACCCACCTACCTGGGAGGGTGGCTGGAAATGGTCAATTTTCGTCTGTACCGATTTTGGGGAAACCTGACCGAGGGATTGCGGACCGGGCTACCGCAGAATGAAGTCAAAGAAGGCAAAAATTTCTTTGAAGAATTGTACAGCGATCCTCGGCGCCTGAAAGAGTTTTTAAGTTCCATGACCGGGTTGAGCATGGGAGCCAGCAGAAAGATCGCCTCTCAATTTCCCTGGAAACAATACCACACCTTCATTGATGTCGGATCCGCGCAAGGCGGATTAGCGGTGCAGGTGGGTTTGGCGCATGAACATATTACCGGCGGTGGGTTTGATTTACCTGTAACGGGTCCGGTTTTTAAGGAATACGTCCAATCCTTCGGACTGTCCTCCCGATTGCAATTTTATCCGGGAAATTTCTTCTCGGACCCCCTTCCAAAAGCCGAGGTGCTCTCAATGGGCCACATTCTCCACGATTGGAATTTGGAAGAAAAGAAAATGTTGATCGCCAAAGCGTATGACGCCTTGCCCTCAGGCGGCGCTCTGATTATCTTCGAGTCGTTGATCGATGATGAGCGCCGCTCAAACGCCTTCGGTCTCCTGATGAGTTTGAATATGCTGATCGAATTGCCAGGGGGGTTTGACTATACCGGCGCGGATTGCACCGGGTGGCTGCGGGAAGCCGGATTTCGCGAAACCCGCGTGGAGCATTTAATCGGAGCGGATTCCATGGTGGTAGGCATTAAATGAGCCCGGTTTTTTGGCTGATTCTCTCCCGATTGCCGATTGAACGTCGGGATATCCCTCACGGCCCACGAGATAGCAAAGGTGATGGAGCTGATCGTTCCCGTTTATAAGAATCATATGATTGGTGATTAATGCAATCCGATGGATGCCGCGACGGATCCTTCAAACATCGCTGAGTCTGATGTTTCTGCATCACCTCATACTCTCTTTCTATGAGCTCATCCCAGCCGCATCAGGCCACCCCGATGGCACAAGCAAACCCCAAAAATACTAAGGTTGTTAGAAATTGATGACGATCCGATTGCCGTTTCATCACATAAGGCTATCGCAACAATCCTTCAGAGTGCCACATAACACCGCCCCTCTGTCAGTGGATACACGTGCAGGAATGAATCGACCCTGATTCTGGGAGGTCGGAGGAGAAAGGTGAACACTTCACGGTGGGTCGTCATGGCGGGAACGTTGGTCATTGTGTGTGCAGGAGGATGGTACGGAATGATCTGGATGCCGGGCAGCAGTTATCAAGGCGCCTTGCCATTAGCGACCGACGAAATGCGTGACCTGGAGCAAAAACTCCACACCCATGTCCACACGCTGAGCACGCAAATAGGAGAACGCAATTTCTTCCACTACGACAAGCTCATGCTCGCGGCGGAATACATTCGCGCCGAATTCAAAGCGGCCGGATATGATGTCCTCCGCCAAGAATTCGACGTTTCCGGAAAAATCTGTGCGAACATCGAAGCGGAGGTAGCCGGGACGGATCGCCGGGAAGACATCCTGGTCATTGGGGCACACTATGATTCCGTCCAAGGGAGTCCCGGTGCGAATGATAACGGGACCGGAGTCGCCGCAGTGTTGGCCTTGGCCAGGCAGTTTGCCCAATCCCCTGTTTCTCGCACCCTCAGATTTGTGGCCTTCGCCAACGAAGAACCTCCCTTCTTTCAAACTCAAAACATGGGAAGCCTGGTGTATGCCCAGCGCAGCCGCCAACGGAATGAACGCATTGTCCTCATGCTCAGCCTCGAAACCATTGGCTATTACACCGAGGCACCGAACAGCCAACGTTACCCACCGCCGCTCAGTCTCATTTACCCGTCAACGGGAAATTTCATCGGGTTTGTGAGTAACCTTGCGAACAGGGCTTGGGTGCAGCAGGCCGTAGGAGCCTTTCGGCAGCATACCCAGTTCCCCTCAGAAGGGGCCGCGTTGTTTGAATGGTTGCCCGGGGTGGGCTGGTCCGATCATTGGGCCTTCTGGCAGGAAGGGTTCCCCGCCCTCATGGTCACGGATACCGCCCTGTTCCGAGATCCGAATTACCACACAGCCAACGATATACCTGATCATATTCACTATAACCATTTCGCACGTGTGGTCACGGGGCTACAACATGTCATCAGAGAAGTGGCCAATCAACCTTGAAGAAAATCATGACGAGAGACCCGTCTTACGCCCTAAAGATTCTATCCTTGGGCTTTCCAATAAAAAATATAAAATATTGTCAACAAATGCCGGGTCCCTCGTCATCCCCAGATGATCGGAAAAGATAAACAGCACCTGGTTCCAGGCGATAGGCGAGCTCAATCGGCTTCCCAGCATTTTCTCATTCCTCTCATCCATTAACGGGCTTCGCCGTAAGACGACTCCATCTCCTGGAGCATGCCTGGTAATCTTCAAACGCCCGTCCTCTTGAATTTGTACCGCCGACATGGTCGGCATGGAATCCCCCGCAACCAGCAATAACCGTGTGGTTGGCGGAGGCGTCGCCGGGACGTCCAACGCGGAGGTCAATTGCTTGGCCCGATCTAATGCCTTTCGCTGATGATCCAACGCTACACTCCTCCGCTCCTGCGGGTCGGGGATGCCGGGCAACAATATCTCAAGAATCCGGTCCTGAGATGGATCGGCCAATCCCCATCCGTGCCGCTCCCATAAGGTTGGATCAAACACATTCGTAACCGGTTCGTCATTGACATCCAATAAAGGCTGATGACGGCTTCGGGGAAGCAATTGATACACCGATGGCATCGTGCCCACGATGGCTGACGGATATGTCGAGAGCAGGGGAGCAGGCTTTAACCCATCCACGAGAATTGTCAGGGTTTCCACCGAACCCGCATTGGGTGGACCAATCACCACCAGATGATCCACGTGTCTGGCACCCTCCCAGGTCACGGGAGGCAGGCTGCCATCGGCGGGAAGATCGGCCGCCCCGTAACGGAGATAATACCGGGCCACCAGACTTCCCATGGAGTGCGCCACCAGATCGAATTTCACCGGGCTTCGTTTCATTCCGAACCGTCTGAAGATCTCCTCCTGGACTTCCGCTTCCTTGGCTTTGATAAACCGGGCCAAACCCTGGGCAGATTCCACCAGATCGCGCCGCCAGTCGTACGCATATTGAAAACAGGTAAAGTGCCGGTTGCCATATTGCACCGCATGACTCTCCGCCAGTTGCTGGTCGCGATAGCCTCCCACACCGAGGGTGCGTAGGATGTTCTAATAGGCATTCAGTTCCAGCGGAATACCAAGAAACTTCAAGACCACCCGGTCTAAAGCTCCGGCCTGCCCCACCGTATCCCGCAGATCCTTCAGGGCTACGCCAGGCGCCATAGCCAATGCCAACAGTCGTGCACCTTCACCGGTGTACGGATCGACCGCCCCCGAACCGAATGCCCCCCAGACCACTTCTCCGGTATTTTCCTCCTCCAAGCGGGAACCCAGGATTCCGGGAATGACGATGACCGGGTTGCGAAGGGGATCCTCCTGCTGCGCCAATTTGTTATACAGATTGCCCAGATCCGGAACGGTTTGGAAGGGCGAACAGCCGATGAGCGACAACAGGCCAACCACGCAAAGGAGAAAAATTCGGATCATCATAAAATCCTCCGGCCACGGTTCGCGGGACTAGAAACCCAGGAACTATGGCTTTCGATAAAGATCGTGACCCTCTTGTAGTCGATTAATCCCTGGCTTGGTTACATCAATACGGTTGATCCCTTGGAGTGAGTATGGTGGGATAGGTGACAATCAAAAACCCGCGTGAAACCGAAGATGGGAAAAGATTCAATCCTCAAAGAAATCCAAAAGCTGAATCCCGAACGGGATCATGAACGTATTGTCTTTTTGTCCACCTGTTACGATTTTTCCTTCGACACGACCCGTGCTCTGGAGTTGGCCTTGTTCCGCACCTTCTGTGTGCCGAGTATTTCCGGGCTGCTGGATCGGACCGGAGAATTCGGGAAAAGGACTCAAAAACGCTATGACGACACCGACATTCTCGTCAGCGAATTATTGGAATGGGGATACAGCAGTGAACGGGGCCGGCGGGCCATCCAACGAATCAACCGGCTGCATGGACGTTTTTCGATCGCGAACGAAGACTTTCTGTATGTGCTTTCCACTTTTCTCTTCGAACCCATCCGGTGGAACCGGCGTTATGGCTGGCGACCCATGTGTGAGCAGGAACGCCTCGGTCTCTTCTACTTCTGGCGATCCGTCGGACAAGGCATGCAAATCCAAAAAATTCCAGAGGATTACCAGACCTTTGAGCGGTTCAATGTCGAGTATGAACGTGAACGATTCCGTTTCACCCCATCCAACCACCGCGTCGGAACCGCCACGGTTGAGCTGTTTGTTGACTGGTTTCCAAGAATGCTGGCCCCGCTGGTCCGCTCGGCCATCTATGCCCTGTTAGAGCCTCCGCTCATTACGGCATTCGGCTTTCCTAAACCGTCGCGATTGATGCGCCGGGCGGTGCCCTCACTCCTGGAGCTGCGAGCCGGTATATTGCGATACCTCCCACCCCGGCGGCATCCCCGGCTACGAACGAAGATGGTTCATCCTTCACATCCTCACGGTTATGTGATCGAACAACTGGGCCCGCCGGAATAGACGGAACGAAAATTAAGGCAGCGGGGCTGCCTTTCTATCCACCAGCTTCTCCGCCTGTTTCGAGAAGAAGGGTAACTGGACGATATCCCAGAACCAAAAAGGAAAGCCCTAGTCAATATGGTACTTTCATCTATCGCCGTCCTTCGGAATGAACTTGCAGGCCACGGCCAAGGTGATGCTGTTTTAACTTTGTATTTGGCAGGTTCAATAAATCAATTTGTAATGGAACAATGGACTAAAAAGAAGTTAACCCCAGGGTAGTCGTGGGTTCCCCCATCCCTTGGAAAAAGAATTTCTGATAATTGGCAAAACCGTTTACTGAAGAGCGTTTCCCCAATCTCCACCGCCTTGCTCATTAATTTCTAAAGCCAAATCTTTTACTAAATAGACCGAGATATGCGGAACTTGTCGGAGAGTCAATTTGGCGTATGTGGTAAACCATCCCTCATATTTTTCAATGTGAATATCTTCCCAAGGAATAAGAAGAGGAGGGTGACCAATGCGGAAAAGGATTATCAGAGATAAATGTAAGCCTTGGTCGGTGGCTTTCATCGTTACGCAATTTTCATAAGTGAAGAAAAATCCCATCCACATACTTCGGAGATGCCACTTTTCTCTAATGGTGTGGGGTTTGGAAGGGTAGTGTTGAAAAATTGCCCACCATCCACTGAGGCGGGAACAAAAAAATAGAAAAGCGATAGCTAAACATGCAAAGCCGATAAGCATAAATTTGTCATAAACTGTTTTTAAAATTTCATCAAACATATCCTTCCTCAGGAATATATAAGAAAATAATCAGTTGTCTATGAGTAAATTTTTCCACCCAGGCTCTTGCCCCGTGCTTCAATACAACTAGGACCGATGGCTTATAAGCCGGCTACCCTAATATTCCAATCCTGATCAAGCTTGCTTATTCTTTTTAGCGTATAAAATATATTTATACGTTAATTAGTATATTGCAATTTTATCCGTTTTGGCGCATAATAAGGTTGGAGGAAAAACATGTCCGACCTTGCACGCAATCCGAAACAGATCGGCAATCTCATCCGGCGGGCCCGCAAGCAACGAGGCTTGAGCCAGACGCAGCTCGGGGAGAAGACCGGATTGCGCCAGGCGACGATATCCCTCATCGAGACGGGTAATCCGGCCGCGACGCTGGAAACGATTCTGACGGTGCTCAGTGTCCTCGATCTGGAGTTCCGGATCGCGCCGCGATCGAAGGGGACCGCCGCTGATATCGAGGACATTTTCTGATGGCCCGCAGCCGCCGGCATGCGCCTCTACTCGTGCTACTAAACAATCGCCCGGTCGGGCATCTTCACAAGGCCACAAGCGGAGCCATTGCCTTTCAATACCACCCGGACTGGTTAGGATGGCCACACGCCCTACCGGTCTCGCTCTCCCTCCCTTTGCGTGAAGACGCCTACAGAGGTGAGCCGGTCGCCGCCGTGTTCGAGAATCTATTGCCGGATTCGGATGCGTTGCGCCGTCGGGTTGCGGAAAAAGTGGAAGCGGGCGGAACCGATGCTTATAGTCTGCTTGCTGCCATTGGCCGCGATTGTGTGGGGGCCTTGCAATTTGTCGGGGAAGACGATGCCGTGGAGGAGATCGACGATTCCGCCAAGATCACCGGGGAGCCCGTGAATGAGAATGCCATTGAAATGCTCCTCAACGGGTTGGCGCAAACCCCTTTGGGTCTGAGTGGTGATGACGCGTTCCGGATATCACTGGCCGGAGCGCAGGAAAAAACCGCGCTGCTCCGGCATAAGGGCAAATGGCTCAAGCCCCGTGGCACCACACCCACCTCCCATATTTTTAAAAAACAGATCGGCCGATTGCCGAACGGACTCGACCTCTCGAATAGCGTCGAGAATGAATTTTATTGCTTGAAACTGGCTGCCGCGTTTGGCCTGCCGGTTAACCGGGCGGACATCTACACGTTCGGAGAGACGAAATCGCTTGTAATCGAACGCTTCGACCGGCGGTGGACAAAAGACAAGCGGCTGTTGCGGCTGCCGCAGGAGGATTGTTGCCAGGCGCTCTCGGTGCCGCCCACCCGGAAATATCAACGTGAAGGCGGACCGGGAATGATCGAAGTGCTTGATCTGCTCAAGGGCAGCGATCACCCCCTGAAAGATCAGGAAACCGTGTTAAAGGCCCAAATCTTCTTCTGGCTTATTGGCGCGACGGACGGGCACGCCAAAAATTTCAGCATTTTTCTCAGTCCGGGTGGCAGTTACCACCTGACGCCCCTGTATGACGTCCTCACCGCTCAGCCGAGCTTCGAAGTGCATCAAATTGAAAGCAAGCAGATGAAGCTTGCCATGTCGGTCGGGACCAAGCGGCACTATCGAATCGGCGACATTCTCGGGCGGCATTTTATCCAGACAGTGGAAGGGGCGGGGCTGCCGAAAAGATTCGCACTTGAGACTCTTGAGAAAATGGCTGATACAGCCGGGCAGGCCTTGGAAGCCATCGAACGCGTCCTACCGGCGGATTTCCCCGAGGTCATTCACCGGGCGGTCAAAGTCGGCGTGACCAACCGTCTGTCCAAGCTGCGTGTTGCGTAAATGGTTAGGGGAGGGTACGTGCGGTGGACTCATCCGGCATTCGGCCCGGTTTTTCATGGGCAGGCCTCGCTGTTTCCAGCCTGACATGTGACCATCCAGGTACACAATATTTTTATACCCCACCGTCCAAAGAGCGAATTTCCCGATCCACGCTCTCGGGCCATGCTCGCAATATATGACAATCGGGTCCTTTGGTGTGGCGTTGGTCTCCTTATGACGGCTCCACATGGCGTAAAAAGGCAGATGCACAGCGCCCGGCACATGCCCGGCATCGTATTCACTTTGCGAGCGGACATCCACGATTACCGGCGCCGTGTGTGTTTCAATTGAGGCTAACAGTTGCTCTGGGGTCATATCGGACAGGCCTTTCTCAGAACATGAGACAAGAATGGTCAACACGACCAAACCGAAGCACCAATGCCATGGCGTTATGCCACGCGTGGATTTTGCTAGGAACATATGTTCTGAACTGTCACCTGGACAAGCCTTTCAGGTGCGGGAAGGGCTTGATCTCTCGAGAACTCTTCCAGGATACCTTGTTCCCGCACTCATTTTCTTCCAGAAGTCAGCAGTATAGGAAAGTTGACGAAAAATAGGAACGTGGAACTCACCGGTCTCGACTCTTTATTGGAGGCTCAAAGGGTTTCGGCCAAGCCATCCATCCGATACAATCCATCCGAAATTCATGTTGACTTCCACCCACTGGGCTAGTCCGTCTCCTGACATTTTTCAGAGCCTGTCACCAGGCGTGGTCCATGTGTGGCGGGTTCATCTGGATATGTCACCCCGCCAGGCTGCTCTCTATCGCTCCGACCTATCTGAAGATGAACGAGCACGGGCAGAACGGTATCGGCTTCCTCACCACCAATACCAATTTATTTCAACCAGAGGTATTCTTCGAAATTTGATCGGTCACTATGTGGGAATTCCCCCTGGTACTCTCGGACTTGAGAACAACTTACAAGGAAAACCCTCTCTGACCGAACCACCCCACCCGTCATTACAATTCAATGTCTCTCATACGAGTGGAATGGCATTGCTGGCCTTCACGGTAGAACACGCTGTGGGTATTGATGTGGAACAGGTCAACCGGAATGTCAGCGATCAAAATATCGCCACAAGGTATTTTTCTCCACGAGAGGCGGCGTACCTTGCCACCCTTTCACCTGACAAGCGGACGCAAGAGTTTTTAACCTACTGGACCTGCAAGGAAGCGTATCTCAAAATGCGGGGGATTGGATTATCGGGTGGAATGGCTCAATGTGAGATCGCACTCGACCAGGACGGATTGAAGGCTACCGTGCTGTCAACACATGGACCGAATCGGGGGAACGACTGTTCACTCTTTCGCATCAATGCAGGCCAGGCCCACATCGGGGCGCTCGCCGTAGCATGCCATTCGGTTGAAGTGTTGTTTTGGGATTGGAAAGATTAACGCGTCGCCTCTCCCTTAAAGCGAACAGGTTCGTTGCCTTGTAAATGGTCTGGGGTAAGCCAGTATGTGCCTTTGAGACTGGCATCCCAAACGGATTGAGCCGCCGGTTCATTTCCTCCGGTCAACAGATAGACAAAACCTCCAAATAACCCGCCCACGCCGGCATAGACCACTTTGAAGGGCGTATACAAAATCGATAAGGCTCCACTAGCGATTTGAAGTCCCAAGGACGAATCGTTTGAGTTCCCTGAATTTTCGACAACCACCGGCGCCGCCACATCCGGTGCAGGCGTGACTTCCTCAGCCACCGGTTCAGTTAAGAGGGTCCCCTGCTCTTGTGCCATCTCAGTTGGCGGACCCGGCTCTGACTGGGTACCAGCGACCGGGTTAGGCGAATCCAATAGGACCGTCGCCGACTGAGTGGTGGTAGGTGAGCTGGAGGAATCAACCGCTACCGGCGCCATCCGAAGAGCAGGAGGTTCGCTCGGGCTCTCTGCGTTCACCTCCTGTTTCGCGGAGGGGGAGGACGCTGGTTTCTGCCAAGCCTGTTCAAGGGCCAGAATGGTCAGATCTTGTATCACCCGCTCAGACACCACCAGTGGGTCAGAACTCCAGGCCTTGCCTTCAAAGGCCACCTCGCCTGCACCGGCATTCATTCCACGAATATCAAAGACGACCTTATTCATAGAAGGAGATCCACCACTTACGGGCTCTATTGTGGAATTCAACGAAGTTTCGTCTACGCGCACAAATACCACC
>JBATLR010000324.1:0-3843 GCA_049289415.1 Nitrospirales bacterium
GCCCAAGCCATCTCGTCGTTGAAAAGTGAGTTGGTCTCAGTGGAAGGCAACATCGCCTCTCTCATCAAAGAAATGGAAGCGTCTATTAAAGAAGCTGATTCCTTTATTGCATCTATGGAGAAAGAACAGACATAACAATTTGGGCCCTTGCCCGTCTCAACGTGTCACTCGACCTGCCGGCAATAGGCAGGCGAGTGATACATATTGTCGTTCATCCTGACTCACAAGGAGATTCCTCATTGGGCATCATATCCTGGATCGTGTTCGGCCTCATTGCGGGGATCCTGGCAAAAATCATCATGCCGGGAAAGGACCCTGGTGGAATGATTATCACCATCTTGATTGGGATCTCCGGTGCCATGGTGGGTGGACTGATCAGCACCTATTTTGGCTATGGCGAGGTCACCGGGTTTAATCTGCATAGTCTTGGCATCGCCATTGGCGGAGCCTTCGTGCTCCTTTTTGCCTACCGAATTCTCAAAGGAGAGTAATTTTACCCATACCTCCCTTCTTCACCTTACGACTCTCTCTTTCTATTCTCAGCCCCGATTGTTGCCGAAAATTTTCATCGGGTTTGCCGCTTCCTTCACATTCAAAAAACACCAATCAGCTATTACTGTAAAAAGTTGTTATTCCTTTATTTAAGGCATAAAGTTGACTAAACTCCTAGGTAATAGCCGTTATATGGCATTGGAGTCTTAACGGATCACTCAGAATATAGGGCTCTTCGCTCTTTCATGTGAGTCACTGATATGTTCGTCTCCCAGAGTTCGACGCCTGCGGTCTGGTCCAAGGGAGGGACGCTCTTATGAGCTGGCGGGCCTTGTTTGAGCCCTGCGAGTTGGACCGCCTTCCTCAAGGGTGGCGTCTGTCCGCTCCCCATGAGACCAGACTGGGCGTCAATGGTTTTGGGCCCTTTTGCCAAAACAAAAGGGCCTCGCCTGCCGGGGCGAAACCCGGCAATACAGAAAAGCAGGTTGACACGAGAGTTGGAACCACCAGTGCGATACGTTCACCTCGGTGGATTCCCGATACACATCATAAAGCTGTAAGACCAAAACCATGTATTTTGTGTGATCTGTCCTAACTCCAATAACAAAAGAGATCTCGTCGCTTTCTGGCAATAGGATTCTTCCTCCTCTATGACTTCCGATACCCCCCAACAAGACACGCCTCCTTCGGCAAAGCCACCCCGATCAAGAAAACTCTTGAAATGGTTCGTCTGGTTGGGCATGAGCATCCTGGCCCTTCTTCTCTGTGCAGGCCTGTTGTTGACCTATTGGTTTCCTTCGGACATGGTCCGGCAAGAGTTGGAAATACGTCTCTCCGAGCTTCTTCAAGGTACGGTCAGGATCCAATCCCTTTCGTTTAATCTGCTGACAGGCGTTGAAGTCAGTCAATTGGAATTGACCAAGCCAGGCCAAATCCCACTCACATTCGAACACCTGACATTGGATTACAGCCTTTTCGGACTGCTGAAGGGCACCTTCACCATCAACGAAATCTCCATCGATCATGCAGACATATCACTCAATCTGCCTGAACTGACGAAGGCCTCACCGGAGCCACCTTCCCCACCCTCTTCTGAACCGGCAGCGCTTCCCACTCTCCCTGTCTCGATTGATCTGGAAACCCTTAAGATTATCGAGACCAATATCCAGCTTGTGGTATCGCCCGACCTCACCGTGAACCTGACCCGTCTGAATCTCCAAAGTTCGGGAGGCGTGTCGTCGGAGGATGCGCATCTCAACGGCACACTGCAGGTTGAACAACTCGCCGTGGCGCTTCAAGACAAGCATATTCAAATGCCTCTGAAGATAAAATTCGATACCGCAATTCATCTTCCGACTCAACACCTCGATCTGAAACAGCTCACCATTGAATCGGATCCGGCCCTTCGCCTCACACTTTCCGGAACGATCAACGAATTCTTGACTCAAAAAGCTGTGAATCTTTCCCTTGCCGATACGGATCTTGACCTCGGGAAAATTATGGCCTTCGCCAAAGATTTTGTACCGCCGGAATTTGCCACCGTTTCAATTCGCGGAAACCTTTCTCCCTCATTCACCCTCACAGGCTCACTTCCCGACTCCGGGTTTCAGGGGACCATCCACGCGGGATTAGACGGGAAAAATGTCGAGCTGCATTATCCAGAACTTGCACTGACCGTGGGACCGACCGATCTGGCATTCACCGCCCAGGAACTTCAGATCAAGGAGAACGTCCCTTTGACGGGAAACGTCACAGCGAAACTTTCTACTCCTGATATGACGTTTCAAGCGTATGGAATACAAAAATTTAATTTTATGCTTCAGAGCGACTACCAGGCGTCCGGTCCGTTTTCGGGAAACCTGAAGGTCTCCGGCACTACCGCCTTACCCGGTGAATTACTTGGCACACCATTCACTCTTCCTTTTGCCGTGACCCTCGATACCAGTGGCAATCATCACACCCGTCACATAGAGGTGAAGCATTTGAACGCAGACCTCAGCCCTTATGCGACCTTACAGATGAACGGCGTGATACAACCTCATCCTGCCCCGAAGGAAGGCATGGATGCCTCACTGAAGCTTCGTCTGTCACCAAAGATTAGCGCCCTACTCTCCCTCATCCCCAAGGACCGGCTTCAAGGACTCGTTCTCCAGAAAGGGTCCGAACCGGATACCTTTGTGCTGCACGCCACCGGAGCACTTCATCCGGATTTCCATCCCGAATGGGCAAAAGCGACGGCGGCTCTCAAGCTGTCCTCCCTTCACGCTCAAGTGAAACCCTTCGGCGCAGAAGGCACCCTGCAGCAACTCACCTTCCTGCTTTCTTCCGGCTATCAGGAAACCAATGGTGCAATTCAGGGAACGGTCGGATTTTCCTCAAATTTCTCTGACCTCCATGCGGCTGATACGATGACAATCGGGACCAGCCATGTGATCCTGAAATCTAACTTTCAAGGCCATCTCTCACCGACCTATCAACCCACCAGCCTTCGCTCGGAAGACCAGCTCCAGGTCACGCTCGGCAACCTGACCTACCAGGATCCCTCCCTGACGGCCACCCTTCCTTCAATCAGACTGTCATTAAAAGCCAAGGAAGATGTGTTCAAACAAGATTATTTACTGGAGAGCCTGCGACTGACCAGCGAAGAAATATTAGATTTGGGGATGAAAGCCCGGTATCAGCAGGAGAGCCAACGATTTGATGTAGATCTTCAGCTACCGCTTCTCCATGTCGGCAACCTTCTCCCGCATCTGTCGGGACCGCTCATGAAGGGGGTAGACGAAATCAATCCAAAAGGACGGATCAGTCTGACCCTGCGGGCAGCGGGTCAGGTCCCCAAGGAAGATGATCTCAAGAAATTGACCCTTCCTTTAGGAGTTAATGGAAAACTGACGATGCGGGATCTTGAGGGAGCCGTCTCAGGATATCGGGTTCAGGGAGGCAACGCCACCATGACCATGGCCTATTCTCCACGCGCAACACCTCAAACCCAACTCACAACGGATGTCACGCTCAATCGTATTCACTTGCCGGATACCCTCCCGATCAGGGAATTAGCCAACACCTCCCTGCACGTGAACATGTCGTCTCCGGATCTCAATGAAGTCCAGATTGACCCGATCCATGTGACATCCAACGGAGTCGACCTCACCATCAAGAGTGCGGTGGTGGGCTTGCGTGAGCTGTTGTCCTCCAGCTCGCCTCGTGGCACTCAATTGGCAAAACTCTTTGCCCAACTGCACACCCGCCTGACTCTGGATGTGGAAACCTTTCAAGAAGCCTTGCAACCCTTGGGGATACAGGGGAAGGGCAAGGCCCTGGTCACGCTGTCCATGCTGAAAAAAGAACAAG
>JBATLR010000325.1:0-1505 GCA_049289415.1 Nitrospirales bacterium
CGGTGACACGGGGAGGGTTCCCGACCGTCATGCTCAACCCGGTAAATTTCGAGGCCCTCTACCAGCAACAGCAACAAAAGCCTGCAACCGAATCCGGGGCCACGACCCACTGAGTCAACTTCTACGGCGAAGGGCTTTCTCGAAGGGAGCGGGGAATAGCGTCTTGGAGGGTTGCATCACGAAAGTCATCGGGCATCCATCCGTATTCCCCGCATTGTCATCCTGATCCATTCGACTCCGCTCAGGACAAGGGCCTTGCGAAGGATCTGAGCCCAGCCGCACCCGCGCCGCGATACGCGACGCCCCTCCGACATTCCCGACAGTCGTTATCGGGCATCAGTCATTATGTGTTTAACCGATTGAGACCGGAGAAAACCGAAAAGAAGAAATCCCTCCCACTCCAACAGGATGCCGGCCAATGGAAACGGGTGAGAGAAGGAGAGCCCTGGAGATTTCTAGGCACGGTATGAGTGATATGTGAATGCAAGGCCTGACCCTGAGTACTTGTGGATAGGCTATCACCAAACGCGGCCGATTTTCGTCCTTATCAATAATCCATATCGTCTGCATACTGAATGGATTCAACGAATAAATGAGTAATCAATGTCCCGGCAAGGACTCGTATATTTAAGGAAGATCAATTGGTAGGCGTGCCGGTTGAGCATGGGAGAGAGAGCCCTCTCCGCTTTTGAACAAGGAAAGAATGGCGCCCTGCTAGAGGGTCGAACCTGCCAGATGGCGGGCATGGGCGATCTCATGCTTGTGGGCTGGTCGAACCTGAGAAGCCGACAGCGTGACAACAGCAACCGTCTCGCCATCCAAGGTGGTAAATTCGACCTCGTAACCTTTGCCCTCCTGATGAACCAGCACAACGGTTCCAATGTCTCCTCGTTGAAGCCCATTCTGGGGAAGATCGGATTCCAAAATCACGTCTTCTAACTCCTGAATCATGGTGTCCTCCGTTTCAAGGGATAGGCGGTCACAAATCGAGGTGCCACGCTACCTGTATCTATTAAACCAGACGGCCCGAATTTGCAATTCCCGGCCATTTGGCGCAATAAGAGGGCCCTCGAGCACATAGCGAGTGCCAAACGGGGTCTCTTCAGTGTAAAGAACCGCGTTATCCTTCGCATGTTGCTGAAGGGTTTGTGCCAGCGTTTCCCAGGAAGAAACCTGAAATCCAAAGGCAGAAAAGAACCTCGCCTTCCCTCTGCCCGCCCGATGGGTCGAGGAAAGGAGATACTGGGTCACTTTGTTTTGAGAAATTTCTAAGCGGTCAGAATAAGGCAGTTTCATATCATCACCGACTCAACCATTGCCGCTGTTCCGCAACTATCTTTAGGAAGAGCAAAGACGTCAACAACACTGAGCCTGTCTTAATTCCTGCCGAAGGACTTGTCCTGAGCCATGCAGAAGGACCTTTCCTAAGCACGGTCGATGGATCGTCACAAGAGCGCATCCCGTCGGCGGAGAGAACCTGACCGTCGTTCCATCGTGGTCGAACG
>JBATLR010000326.1:0-4067 GCA_049289415.1 Nitrospirales bacterium
CGTGTCACTCTACGACCTGTTGATGCAGGCGTCTCCTTCGCCTGTGGTGGAACTGAATCGCGCCGTCGCGGTGGCCATGCGTGACAGTCCACTGGCGGGTCTTACCCTCATCGACGCGATCCTCACACGAGGGGATCTCACGAATTATTACCTGGCACATTCGGCGAAGGCGGACCTCTGCCGACGATTGGGCCGAATTGCGGAAGCCAAGGCCGCTTACAAACAGGCTCTCGGCCTCACTCAGCAGAAGCCCGAACGGCGATTTCTTGAACAACGGCTGGCCGGATTGCAGGATCGCAATTAATCCCCCTCCCTATCTGTACCAATAGGTACAACCAGAGTTTTTCCAGTTTCTAGTAACCAGGCCATGGTGACACACAATATCTTGTTGGGAACGCTTGGAAGATCTCTATTCCTAGAGTACCAGCTTCGCCTCCTGAACCCACGAAACCTTATTGTCGAATTTGACCCCCCTGAACGACTAACTGACAACAAGACCAATTCACCACCTATTCGGAGGTCGGCCGCCATGAAATTTCTTCTCTTTTGTTGCATGGAAGAAAAAAAGTGGGACACCCTATCAATAAGTGAGGGGGATAATCTTATAAAGGAAACCATGGTCTATTGCGAGGAACTCCGCCAGAACGGCCAACTCCTTTTCGCCAACCCCCTCGAACCGGTCGAGATGGCCATGACCGTGCGGGTCCGCAACGGCGGCGTGTCTCTCACTGATGGCCCTTTCGCCGAAACGAAGGAACAGATCGGCGGATTCTTTCTGATCGAGGCCAGAGACATCAATCAGGCTGTTCAGATCGCTTCCAAGTTTCCATCAGTGCGCCTCGGGAGTATGGAGGTTCGGCCGGTGAGGGACCTGCTCCAACAAGGGATAGAAGCGGAATCTTGTCAGAATGCGTAGATTTTTATGAGGAACAATGAGATACAGGAAGGTCGATCCATTTATCCCTTGCCTAACCACCTGCCAGAGGCATTCACATGAAATACCTGTTGTTGGTGCACCATGACGAAAACGCATTCGACAAAATGAGTGAAACCATCCGCAAGGAGATGCTTGAGGAATCCGTGCAACTCACACACCAGCTCCACGCCAAGCGACAGTATCTGAGTGCGTCACCGCTTCAGCCGGCGTCGACGGCTGTCATCGTTCGTGTGCGTGAAGGCAAGCCGTTGGTGACTGACGGTCCATTTATAGAAACACGCGAGCAACTGGCCGGATATTTTTTGATCAATGCCAATGACCTTGATGAAGCTGTCGGTATCGCATTGCGAGTTCCAGGGGCACGCATTGGCACCGTCGAGGTGCGACCGTTGATCGAGATCCCCGGCCTGCCGACTGAGGAATGTTCGTGACCAGGAAAGGACCCGCTTCAATCCTGTCCAAGCTGCCCTCAGGCTCTATGATCAGAAACACATGGTGGCAGGGCTGCAACTCAACGGTTTTTTCATATGGGGGCTGTTGAAAAAAGCCGCCAGCGGCGTTCTTTCCATTTTTCCGTGCTCACGTACTGGAAGTACGCTCTGCGCGCAAAAATGACTGCGGCCTTGCTGGACGAACTTTTTTGCCCCCCCCAAGGCCTCTGATATGCAACATGCCTGTGGGTCAATATGCCCTTGGAAATTATTATCATTCAACACTCCCATATGTCGATTTCACCAGCCCCCGTTCGACAAACAGGGAGAATCCGGATAAGGCTATTTTTAAATTCAGCTCACAGTACTAAAGCAAAGGAGATTGGTTGATGCGATTCATGATTATTGTCAAAGCCACCAAAGACTCGGAAGCCGGTGTAATGCCAAGCGAGCAACTTCTTACCGAGATGGGTAAATTCAACGAAGAACTGATGAAAGCGGGGATAATGCTGGCAGGAGATGGGCTCCACCCGAGTTCAAAAGGCGCGCGGGTGCAGTTTTCAGGAAACAAGCGAACAGTTATCGACGGACCTTTTGCCGAGACCAAGGAACTGATCGCCGGCTATTGGGTCTGGCAGGTTAATTCGAAAGAAGAGGCGATCGAATGGGTCAAGCGCTGTCCGAATCCTGCCGGTGATGGCAAAGAAGGCGAGATTGAGATTCGCCAACTCTTCGAAGCCGAGGACTTCGGCCCAGAGTTCACACCTGAGCTGAGGGAGCAAGAGGAGCACCTACGCAAAAAATTGTCTTCATGAATGTAGCCTGTGGACAGTCACTCACAGCATGACATGCTTATCTCAACTGTCTTCATTATCAAATCACAAGGAGGCATCTATGCGTTTTACAACCATCACATTCACCTGTCTCTGTCTAGTCCTGACGGCAATTCCAGTATTCGCCACAGACAAAGACGGAGAAAAGCAGATGGACCCACAAGCCATGATGGAGATGTACAAAAAGCTGGCCACTCCTGGGGAACCGCACAAGTTGTTTGCCAGCCTTACCGGGAGCTGGACAACCAAATCCAAAGAATGGATGGAACCAGGAAAGCCTCCCACAGAATCCGCCGGCACCGCAGAAATGAAAATGTTGCTGGACGGACGATTTCTCTACCAGGAATACACCGGTCAAATGATGGGACAACCTTTCTCCGGAATTGGAATCGACGCCTATGACAACATCACCAAGAAATATGTCACGGCCTGGATGGATACGATGGGGACAGGAATTTTCATCATGGAAGGGATGGCGAGCGACGATGGCAAGACCATGACGCTGAATGGATCGCATCCTGAGCCGGGCGGAGGGCAGATGACGCATCGAGCAGTCTGGAAGATCGTCGACACCAATACCCAGACGTTTGACATGTACGGCACTCATCACGGCAGCAAGGAAATGAAGATCATGGAGATCACCTATACCAGAAAGCAGTAGCGGAACACGTTGCGGGACGAATAAACTTTCCGTTGCGATCTGTCGCATCGGTCGCCCTTTTGTCTAGCAAGGTTTTAGGCTCATTTGAGCATTGGCATTCATTCGTTCTAGTGGAGGAATTCATATGAAATACATGCTGTTGATTTACGGAACTGATCAGGCATGGGACGAGGCCGGACGTGAAAAGTGTTACAAGGAATCCACAGAGCTTGCACACCGGCTCAAAGCTGAAGGGAATTATCTGGCTGCCGCTCCACTCCATCCGGTCACGACGGCGACCAGCATCCGTATACGAGACGGGAAACGGCTCATCACCGATGGTCCGTTTGCTGAAACACGAGAACAACTGGGCGGCTACTTTCTTATCGAAGCCAAGGATCTGGATGAGGCCATGAACATCGCCGCACAAATCCCGGGGGCCCGGGTGGGCACGGTCGAAATCCGACCGGTTTTAGAGATCGGCGGTTTGCCAACAGAATAGGGACATGCCGGTAAGAGTACAATGACATTTTGCACGTCGCGAAATTGAAATAAACATCATCTTCACGCTCCATGAAGGGGAACACCATGATGCAGAAAATTACCCCCTGTTTGTGGTTCGATAATCAGGCCGAAGAGGCGGTGATTTTTTATGTGTCGATTTTCAAGAATTCTAAGATCGGAAACGTCACCCATTATGGAGAGGAAGGGGCAAAGGTTTCCGGAAGACCCAAGGGATCAGTGATGACCGTCACATTCCAGCTCGACGGACAAGAATTTATGGCCTTAAACGGAGGACCGCATTTCACATTCACGGAGGCCGTATCTTTTATCGTAAACTATCAGACCCAAAATGAGATTGACGAACTATGGGAGAAGCTCTCCAAAGGTGGCGAAAAGGGGCAGTGCGGCTGGTTGAAAGACAAGTATGGTCTGTCATGGCAAATTGTTCCAACCGTGCTGAGCGAAATGATGCAAAGCCACGATCCTGAAAAAACCAATAGAGTCATGGGTGCCCTCCTTCAAATGAAGAAACTTGACATCAAACGCCTACAGGGGGCTTACGAACAATAGGAGGTTAGGACGACTCGAGGACAAGGGTCAACACGATTGATAAAGAGACGGAATAGGCTCTGGATAATAGGCAAAACTTTATACGATGATCGCCCTAATTTTCAGAAAGGAGTGAGGTATGAGTGGAGTACGAGTGCTTGT
The DNA here is from genome assembly GCA_049289415.1 of Nitrospirales bacterium. GTDB lineage: Bacteria > Nitrospirota > Nitrospiria > Nitrospirales > UBA8639 > Nitrospira_E. The sequence continues at coordinate 4,057 of JBATLR010000326.1, forward strand.
TGGAACACGTA
>JBATLR010000327.1:0-5276 GCA_049289415.1 Nitrospirales bacterium
TTGGTAGGGTGCACTACCCCAGGCATCAATTAAATGCAACTGTTTTGGCTGGACGATGGAAAGAATTTTTTCAGAATAATCTCCCCGCGACACGCCAATTTCCGCTGCGATCGAATGTTTAGGCAACACATCAAGGAGGGCGGCCTTATTGGTTAAAATCTTTAAGTTTTTTATATGTTCCTTCGTTAAATCTATTTTGGGCAGCTTCTCCTCTAGTTTTTTTGCGCTTTCCTGCTCATGCTGCCTCACCATCTGTATGACAAGCCGGTAGGCTTTTTTTCTAATTGTGAGGGGTAAAATCTTAGAAAGTTCCGTCAACATTTTTTTAGTGCCTTTCCCTTGGATCTTTGGGGGGAGTCCTTGGTCTTATGTTTGAATAGTTAGGGCGAAACGAAAATACAATTGATCTGCAATGACCGTTTTCACAAATTCCTTGTTTCTTGATTAAACGGATATTGGACTTCTTGTCCACTTCCTAAAATCCCATAGCTTTTTTTCGGGGTTATCCCGTGAGGATGGGAGATTGCTCTTGCACTCAATAGGTCATCATCTTGCTGCGAATTGTATTGTTTTTAATGCTTGGGGGAAAGGAAATTATATGCCAGACCCATGATAATTAGGTTCTCACTGTAAATGCAACAATTCGGATCTTCATCGATTAACGAAACCTTCGTATCCTGGCTCACGGTCACTTTGGAAAGGGGGAGAAAGTTATGAATGCTGAAACACAGAAAACAGTGGTTTCACGGCGAAAGTTTAGTGGGAAACAGGTTATTCTTTTTGTCGGGCTTGCGGTGTTGGCCACGACGTTGGGTGTCGTATGGTGGATGAACCAGTACGTCTATGCCACGATGTTTCAGCCGACCCGTCTGGCTGAATCGGAGCAGCAGGTTTTAAATGCCAAAATGGCTCACTTGCTTCAGACGGCCGATGCCGCTTCTTCATCCGTGTCCCAACCGTCCCCGTCCACACTAGACGCGGCCCTTGAACCAGTGCCCTATGCTGAAACAGATGGGAATCGGGAGATTCAGTTAACCGAGCGGGAAGTGAATGCCTTGATTGCCACCGATTCGTATATGGCCAGACATGTGGCTGTTGATATGGCGGACGACCTCGTCAGTGTCCAACTGGTGGTCCCGATTAATCATGAGATGCCCATTGTGGGTGGAAAGATGTTGAAACTCAATTTTGGATTGGAGCTCAGTTATACCAATGGGAAGCCTGTGGTGGTGATGCGGGGTATTAGTCTGGGTGGCATTCCACTTCCCAGTGCCTGGTGGGGAGATATTAAGAATACCAACCTGGTGGAAGAATTTGGTGGTTCAGGAGGATTTTGGGATCAATTTTCGAAGGGGGTTGAGGATATGAAAATTCAGGATGGTCAATTGTATGTCATGTTGAAAGAGTAGTCGTCCCCATTTCCAATGCAAGACGGTTCATTCGCCTAGAACATTTCTGAATTTCAAGCATTTCAGAAACGTAGCCTATCTCCCTTCGACTTTCGTGCCGCTCCAAACAAAAATGATTTTTCCACCCGGTGCTGTTCATCTCCAGCCGTTTGGGTTGAAGTGCTCCCTGCCGGCTTGGAGTTTCCCTTCTCCGGTTGTTTTTATTATTTCCCCGTCTCCCTCGTTGTCTTGTATGCCATCTTCAATCCTTCGGATAGTATTCCCCCTCTTCCCTTACCATGCCCAGGGCAGTTGGGAAGATTCTGAGCTTTCATGTTTTTAGGGATATAGTTGGCGAATCTTCAGGCCCTGGTAGGAAACGAACCATTGATCACTGAATGAGAGAACGGGTTTTATTGGTCTGCGGGATTTCCCGGAATTACCAGGCACGTCATAGGCGGGATGGCGGCCCAATACAAGGCTTGCGCTTCGACAGGATCAAGTGAGAGCACCAGGTATTGGTGGGAACCGCCCCAGGTCGCCATTTTGGCTGTGACCCGTCGCCCCCAACCGGCTATTTGATGCCCCAGGTTTGTCCAAAAGGAGGGGAGGTGAGGGGGTTGGACCAGAATGGTCAGGGATTCATGAAAGGTGAGCTCATAGCGAGTGGGCATGTTGCTGACGGTTAAGGGAGTGATGGGATCTTCCGGCGGAGATTCCTGAGATAAAACTGATGGAGGAGAAATGGGCAGGGGGGAGACCGATGGGTCTTTCGTCTGGAGGTGCAGTACGGTTGAGTGGGTGAGAGGGGCTCCGATCCACTCGATGCCGGTCAGGGGAAATGTCCGCAGGGGGATACCACGGGCTTTGAGCAATACGAGGTTCTTATCGGTATCGACGATGACATAGAGAGATTTGGTTTTTGCCATTTGCAGCTCTTGTTCAACGGGATGAGAAGAGGTTTTTTGTTGAGCCCCGCTCTGGGAAGAACAGGCTTCTCCCAGGGCAAGCATGAGCAGAAGCATCCATACCAAGTAGGAGCTGGTGGTTTGGAGTGGCCAGTGGATGAAGAAAGACTTGAGAGGATTCAATAGATGATCAGGGTGGTGCCAAGGGGCACGTGGTGAAAGACATATTCAAGCGGTTCATCTCCGAGTCTGATGCAGCCATGGGTGACGTTGGTGCCCAGCGTTCGCGTATACAGCGTGCCATGGATGAAATAGCCATTGCCGAAACCAAGGGCATAGTCTCCCAGCACGCCGGTTTCAATCCGGTCTTGGGGTTTGGTTGGAATGGGTTGCCCCTCTTCAATGAAGGCCCAATCGGGTTTGTTCCAGGCCGGATTTTTAATTTTACTGGAAATCGTAAACACCCCACGCGGAGTATCGAACACCCATCCGTTGCCGGGATTGCGAGGATCTTGCAACCGTGCCCCGCTGCCGGTTGAAGCCACGGCACTGTAGAGGATCCGATTGCCCTTTCGAAGGGATACCCGATTTTGAGCCGTATCGACCACGAGGTAGAGGCCCTTGGGTGCCGTGGCAAGGAGACCGGGAGCGGAAGGATAAAACGGGATGTGTGCTTCCTGGGGTTGGATCGTCACCGGGACCACGGTTGGGGTGCGCTTTGGAGCCTGGGGAGGTGAAGCCCCAAGTGCCGTTGTCAGGACGACGAGCAGGCTCAGCAGAAGCGTCTGGCGTGAGTGGGGGGGCATGGAGAATGTCATTTTATTCTGTACGGGCGAATGAGGCGGCAAGCGTACGGGGTTTGTGCCACCGTTCATTCCGTTCCTGAATATGGACTTCCAGCCGGTGTAAGGAGGTCACGACGTCATTGTCCTGGTTCAGTGCCCCTACGATGGTGACAGGCGTTCCGACTTTTACCCGCTCGAATACGTCACCCATCGCGGAATTTTCCAAGGCAATGCACCCGTTGGTGGTTTCTTCGTTATTGGGATCTTCGCCATGAATTTCAATCAGGCCGCCGATTGACCGGTTGAGGGGCACCAGGCCATTTGCTTTGGCCTCGTCGAATCGTTGTTGGTGGGCTATCGTGGGGTAGTCCAAGAGTAACGCTTTATAATAGATGGTCCCCGGTCCCTCTTTTTTGTGCATCACGCGAAATTGTCCTTCCGGTGTGGCGCCGTCTCCCTCGTAGAGCTTGTCGGCCAATCCTGAAAATCCCACCCGTGTCGGATACTCCGCGACGACCCGACCGTGTTGGTAGACAAGGAGGCGACGGGGGGCCTTGAGGACAATGACGGCTGTGCCGACTGATCGTTGTAGGGTCTGCGTGACCCATTCCGCCCAGCGGGCAATTTGGGCCTCGTTTGTATAGCGGTTCATTTGTGTGACGACATGGGCTTCCACGCGGCGAAGATGTGCAATCGCCTGCTCTCCGGCCGACCGGGCCTGCATGTATTGTCCCTGCTCTAATCGCAACACACTTTCTCGAAGCAATCCCTCTGCCTGGGACAGTGCCGGCATGTCGTCTTCCAGGTCGAATACATGAGAAAGCCCTCGCAACCGTGTGAGCTGCGCCTGTTCAGGCTGAAGAAGCTCCTCGACCTCCAAGCGCAGGGCAGTGATTTTTTGGCGAGAGGCTTCAATCAGCAGAGAGCCTTCTTCCACCAGTTGTTGATAGGTCTGGTTGAACTGTTCAGCGTCGCCGGTTGTCCACCAGTGATTGGCCTCTGTCCGCCATTGGGCACGGAGTTCGAGTATTTGTGTATGGAATTGTTGGTATCGATCAGGAAACAGGGTCTCTGCGCCGTTGACCCACGCCTGTCGGTCCAGGTCTTCGACCAGTGAAGGAAACGTGTCGGGATAGTCTGTGTGTCCCCACCAGGCAAACGTCAACGCTGGAAGCAGGACCAGCATGAGCGTTATCATCCAGCGCCGACGCCAGGCCGACTGAAACCTGGTGGGCGGAGTGGTCAAAGGGTTCTCCATTATTAGACGTGTTGCTTTGCGGCAAGCCGTTTGACAGAGATAATCTGTGCTTGAATTCGAGTGGCAAAAGATTCTACGGAATGGGAGGTGGTCATCACGTCGATGAAGTGTTCTTGCGCCATAATGGATTCGATTTCAGCGAGGAGGGTTTCCGTGTCCTGAAAGGCTTGTAGAAGTTGGTCTAGCTCCCCGTGATCAGGCGTGGGAGCGGAAATGTCTGCCAGGAGCGCACGAACGTCTTGCAGATGCTGTTTGGCAAAGGCGAGAGCCACCTCGGCATTGGCTTTGGACTCCTTTTTATTGGCGATGGCTTCGATTTTGGCCTGCGTGGCGTTGTTGAAGACTTCCGACAGCATTGTGATGACAGGATCATAATTACGAAAAAGCGGCATCCGATCTCCCTGTCGATCCAGTTTTTGTTGTACCTGTCGAAATGCCGTTTCCGCTTCAGTGAATCTCTCAATGGCGTAATGTTCGGCTTCTGATATTCTCGCGTCTTCAAGAGCTTGGGAGGCTGCGTTCAATTGGGAGATCGGTGGTTCTGCGCAACCGGTCAAGAGCAGCCAGATCAGGAAAAGCACATGTCTGCCCCAGGGAAAGTCAACGGTTCGAGGCATGTGCCCGTTGAGGGGGTTCCAGCCAGCGTTGATTTGGATTCTTTCAGTCACGATGATTGGGATATCCTTATCAGTCCGGTAGGTCGTTTTTCTTTAGGAGGAAGAGGGGCCGAACCATTCCGGCCCCTCTTGTTGTTCGCCCGAATCAAAACCTGAACAGGTGGGGCCTTTTCCTTGATGGTAAAAGGTCGTGAATTGCAGGTATCGGGTATCGTCCGGATACCTATTTGCCCATTGGCTTTTTGGCCGGATTTTGCTGTGGCTTAGCAGGGCTAGGGGCGGCAGTCGGTTTCCCGATTGGCATACCCTTTTTGGGGTCT
>JBATLR010000328.1:0-13516 GCA_049289415.1 Nitrospirales bacterium
ATCAGCGCCGAATTCTTTGACCATGGCATAGGGGTCGACAACATTCCCTCGACTTTTTGACATCTTTTCCCCATTCACCGTCCACCAGCCATGCGCAAAGATGGATTGGGGGAGCGGCAGGTCCAAGCCCATTAACATGGTCGACCAGTACACGGCATGGGTGGTCAGGATATCTTTTCCGACCAGATGGAGCGACGCGGGCCAGAATTTTGAGGTGCTGGGAGTTGGAGCGACGTACTCCAGGGCTGACAGGTAATTCACTAAGGCGTCGAACCATACATAGGCCACGCAATCCCGATCAAATGGCAATTCGATGCCCCACGATAACCGTGACTTGGGTCGGGAAATTGACAGATCCTCAAGGGGCTTTTGCAGAAACCCTAGGACCTCATTGCGACGGGTGTCCGGCTGAATGAAGTCGGGATTTTTCTCGATATGTTCCTTCAACCGGTTCTGAAAGCGACTCATGCGATAAAAATAATTTCGTTCACTGACCTGCTCTACTGGTCGCCGACAATCCGGGCATAGGCCGTTCTCCACATCCTTTTCTGTCCAAAATCGCTCGTCAAAGGTGCAATACCAGCCGGTGTATTCGGCCTGATAAATCAAGTCTTTGTCATAGAGGGCTTGAAGGTAGCGTTGTACGATGGCCTGATGTTGAAGATCGGTGGTGCGAATAAACCCATTGTTGGAGATATGCAATTGGGACCAGAGATTCTTGAACTTCGGCGTAAGGAGGTCACAATGTGCCTGCGGATCGATCCCGGCCTTGGCCGCCGCCTGTTGGACTTTTTGCCCATGTTCGTCTAATCCGGTGAGGAAGAAAACCTCATGCCCTGTTAGCCGGTAAAACCGGGCTAGAACATCGGCCGCGATGGTGGTGTAGGCGTGGCCAATGTGTGGCACATCGTTGACATAATAGATAGGGGTGGTGACATAAAACGTGTTGGACATGACAAGACATCCTCTGTTAGCTCCGAACCCACAAGTGCCAAACGACTCGGGTGGTCGCAGAACCGGGGTAAGCAGGTAATTGATGGTTAAGCGAGCCCTGGTGAATGCGAGAATTCCAATTGGTCGTGGAGATGAAAGAAAAATTGTTCCAATCCGATTTGCACATTAAGATTTCGTTGTTGCCCTCGCTCGAGTTGGTTGAGTTCATGGATTAAGTCCAGAAGTGAAGAAGGGGTGATCTGTAGAGACAACTCGCGAAGCGCCGTTTCTTGATCCTGGTACAAGGTGGGAGACAAGGAATGATCCAGGGTCAGCAATAGCAAGTCCCTGAGCCCTGCCCAAAACCAATGAATCGCTTCCTGTACTTGGTTCGATTTGACCAGCCCTTCACTCATATCCATCACCCGTGAAGCCGACGCAGTATCTTCCCCAAATAACAACGCCCAGTACTGACGGATTTTCACCTTTAATTCTGTGGGGTCACAAGCCAAAGCTGAACCCAACCGGCCTTCCGCAAATGCCGCGATTAACCGGTTATCCTGGTCTTCCCTGTCTGTCTGTTCCTTCAGGAATTCATAAATGCTGGCAGAGGGAAGCGGGGCAAATCGCAACGTAATGCATCGGGAACGAATCGTCGCCAAAAGGTGCTCCGGGCGGCTGGTGATCAGGAGAAAGAGGCAATGGTCTGGCGGATCCTCCAATGTCTTGAGCAAGGCGTTGGCTGCTTCGGTGGTCATTGAGTCGGCCTGATCAATGAGGCAAATCTTATGTGACCCCAGGAGAGGACGATAAATAACCAGATGTTCGATGTCGCGTATTTGATCAATGGTAATTTTGGGATTCTGCTTTTGCGTATCTTCAGGTTGAACCAACAAAAAGTCGGGATGGGTGGCCTGGGCGATTTGATGACATGATCGGCAGTGGCCGCAGGCATCGGGTGTTGGTGCGATTTGTGGGACCTCGCAATGGAGATATTGGGCAAGCGCGATAGCGGTGAGTCGTTTCCCAATGGTCGGTTCCCCATGAAACAGATAGGCATGACCCAGATGGTTGGTGGAGACCGCTGTTTGGAGCCATTTAATTGGGCGTTGATGCCCGACGAGATCTCGAAACGCCATGCTGAGGGGTCCCTTTCGTCTGGACTCGCTTGATACTGCGGCTGGGTTGAGGAGTAACGTGAGCCAGGCCTGTCGATGGCAACGACTGAATGAGGCGTGCCATCATGGATGCTATAAGAGTATTCAGAATCTCGGGGGATTGCCTGGCATCCAATTTTTGAATGCGTTGGGGATGCTGTTTAGCGAGGGCGATGAAGCCTCGACGTACTCGTTGATGGAAATTCAATGATTCCTGGTCAAGTCGATTTTGGTGTCGGGCCTGTTGTCGCCTCGCCAACCCTTCTTGGGTCGGGAGATCCAGTAAAAACGTGAGGTGTGGAGTCAGTCCTTCCGTGGCGAACTGATGGGAATGCTTTAGAAAGGTGATATCACGGTGTCGTCCGTATCCCTGGTAGGCCAGAGTTGAATCAAAAAACCGGTCACACAGCACAATCATGCCTTTTGACAGGGCTGGCCGAATCACATGAGCCACATGTTGGGACCGGGCAGCCAGAATTAGAGCTGTTTCGCATTCTGGCGTAATGATTTCCTTGTTGGATTTCGTTTTGGAGTGGGAAAGCAGAAGGCGACGAATGGCTTCAGCCAATGGAGTTCCTCCAGGCTCACGGGTTTCTAATACCTGATAGCCCTGAGCTCGAAGTGCTCGTGCCAATCGGTGGCATTGTGTGGTCTTTCCGGAGCCTTCTGTGCCTTCGAAGGTGATGAATAACCCTGAAGATAGGCCTCGTTTTCCCTTTGCGTGGTTTCTCGGTTTCATGAAAATTTATTCTGATCGATCCTAGTCTAAGTCATTGAAATTCGCAAGAAAAGTCTTGCAGGAGTCCCATCCTGATTGTAAGATGCGGTAGTACTACGGTGACTTCCTACCTCTCCCGTATAGACCCTGCCTGCTCTGTGTGGCGGGTATAAGGCGGATTTTTCTCATGAATACCCTTCGCGCCTCTCTCAGACGTTATTTTTTGACAGGCCTGTTGGTAATTACCCCAATTTGGGGAACGATCCTCATTTTAAAAACGCTGTTTGTGACCGTGGATAGTATCCTTGGCACGGCATTAGCGGACCTGGTGTTGCCGGATTATTACTTCCCCGGTCTCGGTATTTTGGCATTATTGCTGTTAATTTTTTCAGCCGGGGTCTTTGCCACAAATTTTTTGGGAAAACGATTGGTCGTCCGGTGGGAAGAAATTTTAGATCGCGTCCCGATTGTACGTGGTATTTATGCCACATTGAAGTCGATGATGGACATCTTATCATTCAAACAACGCGAAAAATATAACAAAGTGGTTATGATTCAATTTCCCAAAGAGGGGAACTATTGTTTGTCGTTTGTCACGGGGGAAACCAGAAAGGAAATCCAGAATCTGGCTCCGGAGCCTCTGGTCCATGTGTTTGTCCCCACATCTCCGAATCCAACTTCTGGCTATTTTCTCCTGGTTCCCGAGAGTGAAATTATTCCTGTAGATATGGGGGTTGAGGAAGCCATGAAGCTGATTGTTTCAGGCGGGTTCTATTCTCCTCCGGATAAATCCTCTAGCATTGAAATTGCAAAAAAACGAGATAGAATGACCCTCAAGGACTCACCAAAAGTCCAAACACCATAAGAAGAGACCTTTAACGAAGGGTATGACAGGCGTAATGAGTGGTAAAAAAAACACGGCCGCCATGATTCTGGCTGCGGGACAAGGAACTCGGATGAAATCGGCTTTGCCCAAAGTCCTGCATCGTGTGGCCGGTCGTCCCATGCTGTGGTATGCCGCGAACTTAGCCCGGCAAGTGGCAACCCAGACCGTTGCCATTGTGGTCGGCCACGGATCGGAACAGGTCCAGGCCTACCTCGAACAAGAAAAGGCGAATTTTGAGCCGTTTGAAGTGGTGATTCAGGAGAAACAATTGGGGACGGGGCATGCGGTTCAACAGGCGTATCCAGTATGTACCAGGAGCGACGCCAAGCAGGCCGACCAATTCTTGATTCTCAATGGCGATTCGCCTTTATTAACGCAGGCCACTCTGACTTCCCTGGTTGATTACCATCAATCTGAAAAAGCCGGCCTGACCATCTTAACGACGGTCATTCCAGAATCACGTGGATACGGGCGGGTGGTTCGCGGGCCATCAGGCGAGATCCGCCGTGTTGTCGAGGATCAAGATTGCTCAGCAGAAGAACGAAGTATTTCGGAAATTAATGTTGGGACGTATGTCGTGGATGGCACATTCCTTGGAAAGGCATTGAGTCAATTGCGTCCGCAAAATGCCCAAGGGGAATATTACATCACCGATATTATTGAAGTGGCTGTCCAGCAAGGCCTGAAAGTTGTGGCATGGATAACCAATGACCATTTGGAGACGACTGGGATTAACACAAGGGAGCATCTGGCTATAGCCGAAAAAGAAATGCGACGACGAATTTGCCAGCGTCTCATGTTGTCAGGGGTCACCATGCTGGATCCGGAACGTGTGATTATTGACGATGGAGTCGAGGTCGGAAGGGATACCAGTCTGTATCCCGGAGTCATGCTTGAAGGCCGGACCGTCCTTGGAGCCAATTGCGTTATTCACGGCAATTCGAGGCTGAACAATTGCCTGGTCGGCAATAATGTCCTCATTCAGGATTCGTGCGTCTTGCTGGACGCCAGGATAGAAGAGGGGGCGGTCATCGGGCCTTTTGCGCATTTGCGTCCGGGGAGCCATATTCATCGAAAAGGCAAGGTTGGTAATTTTGTGGAATTGAAACAGACGGAAGTTGGAGAGGGGTCTAAGGTCAATCATTTGAGTTATCTCGGAGATACTGTGATTGGCCGGAATGTGAATATCGGCGCCGGGACCATTACCTGTAACTACGATGGATTTCGAAAGGCACGGACACAGATTGAGGACAATGTCTTTATTGGGAGCGATGTGCAATTAATTGCCCCGGTGACGATAGGGGAAGGGGCGTTGATTGCGGCAGGGACTACCATTACGAAAAATGTTCCACCCAATGCATTGGGCATTTCTCGAGTGGCGCAAATCAATAAAGAAGGTACGGCGGCGAAACGGCGAGAAATTCTGGCTTCTTCCTCAGCCGCCCATGTTCAGGACAAAGAGCATGGTGGCCCGGCAGAGTCGTCACTCCGACCGAACCCTCACCAACAAAAAGACCCTGTCTAGTGGCCAATTTTGATGAACGAAGTCGAGCGATATCTGGCTGGGCTCATGTGTTTTCATCTAGGCTGATCGATACCATCCTGATCTTTCCAATACCATTTGGAAAAAATGATGCGATGTAAGGAGCGTTAGCGTATGTGTGGAATCATCGGATATGTTGGAGGTGAATCAGCTACCCCTATTTTAGTGGCCGGGCTACAACGGCTGGAATATCGAGGGTACGACTCCGCCGGGATTGCGATTCAACATAATGGAGAGTTGAAAATTCGAAGGACGGTGGGCAAGCTCACCAATCTTCAGGCCGTTTTGCAAAACGGGGCCGTCGCCGGAACAATAGGAATCGGTCATACGCGTTGGGCCACGCATGGTCGGCCATCTGAACAAAATGCCCATCCTCACCGTTCGGGAGAGATTGTCCTCGTCCATAACGGTATAATTGAAAATTTCCTAGATCTCCGCCATCGACTGGAATTAGAAGGCTATCGATTTGAGTCTGAAACCGATACTGAGGTTATTGCGCATCTCTTATCCTCGCTCACAATAAAAGGCCATGGGCTTCAGGAAGCGGTCAGATTAATTGCCAATGAGCTCCATGGGAGTTATGCCATTGCCGTGATGTCGTTGGCTGAGCCAGGACGTATCGTCGTCAGTCGCTCAGGATGTCCCCTGGTGATTGGTCAGAATGGAAAGGGAGCTTTTTTGGCCTCTGATGTCACGCCTCTCCTAGCCCATATCCGGGAGGTGGTGTTCCTAGAAGACGGAGATGTGGGCATTTTAGAGGAATCCGGTATCACCATTTTTGATTCGGATGGCCAACCGAAAGACTTCAACCCGGTTACCATTGATTGGGATGCTGAGGCGGCTGAAAAGGGGGGCTATCCGGATTTCATGATGAAGGAAATCCACGAACAGCCACAAGTGATCATGGATACGCTTCGGGGCCGGTTTCAATATGAAACGGGCGAAGCGGATCTTCCCGATTTGGCCATGACCGACGAGGAGTTGCTCAACGCCAGGCGAATCTGGATCGTTGCGTGTGGGACGTCTTGGCACTCGGGGCTCGTCGGGAAATATTTATTCGAAGAAATGATTCGACGCCCTGTTCAGGTGGATATTGGTTCAGAGTTCCGGTACCGGGAGCCTATGATTCAAAAGGACGATTTGTTTATTGCCATTTCACACTCAGGCGAGACCGCAGATACATTGGCGGCAGCACGGGAAGCTAAGCACCGAGGGGCCCGTGTCCTGGCGATTGTGAATGTGGTGGGGAGTACTCTGGCTCGTGAAGCCGATGGGGTGATTTACACGAGATGTGGTCCTGAGATTAGTGTGGCTTCCACGAAAGCCTTTACTGGGCAGGTGATTGCCTTATACCTCTTGGCCTTGCATGTGGGACGAGTGCGTCGCACGTTAAGTCCGGAGGAAGGGCGATGGTGGTTGGATCATTTTCTCAAGCTTCCCGGCCAAGTCGAGCATATTCTTAAGCAGGAAGCATCGGTCCAAGCAATTGCCCAGCGGTATTATCAAAAGCGAAATTTTTTGTATTTAGGTCGTGGGATTAATTATCCCATTGCCCTGGAAGGTGCCTTGAAACTCAAAGAAATCTCCTATATCCATGCCGAGGGATATGCGGCGGGGGAGATGAAGCATGGTCCCATCGCATTGATTGATGAAGACATGCCCGTGGTCGTGCTATCGCCGAAAGATCGGCTCTACGAAAAGTCTGTCAGTAATCTGATGGAAGTGCGCGCCAGGAGTGCCCCCGTGATTGCATTTGTGACCGAAGGGGATCATGCCTTGGATCAAGTTGCCGATCACGTGTTCGCGATTCCTGCTGTCCATGCGCTCTTGACCCCGATTCTGTTTACCGTCGGTCTTCAACTGCTGGCCTATCATATTGCGGTGTTGCGAGGGGTCGATATTGACCGTCCGAGAAATCTTGCCAAGAGTGTGACGGTTGAGTAAGGCGTCCTTTCGATCTCCCACCAGAGTTTTTCCTGCTTGGTTTTCACGGCTTCTATTAAGTGGAGAGTATTGAACCATGGAGACCATGATTGTGACCGGAGGCGCTGGTTTTATTGGCGCCAATTTTGTTCGGATGGCCCTTCAAAGGACCGAGGCACGAATTGTCGTCGTGGACAAATTGACGTATGCGGGTCATCGAGAAAATCTTGATGGATTGTGGGACCATCCTCGTCTAGTTTTTATCCAGGCAGATATTGCCGATGCGGGTGAGATGACCAGGATTATGGATTCATTTTCTCCCAGGTGGTTGTTGAATTTTGCCGCTGAATCGCATGTGGACCGGTCCATTGACGACCCCTATCCCTTTATTCATACGAATGTCACGGGTACGCTGGTCTTGTTAGACGTGGTCCGGCGATTTCTGAAGCAAGGACATGCTGATCATCGCCAACGTTTTCGGTTTCTGCATGTTTCAACTGATGAAGTGTACGGGACGTTGGGCCCGACAGGATTGTTCTCGGAAGAGACCCCTTATGCCCCCAATTCCCCCTATGCGGCGTCGAAAGCCAGCGCTGATCATTTGGTACGGGCTTTTCATCACACATACGGTCTTCCAATCCTGATGACCAATTGTTCTAATAACTATGGGCCCTATCAATTTCCCGAAAAGCTTATTCCTCTCATGGCCTTGAATGCCTTAGAAGGGAAGCCTCTTCCGATTTATGGGAACGGGCAGAACATACGGGACTGGTTGTTTGTGGAAGACCATTGTGAGGGCCTACTCCTGGTCCTTCAGGAAGGAACGCCTGGAGAAAAATATAACCTGGGCGGGCGATCGGAACGATCGAATCTTGATGTCGTCGATGCCCTCTGCCGGATCTTGGAAGAGGTCGCGCCCGGTGGTTCCAATCCTTTCCTGTCTCAACGGGGCATCACACGATACGCAGACCTGAAAGTATTTGTGCCTGACCGTCCCGGGCATGATTTTCGTTATGGCATTGATACCACCAAAGTTCACTCGCAATTGGGGTGGAGCCCACGCCACTCTTTCGAGTCTGGGTTGCAACAGACGATTGAATGGTACGCTGCCAATCGCCAATGGTGTCAGGCTGTGACGACGAACTCTTATCAACGGGAACGACTCGGGTTAGCTTCTGTCCCATCGATATAGGGGCATGGGCGTTCTCTCATTGTGGCAAGGTAACATGAGGATGACGAAGACATTGGGATGCAAGGGGGCACGATGAAGGGAATCATCCTGGCGGGTGGATCGGGAACCCGACTCTATCCCTTAACCCACGCGGTCAGCAAACAACTCATGCCGGTTTTTGATAAACCGATGATCTATTATCCGTTGTCAACCCTCATGCTTGCTGGAATCCGGGAGATTTTGGTGATCACGACTCCGCATGAGCAGGAAGGGTTTATCCGATTGTTAGGTGATGGTAGTCATCTCGGGTTAACGATCCGTTACCAAGTGCAACCCCGACCGGAGGGAATTGCGCAATCCTTTGTGCTTGGGCGTGAGTTTATCGGGCAGGATCGGGTGGCGCTCATTCTTGGTGATAATATTTTTTATGGGCATGGGCTGTCTCGCTATCTTCAGGAAGCGGCTTCTCAGGCCACGGGGGCCCAAGTCTTTGCCTACCAGGTTCGGGATCCGGAACGATACGGCGTGGTGACCTTTAATGAGCACGGGCAAGCCACCAGCCTGGAGGAAAAGCCCCCCCGACCAAAGTCGCCCTATGCCGTAACCGGGTTATATTTTTATGACAATCGGGTTGTGGGTATTGCCGATTCTCTCAAGCCTTCGGCGAGAAATGAACTCGAAATCACCGATGTGAATAAAACCTATTTAGAGGCCGGATCGCTGCATGTGCGGGTGCTTGGGCGTGGCATTGCCTGGTTGGATACAGGGACTCACGAATCCCTTATGCAAGCGGCCCATTATATTCAAGTGTTACAAGAACGACAGGGCCTGATGGTTTCCTGCCCGGAAGAAATCGCCTACAAAATGGGATACATTCAGTCAGGAGACGTGTTGCGCTTAGCCACGAAAATGAAAGACAACGGATACGGGAAATACTTGCTGCATTTGGTCAATCAGGGGCAGGAGTAACCGGATATGAAATTTCTCCCAACGCGGCTCCCGGAGGTTCTAATTGTTGAGCCTGATGTGTACCGAGATCAACGTGGATGGTTTTTAGAAACGTATCATGTGCAAAAGTATCAGGAGGCAGGGATTCTGCCTCCATTTGTGCAGGATAATTGTTCATCGTCGGTTCTCGAGACCCTTCGTGGGCTACACTTTCAAATGATTCGCCCACAAGGGAAGCTCATTCGGGTGATCCGTGGAGAAATTTTTGATGTCGCGGTTGATATTCGAAAGGGGTCTCCGACCTTTGCCTCATGGGTGGGGGTAACCTTATCGTCAGAGGATTTCAGACAAATTTATGTTCCTATGGGATTTGCCCATGGATTTTGTGTCCTCAGCGATGTGGCGGAAGTGGAGTACAAATGTACCGATGTCTATGCACCTGGGGGTGAAGTCACCATTCGATGGAATGATCCCCGTATTGGCATTCAATGGCCGATCGAACAGCCACTTCTCTCCACAAAGGATGCTGCCGGGCTGTTACTTGGTGACCTGTGCGACCAGCTTCCGGATTATCACCCATGAGGCAGAGTCGAATTTTAATCACAGGGGCTCAAGGGCAATTAGGGCAGGCGCTCCAACGGCAATATGCCGACCACGAGGTCACGGCCTGGGATCTCCAGGATTTGGATATCACGCAGTTCGAGGAAGTCAGGAAAGCCCTTGATCAACTACGACCACACATCGTCATCAATGCGGCCGCATTTACGCAGGTAGATGAGGCAGAAGTGAAACAGGATGCCGCATACCGGGGCAATGCCCTGGGCCCGAGAAATCTTGCCGTGGTAACGAATGATTTGGGGATGGCTCTTATCCATTTTTCCACCGATTACGTGTTTGATGGTCAGCAGAATCGGCCGTATCATGAATTCGATCGTACGAATCCGTTAGGCGTCTATGGGCACAGTAAATTAGCCGGTGAAGAGGCTGTGCGGGTTGCGAACCCACGGCATTTTATAGTTCGGACGGCTTGGCTTTACCACACCGTGGGGAAGAACTTTCCCAGTACGATTTGTCGAATGGCGGGACGAGAGGTCGTGAAAGTCGTCAGCGACCAGTATGGGTCACCGACCTTTGCCCCTCATCTCGCCCAAGCGGTGTTCCAATTGGGTGAGACCGATGCGTTTGGGACCTATCACATGGCCGGTACAGGCGGAGCCAGTTGGTATGAATTGACCCAAGCACTCTATCAGGCGTTGGATATTCAAACCTCGGTCGTGCCGATAGCCACCGCTCAATTTCCTCGCCCTGCTCGACGGCCACCCTATGCCGTGCTGACCTCTCTACAGGACCCCTTGATTGAGTTGCCGTCCTGGGAAGAGGGCGTTCGTGATTTTGCCAGTCAGTGGAAAGGCTAGGGGTCGTCGTCTGTTCTGTGAATCATCTTCTGCTGATCATCAGGTAAAAGAAAGGCATTCCTAAACGATGGACTACATCGAAGCGGTGGTGCTTGCGGTCATTCAAGGACTCACGGAATTTCTTCCGGTATCCTCCTCCGGACATTTGGTCCTGGTTCAACACTGGTTTGGTCATTTCAGTGAAACAAATTTGTTGTATGACATTATGTTGCATCTCGCGACGGTGACCGCGATCCTGGTGTATTTTCGTCATGATCTCCTCACCCTGGGCTTGGGATATGTTGGATGGACCACAACACAAGGCAGCCTGTTTCAAGGATTTGAGCGACGGACGATTCATTATGTCCTGCTTGCATCCATCCCTACGGCGCTCATTGGATTGGGTATTCGATCGATCGGTCTTGAAACCCTGGTTCAGCCCTCTGTCGTGGCCGTCATGTTGTTGATCACCGGTGTGATTCTCTGGTTGGGGCATGGGAGAAACAGCGTCAGGGGTATTCAGGACATGAGCATTCGGGATGCACTCGTGATTGGCATTGTCCAAGGTGTGGCGGTCCTGCCCGGGATTTCCCGGTCCGGATCAACCATTGCCAGTGGAGTGTTGTTGGGTTTGGATCGTGAATTATCGGCGCGGTTTTCTCTCCTGATTTCCATGCCAGCTATTGTGGGAGCGACGATTTTGGAAATTGGGAAGGGAATGGATCAGATGCATGAACCGATAGGGGTCTATGTGGTCGGAATGGTGGTCGCGGCTTTGGTGGGCTATGGATCTATTTCGTTGATCATTAAACTCGTCAGACAGGATCACTTTCACTTATTTTCCTATTATCTGTGGCCACTCGGAATAAGCATCCTCCTTTGGGATTCTTTGAAATAAACCCTGCTGTCTCCTTAACCACTGTCATTCGCTGTGCTTACATCTCCTCTTCCATATCCTTCTTTGTTCGGCGTGCCACGCCGGAGTCAATAGCAGCCTGAGAGACGGCCTTGGCGACCTTGGGTACCACCTGTTTGTCAAACACGCTGGGAATGATATATTCCTCACTCAGTGCGGAGTCAGGAATCATCTTGGAGAGGGCATGAGCGGCAGCAATGAGCATCGGTTCATTAATCGTTTTGGATTGCACATCAAGGGCTCCACGAAAGATGCCGGGAAACGACAAGAGATTGTTGCATTGATTGGGATAATCCGATCGCCCGCTGGCATAGACGCGACAGTGGGGAATGGCGGCCTCGGGTAGGATTTCAGGGTCAGGATTGGCTAAGGCAAACACAATGGGATCCTTGGCCATGAGGGCTAAGTCTTCGGGCTTTAAAATGTTGGCTGTGGAAAGACCAATCACCACATGGGCGTCTTTCAGGGCGTCCTGAAGGGTTCCGGTCGGCTGATCATACGGAATGATGCTGCGAAGCGTATGGCGATGTGGCAGAGTTTCTTCTACTGGGCGATCCAACACCAGCCCCTGCTTGTCGCATCCCTTGAGCTTGGTGACTCCGGCTCCTAAAAGTAATTCACAACAGGCCGTGCCTGCGGCTCCCAATCCGAGGACCACGACGGTAATTTCATTGATGGTTCGGCGTGTGACTTTTAAGGCATTGAGAAGCGCACCCAAAATGACCACAGCCGTTCCATGCTGATCATCATGCATGACCGGAATATCCAGTTCGGCCTGCAGTCGGCGCTCAATGTCAAAGCATCGAGGGGCACTGATGTCTTCCAGGTTAATGCCTCCAAATGACGGAGAAATGGCGAGCACCGTCCTGATAATCTCTTCTGAGTCCTGGGTATTGAGACAGAGAGGCCAGGCATCAATACCCGCAAATTGATGAAATAACATCGCTTTGCCTTCCATAACCGGTAAGGCTGCGAGAGGGCCGAGATTGCCTAAGCCCAATATGGCCGATCCGTCTGTCACGACAGCAATGCTGTTATTTTTCGTCGTAAAGGAATAGGCCTTTTTCTCATCCGCGGCAATGGCTTTGACGACTCGCCCGACTCCAGGCGTATAGACCATAGACAAGGTATTTCTGGTTTTCACGGGGAACTTGCTCTCCACCCGGATTTTCCCTCCTAAATGCATGAGGAAAATCCGATCCGATGAGGCGATGACTCGAACATCGGCCAACGAATTCAGGCGTTTCATGACCCGTTCGCCATGTTCTTCACTCTGGACATCCAGAGTAATATCCCGGATCACTTTGGTGCGAGTGGCCGAGACCATATCGTACGCCCCCAAACTGGCACCTTCTTCCGCGATGGCGGTGGCTAATTGGGCGAAGACGCCGGTCCGTTGAGTCAATTCTAATCGCACGGCCATCCGGTAATTGGAATAGGGGCCGATATCTTGCGAGGAACTTTGCCCATTTTGCTGTCGTTTAAAAAAATTCCACACCAAGGAGTCCCTCCTCTTCAGTTGCGAAATGGATCAATCTTGATCGGGTTACTCATAGGCTACAGACCTTTTTCTTATATTGTATCGGATTATCCAAGTGAGGGGTATGTGCTGGCTGTTGAAAATAGGCCATTGCCATAGGCTGGAAAGCCTTTTAAGGATTATGCCGGGGTTTGTCTCGGCAACTCCGAATGGGCCGAACCAGTGGTTGAGCAAACATTAAGGTTTCTTTGCTCTCCTCTTGCATAGTGCTCATTATGGGGGGGTTAATCAGCCGATATAATTGTTGATTAACCACAGGTCCGGAAATTGAATTCATTTATTTTTCAAATCCAAAAGGGGAGCCTCTGGGGCTGGTGTGCCCTTGTCCTATGCTTGCCTCTCTACATCATAATTATTGGAATGAATTTTCATTGGATTATTAAGGAT
>JBATLR010000329.1:0-37080 GCA_049289415.1 Nitrospirales bacterium
GATAATGTGTCGTTTGAGGGTGAGCTGATCTCCCCGATTGCGATGGAGCAAGGGGTGCGATTTGCAGTGCGAGAAGGGGGCCGAACGGTCGGAGCCGGGGTGGTCACGGAAATCGTCGCGTAAGAAATACTGGTGAAGTGGAAAGGGTAGGTTTTTGTGGATCGAGACCGCAGAATACGAATTCGATTAAAAGGGTTTGATTATAGGGTATTAGATCAATCTCTTCGTGAGATTGTGGATACCGTTCGTCGGAGTGGCGCTCGCATTGCTGGTCCTGTGCCTCTGCCTACGAGAATTGAGAAATGGACCGTCCAGAGATCGACGCACGTTGACAAGAAATCACGGGAGCAGTTTGAGATACGTACTCATAAGCGATTGCTGGACATTATGGAGCCAACTCCCGAGACTATGGACGCCCTGATGAAGTTGAATTTGGCGGCCGGGGTGGATGTAGAAATTAAGCTGTAGGTTTCTGGTCAAGGATTCCCTTAGTTACAGTCAACTTAATTTAGGTAATTATTGAATTATGGTTAAAGGGTTGATAGGTAAAAAATTAGGTATGATCCAGGTTTTTGATAAGGAAAGACGCCTTATTCCTGTGACGGTTATTGAAGCTGGCCCCTGCGGAATTGTGCAGGTCAAGAAGAAGAGTACGGATGGCTATGATGCCGTGCAGATTGGGTTTGATGAAGTGCCGGAACGAAAACAGACGAAGCCTCAGTTAGGGCACTTGAAAAAAGCAGGAAATAAGGTTTGGCGTCATTTGAGAGAGTTTGGATCGGCCGGTGAAGCGCAAGTGGGTTCCCAGGTTGACGTAAATTTATTTTCTGAAGGTGAACCAATCAATGTTCAGGGAGTTTCTAAAGGAAAAGGATTTCAGGGAGTTATGAAACGGCATAATTATGCCGGTGGCCCAGCATCCCATGGATCTATGTTCCATCGGGCCCCAGGGTCCATCGGATCGAGTTCTTTTCCTTCAAGAGTGTTAAAGAATAAAAAACTCCCCGGTCACATGGGGAATAAACAAATCACTGTAAGAGGATTAACGGTTTTTGGAATAAAGGCCGAGGAAAACCTACTCTTAGTTACAGGTTCTGTCCCTGGTCCGGTTGGAGGGGTGGTCATCGTAAGGAAGGTCAGCTGATGCAATCTATTGATGCTTTTCCTGTATTTGGCCCAGACTCTAGGCCTGTAGATAAAGTTGATTTGACGGATGGTGTTTTTAGTTCGTCGGTTAATCCATCATTGGTCCACCGCGCTGTTGTTATGCAGCGGTCAAGTGCTCGGCAGGGTACAGCGTCTACGCTTGGTCGCGGGGAAGTTAGGGGCGGCGGTAAGAAACCATGGAAGCAAAAGCATACGGGTCGGGCAAGATCCGGATCAAGTCGTTCTCCGATTTGGAGGGGCGGCGGTACTGTTTTCGGGCCGAAACCTAGATCGTATTCATCCACCTTGCCAAAGAAAATGTATCGGGCGGCATTAAGGGGAGCGCTGGCAGCCAAGGCTGGAGATGGATTGGTGGTGTTGGGCGACTTGGTACTTCCTGAATCGAAAACTCGTGAATTGGTTAAGTCCTTATCCAATGTTGGGGCGAGTGGGAAGGTCCTTTTAGTCATTCAGGAGGGATTGGCTGACATTATTCGTATCGGGAAAAATGTAAAGAATCTTAAAATTCTTCATGGTAAGGACCTTAATGTATATGACGTGCTTTGGTGTGACAAATTGGTTGTGACCAAGGCAGAGCTAGAACGAATTCAAGAAATTTGGGTGTAACGTGAATCCACATGATGTTTTAATTCGTCCTTTGTTAACAGAAAAAATTACTGCAATACGCGAGATAAAGAATGGTATTGCGTTCTCCGTGCATCGTCAGGCGACTCGGATTGATATTCGCAGAGCCGTGGAGAAGGTGTTTAGCGTTAAGGTGGCTTCGGTAAATGTGATGAATGTTAGAGGCAAAAAAAAACGACAAGGTCGTTTTACCGGAAAGAGATCCGATTGGAGGAAGGCATTCATTACCTTAAAAGAGGGCGAAAAAATAGAATTGTATGAAAGTGCCTAGTGGATTTTGTTTTTTTGTCAATTTCTGAAATAAAGAGAGTTAGTTTATGCCAATAAAAGAATACAATCCAACGTCACCTGGCCGAAGGGGAATGTCGGCTGTCACTGGTGAGGGGTTATCGCGTAAAAGACCGGAAAAAGCCCTTACCAGCTTTAAATCTAAGTCTGGTGGGAGAAATAACTCTGGAAGAATTACTTCACGATTTAAAGGTGGTGGACATAAGCGCCTCTATAGGAAGATTGATTTTAAGCGGGATAAATTAAATATTGTCGGCAAAGTTGCCGGAATTGAATATGACCCTAATCGATCGGCCAGAATTGCACTTTTGCATTATGCGGATGGGGAAAAGCGCTATATCTTGGCTCCTTTGGGCTTGAAGGTCGGGGATTCAGTTCAAGCTGGTACTGGGGTAGACGTAAGGGTGGGAAATGCTTTGCCCCTTATGGAAATGCCTCTTGGAATAGTGGTGCACAATGTGGAGTTAAAACCTGGTAAGGGGGCCCAATTGGTTCGGAGTGCCGGGGCTTCAGCTCAGGTGATGGGACGTGATGAGGGCTATGTCCAGATTCGTTTAACGTCTGGCGAAATGAGAAAAATACTTGGAACGTGTATGGCCACGATCGGGCAAGTAGGGAATGCTGACCATAATAACGTCACTATTGGGAAAGCTGGTAGGTCTCGATGGTTAGGGCGCAAACCGCATCAACGGGGAGTCGTGATGAATCCGGTTGACCATCCCCATGGCGGTGGTGAAGGAAAGTCCGGTCAAGGTAATCCGCATCCGGTATCACCATGGGGGCAGCCGACGAAGGGGTTTAAAACCCGGAAGCCGCGAAACCAAAGCTCGCGTTTTATAATTGCAGGTAGAAAGAAAAAGTCCCGTTAATTTAGGGGGGAATCGATGCCAAGGTCAGTACATAAAGGTCCATTTGTCGATGACCATATTGCAAAAAAAGTTGACAAAGCCAGGGAGGGAAGAGAGTCCAAGGTTATAAAAACCTGGTCCAGGCGGTCGACCATTATTCCAGATATGATCGGTTTGACTTTTGCGGTCCATAACGGGAAGAAATTTATCCCGGTTTTTATTACCGACAATATGGTGGGTCATAAATTAGGTGAATTCGCTCCAACCAGATTTTTTAAGGGACATGGTCATGCTAGGAGTGAAAAGGCAGTTGCGTTAAAGTAAAGAAATTCGGTTTTCATATGTCATAGGTATTTGAGCAAGGTAGAAAAAATATGGCGGAAGCTACAGCAATTCTTAGACATGTAAGATTGGCCCCACGTAAGGCAAGGTTGATTGTTGATATGGTTAGGGGTAGGAATGCGGCTGAAGCATTAGCCATATTGAAATATACCCCAAGGTCGGCGGCCAGGGTGGTTGAGCAATTACTCTTTTCGGCAGTATCTAACGCCGGTCAGAAAGATTTGGGTGACCCTGAAAATCTCAGAATCGCCAGAGCGTATGTGGATGGTGGTCCAATATATAAGCGTTTTCGCCCTCGATCAATGGGAAGGGCTAACCCTATTCATAAGAGGACGAGTCATATAACGATCGTTGTGAGTCCGGCTGGTTAGTAGTGTCTATTTTTCAAAACTTGGGAGTTAAGGGGGAGAAAGAGTAGATGGGTCAAAAGACGCACCCGTATGGTTTCAGATTGGGTTATACAAGAACTTGGCATTCGCGATGGTATGCAAAAAAAGACTTTGCGAAGTTGCTTCACCAAGATTTGTCGATTAGGGACGTGGTTAAAAAACGTTTGTATCATGCTGGCATATCCAGCGTGGAAATAGAGCGATCTGGTAACCAGCTTAAATTAATCATTCATACTGCTCGTCCTGGGATTATCATAGGGAGGAAGGGCGCTGAGGTTGATAAATTGAAAGCCACTCTTGAAAAAGAGTATGGGAATGAAGTTTTTGTAACCGTGAAGGAAATTAAGAAGCCAGAGTTGGATGCTCAGCTGGTTGCTGAGAATATTGCCACCCAATTGGAAAAGCGGGTCTCATTCCGTCGTGCGTTGAAGCGAAGCGTTGCTTCTGCTTTGAGACTTGGAGCTTTGGGGATTAAGGTGTATTGCGCTGGTCGGCTGGGAGGACATGAAATTGCCAGAACTGAGTGGTATCGAGAGGGTCGAGTGCCTCTTCATACTCTTAGGGCGGATGTGGAATATGGATTTGCGGAGGCCAAAACTGCCATGGGCCAAATTGGAGTCAAGGCTTGGATATTTAAAGGTGATGCTCAAATTCCTTCTTTGGAAAAGTCAGAGCCTTCATTAGGTTTTTTATAAAAGATGGTAATGATTTAAGTGATTGGAGTATTTGAAAGATGTTAGCTCCGAAAAGGGTTAAATTTAGAAAGGTTCAAAAGGGCCGGATGCGTGGAAAGGCCTACCGTGGTGGGGAAATCGCCTATGGAGTATTCGGCCTTAAAGCCATGGAGCCCGGAAGAATTACGGCCAGGCAAATCGAAGCTGCTCGTATTGCGATGACTAGACATGTCAAGAGGGGTGGCAGGATTTGGACCAGAATTTTCCCTGATAAACCTATTACCAAGAAGCCTGCGGAAGTTCGAATGGGAAAAGGAAAAGGAAACCCTGAATATTGGGTTGCCCCGGTAAAGTCTGGAAGAATTTTGTTTGAAATGGATGATGTTACCCAAACCGTTGCAGAAGAAGCATTGCGTTTGGCAGGGCATAAATTACCGGTGGCCACAAAATTTGTTATTCGTGGAGAAATCCCGGTTTTGTAGGTATTGGATATGGAAATGGACGAATTAAAAAATTTAGAAAAAAGTGAATTGTTTGAAAGAATAAATAAATTGAAGCAAGAGTTGTTTCATTTTAGGAGTCAATTGGCATTAGGTCGCATGGAAAATCCAATGCGAATACGTGAGACAAGAAAAGATATCGCCAGGGTTAAAACTGTTCTTCGGCAAAAGGCTAATTAGTCAACCAAGACTTTGAAGGAAAGTTAATTAATTATGACACAGACCAGGGCTCTGCCTCGATCACTTACGGGAAAAGTAGTTAGTAATAAAATGCAAAAAACCGTTGTGGTTGAAGTTGTTCGTATAGAGCGTCATTCTCTGTATGGAAAAGTGTTGAGAAGAAAGACAAAGGTAAAGGCTCACGATGAAGTGAATCAATGTCAGATAGGAGATCAGGTTCATATTGTTTATGCGCGACCTTTAAGTAAGACCAAGCACTGGCGAGTTTCTGAGGTTCTAAATAAACGAGTGGCTTCCTAGAATTCTGGACTATGTGTTTTAAATATTTCCTCGGTTAATGAGAAATAGAGATAACTAATGATACAAAATTATACTTATCTTGATGTGGCCGATAATTCAGGCGCAAAAAATGTAATGTGTTTTCATGTGCTGGGTGGAACGAAGCGCCGTTACGGATCTTTAGGGGACATCATTGTGGTGGCAGTAAAAGAGGCAATCCCAAAGGCATCGGTAAAAAAAGGTGACGTCATGAAAGCCGTCATTGTTCGAACTAAAAAAGGCCGTCGAAGGGAAGATGGTTCTCATATTAAATTTGACCGGAATGCTTGTGTATTAGTTAATGCTCAGGGTGATCCTGTTGGGACTCGTATCTTTGGGCCCGTTGCAAGAGAATTAAGAAAGAAAAAGTATATGAAAATTATATCTCTGGCTCCAGAAGTCATTTAGGGTGGGTTATTATGGCTGAAAAATTTCGGATAAAAAAAGGCGATATGGTTATGGTTATCGCTGGCAAGGAGCGTGGTAAGACGGGGAAAGTCCTCCAGGTTCAAACAAAGGATGCCAGGGTCACAGTTGAAAAGCTTAATATAATAAAGCGGCACACAAAGCCAAACGCTAAAAATAAACAGGGGGGGATCCTTGAGCGTGAGGGCTTTATGGCGATTTCCAATGTCATGGCATTTTGTGAATCTGTTAAGAAACCTTCAAGAATTAAAATGAAAACTTTTGATGATGGACGGAAAGTCCGTGTTTATCAAAAAGCTCCAACTGAAGTTTTGGATAAAAGCTGATGAAATCAAAATCTGTAACCAAACAAGCAGTCAAAGTAAAAGAGAAGGCGGTAGGATCAACCGCGGTTAAACCGAAGAATTATATTCCACGAATTAAGGCAATGTACCATGAAAAGGTTATCCCTGCCATGATGAAGGAATTTGGGTATAAAAACCCAATGCAGGTCCCTCGAGTGGAAAGGATTGTCTTAAATATTGGTATGGGGGAAGCCGTTCAAAATGTAAAATTATTGGAAAGTGCCGCGGCCGAGCTTGAACAAATTACAGGACAAAAGCCTGTCTTGACTCGGTCCAAAAAAGCCATCGCTGGATTTAAATTGCGTGAAGGTATTCCGATAGGAGCGAAGGTTACCTTAAGGGGCGCAAGGATGCATGAGTTTTTTGACCGGTTGGTAACGGTGGCTTTACCTAGAATTCGTGATTTCCGTGGGATCTCCCCAAAAGCTTTCGATGGACGAGGGAACTATACGCTTGGCTTAAAAGAACAGCTGGCGTTTCCTGAAATAAAATATGATGATGTTGCATCAATCCATGGGATGGATATTACGTTTGTTACTACCGCTCAACGGAATGACGAAGCCAAATCTTTATTGGCCCACTTGGGAATGCCTTTTCGGAAACCCTAAGGAGGGAAAGGAGCGAACGTGTCAAGGTTAGCACTAAAAAATAAGGCTAAGCGAAAGCCAAAATTCACATGCCGCCACTATAATCGTTGTCCACTTTGTGGGCGCGTAAGAGGATTTTTGCGTCGCTTCCTTATGTGTCGTATATGTTTTCGTTTCCTTAGTTTGCGTGGTGATATTCCTGGCGTAACCAAATCCAGTTGGTAGGGGTACTGGTGGTAAGCAGTTTTAGGTAGTAATTGGCAAATAATTCAATACGAGGTTTTTAGCATGTCGATGACTGATCCTCTCGCAGATTTATTCGTGCGAATTCAAAATGCGGGACGCCGTGGCCACGATTTGGTTAAAATCCCATCTTCTCGGGTTAAAAAAGATATCCTGCGAATTTTTAAGGA
Organism: Nitrospirales bacterium; assembly: GCA_049289415.1. GTDB lineage: Bacteria > Nitrospirota > Nitrospiria > Nitrospirales > UBA8639 > Nitrospira_E. The sequence goes on from JBATLR010000329.1 coordinate 7,101, forward strand.
AGAGGGATTCATTCGTGACTACAAAGCGGCTACGGGTGCCAATGGGCACCCAGTTATTGAAGTTTCGCTTCGATATGCTCCTGGTCGCCAAAAAAAATCGTTTATAACTGGGATAAAACGGATCAGTAAGCCAGGCTGTAGGGTATATGCCGGGAAGGAAGATATTCCACGAGTGATGCGGGGATTGGGGATGGCTATTCTGACCACTGATCGAGGATTATTGTCTGATGAGCAATGCAGGAGTTCCCAAGTCGGCGGTGAAGTTTTATGCCATGTGTGGTGATTCTGGATACCTTATTTACTTGAATTTTTAATTAATAGGTTAATCATGTCGAGGATTGGACGAAAGCCGATATCAATTCCCAAAGGCGTCGAAGTGCGGGTCCTTGATGGGAACGTTTTAGTGAAGGGGCCGCTTGGGCAACTCCAGTGGGGTCTGAGCCCTGGAATAGAAGCCAGCGTAGAAAAGGAAGAAGTTTTGTTGTCCAGAAGCGATGATTCAGCAAAACTTAAGGCGCTACATGGTCTGACAAGGGCGGAACTCGCTAATCAGTTAAAGGGAGTCAAGGATGGTTTTCAGGAAAACCTTGAAGTGATGGGTGTTGGATACCGAGCGCAAATTCAAGGAAGTGAATTAAGCTTCTCTGTCGGGTATGCTCATCCGGTGTCAATGAAATTGCCAAAAGGAGTTGAGGCCTCTGTTGACAAGCAAACATCAATTTCCCTTAAGGGAATTGATAAACGAATGGTCAGCCTGGTGGCAGCTCAAATCAGAAGTATGAAGGTTCCGGATGTGTATAAGCAAAAAGGTATAAAGTATGTTGGTGAAATCCTTCGTAAAAAAGCTGGCAAAGCCGGCAAAAAGTAGGTTGAACTTGTGAATATACTGGAAAAACAAAAAAGATTGCATAAGCGAAGTCGGCGGGTGCGTTTGCGCATTGTAGGATTATCTTCTCGTCCACGATTAAGTGTATTTAGAAGTAATACTCATATTTATGCCCAAATAATTGATGATGCGAATGGTCGTACCTTGGTTTCGGCGTCATCCTGTGACCCTGGATTAAAGGGTAAATTGAAATCTGGTGGGAATATTGAAGCAGCTAAGATGGTGGGACAGGCAATTGCGGAGCGGGCAAAGGCCATACCTATTGAACTAGTGGTATTTGATCGAGGTGGCAGATTGTATCATGGCCGGGTCAAGGCATTGGCGGATGCCGCTCGTTCAGGTGGGTTGAAATTCTAATCTGGCCCTGCCTCAAATTTAGCTAAAGGGAAGGATTCACTTCTGTGAGGGTTAACGTTGAAGAGCTCAATCTAAAAGATAAGCCGGTAGTAATTAACCGTGTGGCCAAAGTGGTGAAAGGGGGGAAACGGTTTTCATTTTCCGCCTTGGTTGTTGTGGGCGATGGCGATGGTTGGGTAGGTGTAGGAAAAGGTAAAGCGACCGAAGTTCCATCTGCCATAGCTAAGGCTGTGGCTCATGCAAAAAAAAATCTTATCAGGATTCCCCTTAAATCTAATACTATCCCCCATGAGGTGCATGGGTATTTTGGTGGAGAGCACATTGTCCTAAAACCGGCAAAACAGGGTACGGGTATAATCGCCGGAGGAGCCGTCCGTTCGTTATTGGAGGTGGCTGGTGCACAGAATATAGTTGCGAAAACCTTAGGTCGTGGGAATCCGTTTAATGCGGTGAGGGCAACTATTGAAGGATTGAGCCAATTGCGTGATCCCTATGAAGTAAGAGAGATGCGTCGAACCGCCGTCGGGATGGAAGATTAATAGATATTCAAATTACCAGTGAGGAAACCTGGAAATCATGGTGACACCAACCAATCTCTCAATTACATTAAAGCGAAGCACAATAGGCCATCCAGATAAGATGCGTGTGGTTTTATTGGGGCTGGGACTTAGGAAAATCGGACAGACTGTCAGTCGTCCGGATACAGAACAGGTACGTGGATTAATTTATAAGGTCAGGCATCTTATTGAGGTTGCTGTTTCATGAAACTACACGATTTACATCCGTCTCCAGGTTCAAAAACCAAGAAAAAACGCCTTGGACGTGGGCCTGGTTCAGGGTTAGGGAAAACGGCCGGGAAAGGTCATAAAGGTTTATTAGCCCGTTCTGGTCGGGCTAATCAAGCTGGTTTTGAAGGTGGACAAATGCCACTTGCCCGCAGATTGCCCAAACGTGGGTTTACAAATATTTTCCGGGTACAATATTCGGTGATAAATATTAAGGATCTCGTTTCTCAGGAAAAAACCATGAATTTTAACCCAACAGTTTTTAATGAAATTGGGTTAACTAAAGGGCGAAACCCACATGTCAAAATACTTGGTACTGGGGAAATTGATCGCCCGATTGTTGTTGAAGCACATAAGTTTAGTGATACTGCCAGACAAAAAATTGAGAGTGCCGGTGGGCAAGTAAAGGTGATCGGCCGTGCTTGAGCGGCTTATCACGAGCCTTCAAAATATCTTCAAAATTCCGGAGTTGCGTAGCCGGGTAATATTTACCTTGTCTATGCTTGCGGTTTATCGGATTGGGGCTCATGTCCCCACCCCCGGAATCAATAATGAAGAGCTTTTCAAGTTTCTCACCGAAAGAGGTGGGGCCCTCATGGGCTTTCTTGATATTTTTTCGGGAGGGGCTTTATCGAGGCTCACGATTTTCGCCTTGGGCATTATGCCCTATATTAGCGCCTCGATTATATTACAGCTTCTCACTGTCGTTGTTCCGCATCTTTCGAAATTAGCAAAAGAAGGTGAGCGAGGAAGAAAGACTATCATTCAATATACCAGGTATGGAACTATTCTAATTGCCTTGATTCAAGGATTTGGTATTGCTCTTGGCTTGGAAGGAATGAATGATGGAGCATTTGTTCTTGACCCTGGTTGGTCTTTTCGATTGATGACAGTGATTACTTTGGTAGCTGGAACCGCCTTCCTTATGTGGTTAGGAGAGCAAATAACTGAACGGGGTGTTGGAAATGGTATTTCCCTTATAATTTTTTCCGGCATAGTTGCCAGCCTTCCTAGTGCAGTCGTTCAAACCTTTGATTTATATCAGGTTGGGCAAATCAGTCTCATTTTACTATTAGTCCTTGGTGTCGTTATGCTGGCAGTGATGGGGGCTATTGTTTTTTTAGAAAGTGGACGAAGAAAAATTGCGGTGCAATACGCCAAACGGATAGTTGGGAGACGGGTATATGGGGGACAAAATACTCATATTCCTTTGAAAATAAATACGGCTGGTGTTATTCCGCCAATTTTTGCCTCTTCAATTATTGCGTTTCCAGCCACGATAGCCAGTTTTATACAAGTACCGTGGGTTCAAAGCATAGGGTCCCAGTTAGCGCCAGGATCCTTACTTTATACAATGCTATATGTTGGAATGATAATTTTTTTCTGTTTCTTCTATACGGCTGTGGTGCTCAATCCGGTCGATATGGCTGACAACATGAAGAAATATGGTGGTTTTATCCCAGGCATACGACCTGGGCAAAAGACTGCAGACTTTATTTATAAGGTATTGACCAGAATTACATTTGCTGGAGCTATTTATTTAGCTATCGTATGCGTTATTCCAGAATTACTTATTTACCGACTTAATATGCCTTTTTATTTTGGAGGTACCTCACTTTTGATTGTCATTGGGGTGGGGTTGGATACGGCACAACAAATAGAAAATCATATGCTCATGCGGAATTATGAAGGTTTTCTTGGAAAAGGTTCCTTAAAAGGGAGAAGTGGGTAAAAGAATGAGGGTTATTTTTCTAGGCCCTCCTGGAGTGGGAAAAGGGACCCAGGCAGATTTTATTGCCAAAGAGTTCTGTATTCAAAAACTTTCAACAGGAGATTTGCTGAGAGAGAGCGTTGAAAGGGGTACCAGGCTTGGAAATGAAGCAAAGCTTTTTATGGAGCGTGGTGAATTAGTTCCTGATAATGTCGTGATTGGGTTAGTTGAAGAAAAGTTAGGGTCTCCTGAATGTCGAAATGGTTTTCTTTTAGATGGATTTCCTCGTACGGTAGCCCAAGCCAATAAGTTGTCTTCGTTTTTGGAAGAGAATGGGGAGGCCATTGATCGTGTGGTATATTTTTCCCTTCCCCAAGCGGATATAATTGAACGAATAAGCGGGAGACGAAGCTGCCCCAAATGTAAGGCCGTATATCATCTTAAGTCCATCCCACCCAAAAAAGAGGGGGTGTGCAATGTATGTGAAATACCCCTTATACAGCGAAATGATGATAAGCCAGAAACCATTCAATCCCGATTGGTGGTATATCAAAAACAAACAGAGCCCTTAATCCAATATTATAAGGACAGGGGAATTCTTTCCGAATTGGATGGATCAGGGTTAGTTTCTGAAGTTCGGGAGCGATTGGTAGCTCTCCTAGCGCAACCCAGATAGAATGATCATCATAAAAACGGCCGAGGAAATTGAACTCATTGCTCGTGCCGGTAAAATTGTTACTCAATGTCATCAATTGCTGGTTCAAGAAGTGAAGCCCGGTATAACGACACTGGAGTTAGATAGACTTACAGAGGAATGTATTCTGGATTTGGGCGGAATTCCAGCATTTAAAGGGTACAGGAACTATCCCAATAGCCTCTGTGCATCCATTAATGAAGAAGTGGTGCATGGAATACCCTCAAAGCGTGAATTGAAGGAGGGAGACATCATTGGATTGGATGTTGGTGCCATTGTTGAAGGGTTTTACGGGGATGGAGCCGTGACGGTTTCAGTTGGCGCGGTGCCTGAGAATATTCAGTCATTGATTGCGGTCACTCGAGAAGCTTTACGTAATGGAATTGAACAGGCTGTTGTGGGTAATCGCCTTTCGGACATTTCATTTGCAATTCAAACGCATGTAGAAAGGCATGGGTATTCGGTTGTGCGTGATTTTGTTGGCCATGGTATTGGGCGTCAGTTGCATGAAGAACCGCAAGTTCCAAATTATGGGAGACCAGGACAGGGACCGCGTTTAAAGCCTGGGATGGCTCTTGCTATAGAACCAATGGTAAACCTAGGAGGATCTGCCGTCAAAGTCCTTAAAGACGGATGGACGGCCGTGACTTGCGATAAATCACTCTCTGCTCACTTTGAGCACACCATCACAATCGAAGCGAATGGTCCACCTCGCATTTTAACAGGATGGTCCTAGGGTTTGGAGGCCAAGTAAATTTCTTCATGGGGAAAGAAGATATTATTGAAGTTCAAGGGTCGGTTACGGAAACTTTGCCGAATGCGATGTTTCGGGTTCAGTTGGAAAATGGGCATAAAATTTTAGCTCATATTTCTGGGAAGATGCGAATGCATTTTATAAGAATTTTGCCAGGAGATAAGGTGACAGTGGAACTATCTCCATATGACCTGACTCGTGGACGGATTACCTATCGGTTTAAATAGAGGTTGTTATCGTGAAAGTCAAATCATCAGTAAAACCTATTTGTGTTAAATGTAAGGTCATTCGCCGCAAGGGGGTTGTAAGGGTGCTCTGCACAAACCCTAAACACAAGCAGCGACAAGGCTGAGATGCGTTGATGTTCGGTAGGGATTGATTAAGTTAATCCCCAAAGAAGAGAGGAAAGTAAGCAATGGCTCGAATCGCAGGCGTAGAGTTGCCGGTAGGAAAGCGGATTGACGTTGGATTAACCTATATTTTTGGGATTGGTCCGGCTAGTTCGCGAGATATCTTACGAAAGACAGGAGTGTCTCCTGAAACGAGGGTAAAGGACCTGCAGGAAGATGAGGTCGTCCGTTTACGTGAGACAATTGACAAGGATTACGACGTAGAGGGTGACCTAAGGAAAGAGGTCACGATGAGTATCAAGCGTTTGATGGATATTGGCACTTATCGAGGGTTACGACATCGGAAGGGTTTACCTGTGAGAGGCCAAAGGACGAAAACAAATTCACGAACGAGAAAAGGCCGACGTGGAGCGATTGGCGGAAAAGTCAGGAAATAAGCTGCTGAAAGGGATCTCTCATGAGTGTTAAAAAGGGAAAAAAGAAGGAAAGAAAAGTTTTGCAAGTTGGGATCGTGCATATCATGGCCTCTTTCAATAATACTATCGTGACGATCACGGATATGACCGGTGGGGCTGTAACCTGGGCTAGTGCAGGTAGCCAGGGATTTAAGGGATCCAGGAAGAGTACCCCTTTTGCCGCTACGCGTGCCGGTGAAGTGGCTGCAAAAAAGGCTATGGAGTTTGGCCTTCGACAAGTGGATGTTTATGTGAATGGCCCTGGATCTGGACGTGAAGCCGCAGTGAGGGCACTTCAGTCCGCTGGCTTGCGGGTCAATCTTATTCGTGATGTGACACCGATTCCCCATAATGGGTGTCGGCCTCCAAAACGAAGACGAGTGTAATTTCTTAGAGGGATCTTTTTAAATTATCGGTTTTTCGTGAACTGGAGATAGGGGGAGAAAGTCCATGGCCAAATATACTGGTCCTGTATGTCGGTTATGTCGGCGTGAAGGGGTAAAGCTATTTTTAAAAGGGACCAGGTGTATGACTGAGAAATGCGCAATTGAGCGTCGAAGTTATCCACCTGGACAGCATGGGCAGTCGCGCCGAGGGCGTGCGACGGAATACGGCACTCAGCTTAGAGAAAAACAAAAGCTTCGACGTGTGTATGGTATGCAGGAACGACAATTCCTCAATACCTACCACCGAGCGGTTCGCCGGAAGGGAATTACAGGCGAGCATTTGTTGAGCCTGCTTGAACGCAGGCTTGATAACGTTGTCTATCGCCTAGGCTTTGCTTCATCACGTGGCCAAGCCAGACAGTTGGTCAATCATGGCCATGTGATGTTGAATGGCCGAAAAGTCACAATTGCTTCGGTGACTGTGAACATTGGGGATATTGTCGAAATCAAGGAAAAGAGTCGTCAGCTTGTACCGGTCCAAGCCGCTCTAGAAATTACAAGTGGCCGAGGAGTGCCGAATTGGTTAGAGATGGAGCGAAATATCTTAAAAGGTACCGTCCAAGCCATTCCCACTAAGCAGGACATTGATGTATTGGTCAATGAACAAATTGTAGTGGAGCTGTACTCACGGTAATTGTACTGCCGGAGATAGAGCGGATGTTGCGAATTGATCACTTACATGGCCTTGGGACCAAGAAAGGGAGACGCGATCCTTATGATAAATAGCATGAAGGATTTCCAAATACCAACGAAGCTGGAATTGGAAAAGGACACTGCTTCACCTACTTATGGCAAGTTTACAGCTGAGCCATTTGAACGAGGTTTTGGAACCACCATGGGGAATTCCCTCAGGCGGGTTTTACTCTCTTCGCTTCCTGGGGCGGCTGTCACCTCCGTAAAAATTGAGGGGGTATATCATGAGTTTTCGACCATACCCGGTGTGACCGAGGATGTAACTATTCTCATTTTGAACATTAAAGCATTGCGGTTGCGTTTACATTCCGATAAGGCTAAGGCTATCCGTTTGAAAAAGAAAGGGCCTGGCGAAGTGTTAGCCGCAGATTTGTCTGTAGACCCGGACGTGGTAATCTTGAACCCGGATTTTCATATTGCTACTTTAGATAAGGATGGGATGTTAGATATTGAACTTATTGTGAAGCCCGGGCGTGGGTACGTTCCCGCAGAACGAAATAAAGAAGAGGGGTTGCCAATAGGGGTCATTCCGGTAGACTCAGTTTTTTCTCCCATTAAACGCGTTAATTTCAGTGTAGAAAGTGCTCGGGTTGGTAGGATTACGGATTACGATAAACTGATTCTGGAAGTGTGGACGGATGGAAGCATATCTCCACAGGAAGCTGTCACTTCAGCAGCAGGAATTCTTCGCGACCATTTGGATATTTGCCTCCCATCAGAGGAGAGGGGTGAGCCAGCTCAAGAAGAGGGCGGAGATGAGAGCAAGATGTTGATTAATCAACATCTGTTTCGAAGTGTGAATGAATTGGAACTTTCAGTTCGCGCTGCAAATTGCCTAAAAAATGCTAACATTAAATCTATAGGTGATTTAGTTCAAAAAAGCGAAAATGAAATGTTGAAGACCAAAAACTTTGGTAAAAAATCCTTAAATGAAATTAAAGAGGTTCTAGCAGAAATGGGGTTGGCCTTAGGAACCAAAGTGAGCGAAGTAACAGAATCCCATACCTAACTTTTTTCAAAGGACGTGTATTGTGCGTCATAGAAAACGCGGAAGACAATTAGGACGAAATAGCAAGCATCGGTTGGCATTATTCAGGAATTTGGTGACATCACTCATGGAGCATGAGCGAATTGAAACCACGGAGGCCAAAGCGAAAGAGCTACGTGGTATCACCGATAAGTTAATTACGTTGGGGAAGCAGGGAACACTTCAAGCCAGGCGTGGGGCCTTGCGTGTGTTACGGACCAAGCAAACTGTTCAAAAACTTTTTGATGATGTTGCCAAGCGCTTTCCTGAGCGGAACGGTGGGTATACAAGGATAATTAAAACTCGCCAACGACCAGGTGATGCTGCAAAACTGGTGGCTATTGAATTGGTCGAAAAAGGGAATGAACCTGAGAAAGTGGTAGTTTCTTCTCCATCCAGTTAGGAATGAACAGGACTTCGTCTTTTAAAATTAAATCTCTCACTGCTTCCGTTTCTTCAACATAGTTTCTTCTCTCCGCATTCGCTACTTCACAGGGTTAAGGTCTTTTATTTACTTGGCCTGGACCCTGTGCTATTCTTTTTTATGGGTTTTTTACCCTAAGGGTGGTCTTTCGACCAAGCAAGTATTAATGCAATTTTATGGTACGAGGGCCATTTTAACTCTTCTTGTCTTAGGTATGGCCGTATTTATCGGATATCGTGTGGTGAATCACATGCAAACGCGAAGCCAGGAAACCACTTCTGTAACTTTAGAGGAACAGCAAGGCGCGGATGCTTGGATTCATGGGTTTACTTACCGCCAAACTCGATCTGGATCCACAAAATGGGTCGTAAATGCGAATCAGGCGAAGGTGTTTGACAAAGAGCATATAGCTAAGCTGGAGACGGTTCAGGTGCAGCTTTTCGATAGTGCATTTCAGAAAGAACAATTGCGGATCACCTCTGAAGAAGGTGTCATGAATACTTCCAATAATGACTTTGAGCTAGTGAGCAAAAACGAGAAAACCGTAATAACCTTTGAGTCTGGTTTTCAAGTATTTTCAGATAAACTGACCTGGAACGAACAAGCACGACAGATTTATACCACGGATCGAGTAACAATTAAGGGAGATGGGTTAATCATTACTGGAACAGGATTAGAAGGAGACGTGGATAAGAATGAATTTCATTTGCTCAAGAATGTTCGTGCTGAGGTGGTGTCGCCATAAGAGTCTCGTCGCTGATCTCACTTGGGTGGTTGATATTCTGGCTAATTTTGGTTCTTGGTCCCATCGTAGCAAAAGGAGAAGGGCCGAAAACCTCTACGGTCATTACTTCCAATACGATGACAGCCAGTAGCGAAAAAAACCAAGCTATTTTTCAGGGGTCGGTCAAAATGGTTCAGGGCGAACTGGTAGTACATTCTGATGTGATGATCGTGTATTTTAAGGAAAAGTCAGCCTCAGCTCTCTCTTCGTCCACACCTTCAGGAGCCAAATCAGAATCGGGGAAAGAAATTAGTTATATTGAAGCTAAGGGTAGGGTTAGAATTGAAAAAGGGGAAAGTCGGGCTACTAGTCAACATGCTTTGTATTACAAAGCAGAGGAAAAGGTTATTTTGACGGGATCTCCGGTGGCCTGGCAGGCCGGGACTAGGATTAGTGGTCCAAAGATGACCATGTTTTTAAAAGAAAACCGGAGTGTGGTGGAAGGTGGAACCCAAGTGATTATTGAAGAATCAGAGCAAAATTGAACATTGCAGGAGTGTCAAATTATATTTATTGGGTCGTTCAGGGTATTGCAAAGTGCTCATAAAAAATGTCTTTTAGATTGTGACTGAAAAGGGGGGGGCAACTAATTCAAGGTGTAATCGAACAGATAGGATGTCTGATGGTTGATCATCAAGTTGAGCACCAGGATTCGCTATGATCAGTAACAGCACGATTGAATCAAGGAACTCCAATGCCTGAAGCAGTGGCGAAGTCTCTTCACAAAATTTTTGCCAAAGATTTAAAAAAGAGTTTTAAGGGTCGTCAAGTCGTTAGAGGCGTCAGCTTGGAATTGTTGGGAGGAGAAGTTGTTGGCCTTCTTGGACCTAATGGTGCTGGTAAGACTACAATTTTCGATATGGTCGTAGGGCTCTGTCAGCCAGATCATGGGGAAATATTTCTCAACAACCATGAAATAACTGCTCTGCCGATGTACAAGCGAGCAAGGCAAGGAATTGGTTACTTGCCCCAAGAAGCTTCAATTTTTCGGCGGCTTTCTGTTGAGGACAATGTGTTAGCTGTCTTGGAGACATTAGATCTTTCCACCTCTACCCGAAAAACCAGGTTAGATGAATTGTTAGAGGAATTGGATCTGACTCGGCTTCGTACGCATGGTTCCTTTACCCTCTCAGGTGGAGAACGTCGACGATTGGAGATTACGCGAGCCTTAGCTACGAACCCAAAATTTTTACTCCTAGATGAGCCTTTTGCCGGTATTGATCCAATTGCGGTGGGAGATATTCAAGATATTTTGACCAATTTAAAAAAGAAAAATATCGGCATTCTGATTACAGACCACAATGTCCAAGACACGCTTTCCATTACCGACCGAGCCTATATAATAAGCGAAGGAACCATTTTAGAAAGTGGTCCACCTGATGTCATTGTAAATAGTCCAAAAGCCAGGGCTGTCTACCTGGGCGAGCGCTTCAAAATGTTCCAATAAAGAGGGAGTGGGTTTCTGCAATGGATCTTCGGTTAGACCTTCGGTTATCTCAAAAGTTGGTGATGACCCCCCAACTGCAACAAGCGATTAAGCTGTTGCAACTCTCTCGTTTAGAGCTTCAGCAGGTGTTGGCTCAACACTTAGTAGAAAATCCTCTTTTAGAAGATTTGGCATTGGAATCCCTGGATGAAGAAGCTTCGGTGGGAGAGGAGCACTCAGAGCCGGCGAAAGAGTCTGATGCCGAAAGTGAGGCTTCAGGTGAGGGCGCAGAAATTCAACCAACCGTCAAGGAAGGTGAGCCATTGTCCTCTGAAGAGTGGGACAATATTTTAGGGAATGACTGGCGGCCTGCTCAGCGGGATGAAGCTTACTCGGGAGATGAAGAATTTCCTTCGTATGAGCAAACGCTCACCAAACCGACTTCTCTTGAAGAGCATCTAGATTGGCAACTCCGTCTCTCTTCTCTCTCAGGAGATGATCGGGACATTGGCAGAATGATTATTGGCAATTTGGATGAAGACGGGTATATGCGCGTCCCTCTTCCCGAATTAGCTGAAGACGCCAAATGCTCTGTTGAACATGTTGAAGCGGTGCTCCACCAGATTCAGCAATTTGATCCTCCGGGAGTGGCGGCACGGGATTTAGCAGAATGTTTATTGATCCAACTGAATCATCTACAACATGATGAGACTGAATTCACCTCTCATATGCATACTGCGGTACCGATGAATGTGGTGGCTGCTATTTTGAAAGATCATTTAGTTGATCTTCAGAAAAAACGATATCAGTCTGTGGCCAAAACATTGAACGTGACTCTGGATGAAGTCTATGAAGCTGTTCGGGTGATAGAGAGTTTAGAACCGAAGCCAGGTCGCCCTTATTTTTCGGATAGTAACTCGATTATTATTCCGGATGTCTACGTCGTCAAGTATGAAGGGGAGTGGGTCGTGTTGTTGAATGATGATGGTCTTCCTCGATTGAGAATTAGTCCATATTATCGGAGACTCCTTTCCAATTCAGGAGAAGATGCTGGGAACACGAAAAACTATCTTGAGGAGAAATTGAAAGGCGCACAATGGATTATTCGGAGCATTGATCAGCGTAACAAAACGATTGTGAAAGTCGTCAAAAGCCTTGTGAAGTTTCAAGAAGCGTTTTTGGAAAAAGGGGTTCAGTATCTTCGGCCATTGGTCTTGAAGCAGGTGGCCGAAGATGTGGGTATGCATGAGTCAACAATAAGCCGGGTGACGACCAATAAATATTTACATTGCCCTCAGGGCATTCTTGAACTGAAATTCTTTTTTAATGCAGGGATTCAAAGGGCTGACAACCGTGGAGAGGATATGTCCTCTGTGACTGTTCGTGAGATGATTCGGGAGATGGTGGCACAAGAAGATGCAGCCAATCCGTTGAAAGATCAGGAGATCGTCTCCAGGCTCCGTCACAAAAATATCTTGATTGCTCGTCGAACTGTAGCTAAATATCGAGCTGAGTTACATATTGCTTCTGCTAGCCAACGAAAGCGAATTCCCACATAGTTTTATGCAGCGGATTTCAGGCTTTAGCCCCAATTGTGAATATTTCAGATAATTGATCTCATTGAGTTTCTGGTTCCTGCTAACTTGGATGGTCAATGAGTAGGTTCATGCCCGATGATTGTGAAAGCGTCATGATGCCGAAGGAAATACCTGAAACTTCTTTGAAACAAGATCCGTTACCTCTTCAATTGATGATGGTGACGGGGACATCGGGATCTGGCAAGACCCAAGCTTTGAAGTGTTTGGAGGATTTAGGGTTTTTCTGTGTGGATAATCTTCCGCCGGCCTTATTTCAAAAATTCACTGAATTGTGTATCCAACCAGACAAAGATGTGAAGAAGGTGGCCTTGGGGATTGATATTCGTGAGCGGGCATTTTTTGAAGATTTGTTGAGCAATCTTGAAGCCTTGCAAAGTGATGGCTGTCATGTTGAATTGCTCTTTTTAGAGGCACAGGATGATATATTAGTCAGGCGTTTTTCTGAATCACGGCGTCCGCATCCATTACTCCCACATCGGCCGATAATTGAGGGCATTCAATTAGAGCGTGAACGGCTACAAAGCCTTCGGGCTAGAGCCCATCGCGTGTTGGATACGTCAGAATTTTCTGTTCACGACCTTAAAGCCTGGATTATTAAACATTATCGAGAGCGGGGTGAAGGCCAAGCCCTGAAAATTAGTCTCATGAGTTTTGGATATAAATTCGGGGTGCCCTTCGATGTGGATATGGTATTTGATGTTCGATTCCTTCGCAATCCTCATTTCGTGCCTGACCTTCAGCCATTAACGGGGGAACATGCTGATATTCAACGCTTTGTCTTGGACACGAGGGAGGCTAAGGTCTTTCTCGAGCACTTGAAGGAATTATTTACTTTTTTGTTGCCATTGTTCGAAAGGGAACAACGAAGTTATGTCACGGTTGCTTTCGGGTGTACGGGCGGGCGACATCGTTCGGTGGCGATCGTCCTATGCATGAAAGATACTTTGAAAGCATTGGGCTATGACGTCACGATTCACCATCGAGAAATTTCAAAAGAGGCTATGCCAGGGTAGTTTCCCTTCTTCCTTGAATAGACTTTTCGCCAGAATCAGTTCCTGCAATTTCAGAATTTTCTGTATTTAACATCTATTTTTTTTCGTAGTCTTTTTCTGAAGCAAACATTCTGACCCCTCATTAAGCAGTCTTGAATCATTGAGCCATTCCTAATATAAGGGGAATGCGACTCGCGGTGTCTTGCTAACATGTTGTGAGTCTATTGTGAGTCCCTCCAGCTAAAACGATTAACAAATCTAGGTAAAATCATGACATCATATTGGGGGATGGCATTTACCGGGAGAATCCCGATAAAACCCAATTGAGGTCAAGGGCCCTTTGCCGATTATTGTTGGACTGAAAAAGATGAACGCAGTCTGGGGAGGCATTGTAGAAAGGGTCAGAGGATTTTCGTGGAAAAGCCAGAATGTAACAGGCGTGGATGTGGGGTCTCGATTGTTGAAGGCGGTGACTCTACAGCCAGGCCCTACATTTCCTATCCTAAAGGGTATCGTGCTTGAATCTCTTCCCTTTACACCTAATCCAAATTCTCAAGCTGGTCTTGAGGATGACCGACATCTAGTCCAATTTCTTCGAAACCAGTTATCTCCTTTTCCCCGTGCGGTGGGGATTACGGTTTCGAGTCCCCACGTCTTGTTGAAGAGACTGGCACTTCCCTATATGTCGGAAAAGGATCTTCGAGAACACCTAGCTTTGGAGCTTGACCGGTATATTCCTCTTGATGTTCAAGGTGCCGTGTGGGACGTGTATCGACACAAAGATTCTGATGCCCTGGACAACGAAAAAGTTCAGACATTTCTCGTTGTAGCAAAAAAAGAATTCATAGAGGCGCGAATGCGACAATTTGAAGGGCAAGGGATGCACGTCCGTTTTGTCGATGTGGATGCGTTTTCACTCGTGAATATGGTTGCTTACAACTATGGCCATGAAGGAACGTGGATGATTATTCATCTCGGACCAACCGGCATTCTTTCGGTGATGATGGAAGAAGGGCGTCTGGTGCATATGCATCAAGTATCCTACGAGGTCGAGTGGTATGGAGACTTGCTTGACGGGGTGCAAACGGCTTTAGCATCGGCGGGTGATGGCTTTAAGTTAGGCGCCTCGGAAACTCTACTTCTTGAACAATTTTTCAACGAAACAATTAAGCAGGTCGCCGAAACTATCAAGCATGCTTCAGAAGGAACTGACACGGGAAGGGTGCAAGGCGTGTTCCTGTCAGGGGGCTATTCGATGCTGGAGGGACTTCAATCGAGACTCGCTGATTCATTGGACGTCTCTGTGACCAGGGTTAACCCGTTTAAAAAAATCAAAGTCCCTCAGGAGATGCAACAGGATTCTCGCTTTCAGAAAGCTTTGCCGTTATTTGGTGTTGCGGTTGGAGCGGCATTGCGTGGGGCAATCCCTCATGATTGAAATTAATTTAGCTCGTTCACTTCAGCGGCCAGTTAATCCACATGAGTATTCAAGGCTGTTTTGTTGGCTCGTGGGTGTGGTGGTATTCATGGGATTTGGAGTGGCGAGTTGTTGGTGGACGCAATCTTTGCAAGAACAGGTTGATGCATTGGTTCAGGAAAAGATAGTCAAAATACAGGATCTGGTTCAGATAAAGGAAAGCCTCGATAAATTGCAGCGTTTTCATGAACAAAAAGTCCTCCTTATGACCTCCATTGAGCAGCTCAGTGATCAGGAGAGAGAAAAGGCTTGGCCGGTCAAAATGCTGGATGGAGTCAGTCGAAATGTTGAAAAGCTTGATATCTGGTTGGAGCGGGTACAACTTGAATCACGGGTGGTGGAATTGCGGGGACAATCATTGGCACTAGAAGATATTGGTAAATTTATGGAGGGGTTGGAGAATGATGGAATTATTGTGAGTTTACCTGTAGTGGAAATTCTTGATCACCCAGGAGGAGAATCAGACGTCTTTTCATTTTTGATTCGTTTTGTATGGGATCAACAGGTGACTACATGATGGCACAGTGGAAGTCATTATCTCTTTGGTGTCGATTCAGTTTTCTGGGTGGAGTGATGCTTGTCTGTCTTTTGGGTATTCACTTCATGATGTGGGATACGATGAATGACTCGATTAAGCAGTTGCAAGAGGAAGTTTCTCGCCTAGATCAGGAGAGTCGAGAGCTCACCCAAAAAACAGGATTATTGAAGACCATAGAGAAGGAAGTCAACAGCTTGCGTGATAATTTAGCCACTCGAATTCAACAATTTCCTGAAAATATAGAATCAAAAATCTTTCGAAGGGATGTCATCGAAATTGCGAAGCGAAGGAATGTGATCGTTCGGGTGTGGAAACCTGAACCTCCTTTGCCCGAGCTTCAGCATTCTGAATTTTCGATACCCATTGTTCTCAGAGTAGAAGGGAATTTTCAGGGGACCGTTCAATTTTTGGATGACTTGCGGCAGCTTGCATGGGTTGAACGTATCCCTTCCATTACCCTGGCCGGAAAGCCAGACAACGAACATTCACCTCTCGTCAGCACAAATCTGGTGATGCACGGGTTAACTCCCTTAGGGATTGAACATGTTCAGCATCTGCTTAAAACATAATCGAACCGATCAATGTCAGGCGGGATTGCGAGATCCTGAAGTCATAGACATTCGAAGCAGGGGCTCCACAACGTCTGCTTACCTGAGAGGGTTCGTGTGCTACTCGATCTGTATTTGGATTGTGCTTAATTTGGGGGGGGTAATGGGAGTGGTGGCTGCGGAAGGCACCTCCTCATCGACTTCTTACCAAAACAGGCTAGTTAGACCCAGTCTCGTTGAGGACAATTCCCGACGAAATGACCGGGGTCGTCGAGACCCTTTCAAGCGGATACCTCAGCCGCGTCCATCAACTCCTAAAGTTACGACGCCATCAGATAAGGAATCGAAAATTGTTCCCTTGCTGGATAACCCGGATTGGAGACTTCTTGGCGTGATTCATGGCCGAGATGGACAACAGGCGATCATTCAATTATCTCCATCCAAGCGAGTTATGGTCCAAACGGGATCTGAACTCGCTCGATCCGGATGGACGATTAAGACTATCAGTGAGAAGGAGGTGCTCCTTGAGTACCTCTCCTCAGCCGCCTCATTGAAGGGGGCTTCCTCGCCAAGAACCTTCATTCTTTCCTTTCCCACCATCCAATAATCATTATGAATATTCTGGTTGAGAAAGCCTGAAAAAACCTTCATAATCTGTACTCTAACAGTCCGGCGGGGGACTCTTTGACCCGTTCCGCAATGGGAGCTGGTGATTGATCATTATCCGTATCCCAAGGCTGCAGGTACAGGCTTGGGTAGACCGTTCTGGTCAGTAAGGGTGGGAACATCTTAAGAGGGAACATGCTACCGGCATGAGTATTTAATGAGCCAAAAAGGAATGCCATGTTGCGATATTTAAATGCGGGGGAATCTCATGGAAGAGGTCTAATGGCTGTGGTAGAAGGGGTTCCGTCTGGATTGCCGGTCACGGCCGAAGGGATTAATGTGGATTTGATTCGCCGACAGGGCGGATACGGGCGTGGCGGTCGGATGCGAATTGAAAAGGACCGGATTGAATTTATTTGTGGAGTTCGAAAAGGGAAAACTTTGGGAAATCCGCTAGGACTCTTGATCTGGAATAAAGATTGGGAAAATTGGAAAGACATCATGGCGTCCGAACCTGGTCCCCCTTCCACTGAACGAGTGGTGACTCGTCCACGGCCGGGCCATGCAGATTTGGTTGGAGCCATCAAATATGGTCATAGCGATATCCGTAATGTGCTAGAAAAGGCCAGTGCCAGGGAAACAGCGATTAGGGTTGCCATTGGTGGGGTGGCGAAATCGTTGCTGGCCGAGTTTGACATGCGAGTGGTCAGTTATACGATGGACATTGGAGGGGTCGCAGCTCCCAGTCCGAATGATCCGTTGATGGCGTATGAACATGCAGAACAATCTGAGGTGCGATGTCATGACCCTGAGACCGCAAAAAAAATGGTTGAACAGATTCGGGCAGCCAAGCATAAAGGAGATTCCTTAGGCGGCATTTTTGAGGTTGTGGTCACGAACGTCCCGATCGGGCTGGGAACCTATGCTCAATGGGATCGGCGCCTAAGTGCTCGCTTGGCGTTTGCTGCGATGAGTATTCAAGCGATGAAGGGAGTAGAAATTGGTATGGGATTTGAGTCGGCCCGCCGTTTTGGATCTGAGGTGCATGACGACATTTATTTCGACAAAGCCACAGGTCAATTTACCAGAAAATCGAACAATGCCGGTGGGTTGGAAGGCGGCATTACGAATGGGCAACCGATCGTTCTGCGAGTGGCCATGAAACCCATCGCGACTCTCTATACTCCCAAAGACAGCGTGGACATCGAAACAAAAGAACCGTTTGAGGCCACGGTAGAGCGTTCAGATATTTGCACTGTTCCGGCTGCGGGCGTCGTGGGCGAAGCGGTGATTGCTTATGAAATGGCCAATGCCCTGATTGAAAAGTTTGGTGGAGATACGTTGGATGAAATGAAAAGAAACTTTGAGGCTTATCAAGAGTATGTCCGCACGTTTTAATCCTCTTGTCCTGAGCTCCTCTCGTGGCAGGTTTCTATCGTTTCTTGGTATAAAACTGCTTTGTGGGGACTTCCCCTAGATGAAGACCTCTGAATTCTCGAACCACGTTCCGGTTTCTTTGGGAGATCGGAGTTATCAAGTCCTAATTCAACCTCATGTTCTGCCTCAAATAGGCCGAGTGCTTCAGGATGTTGGATTGTCAGGGCGAGTTGCCATCGTGACCAATCCAGTCGTCAATGAACTCTATGGCCGGGTAGTTCTCCGTGCCCTAAAGCGGTGTGGATTTTCTCCATTTCTTGTGGTGATACCTGATGGAGAAAAGGCCAAATCCATGTATTGGTTGTCAAAAATACTGGATGAACTGGTCACGCAACGACTTGAACGCCAGGAAGTGGTGTTAGCGTTAGGTGGAGGGGTCGTGGGAGATGTGGCGGGGTTTGCGGCCTCTGTTTATCTGCGCGGTGTTTCATTTGTCCAAGTGCCGACGACATTGGTGGCTCAAGTAGATTCAAGCGTGGGTGGAAAAACAGGGGTTAACCATCCAATAGGGAAAAATTTGATCGGGACGTTTTATCAGCCACGGGTCGTGGTTATTGATCCGCGGACATTGCAATCTCTTCCAAAACGTGAATGGGTAGCAGGGTTAGCGGAGGTGATTAAGTACGGCATGATTGCGGATCCGAAGTTTTTTGAATATTTAGAACAACACGTTGATGACTTACGAGAACAAGCAGAGGATGTCATCCCCATCGTCATTCGGCGGTGTTGTGAAATTAAAGCTGAAGTCGTGGGTGGAGATGAACGGGAATCGGGACGCAGACGCATTTTGAATTATGGCCACACCGTAGGCCATGCATTGGAAACCTGGGGTCGTTATAGAACATGGATTCATGGAGAAGCGGTGGGAATTGGCATGGTCCAGGAAGCTGCAATGGCACATTTTTTAGGGTTGTGTACGAAGGAGCTGGTTGAGCGGCAACGCGACTTGATTCAGGATGTTGGGTTGCCCATTGCCATGCCTTCCATGACGTTTATGGATCTCTGGGGGGCCATGCAATACGACAAAAAGGTCGTAAAGGGTCAAATCAATTGCGTGTTACCTACCACAATCGGGAAGGTCAAGGTCGTTCCCCTGGTTCGACAACGTATTCGCCAATGGTTTACTGCCAGTCAGTCCACTCGTGGGAAACGATTGGAGCCTGTTTCACAGGCAGTGAGCCGTCCACGTCTATCCAAGAAAAAATAACATGGCTGCGATCCGTCCTTCGACTATAGAAGATCTCAGGCACCTTGTTCGGGAGCGGACCCGTGAGGTGCAGATTCTTCACCGAATCAGCGAATCCATTAGTAGTTCTTTGGAGCTGGAAACGGTATTAAAGCAAATCGTGGAAGTGGTTGTGGAAGTGACGAAGGGGGATGCCTGTCTGTTGTATTTGATCTCTGAAACAACAGACGAGCTAATTTTGCGTGCATCGAAAAATCCGCATCCCCGTCTTATCGGGCGGATATCCATCGGTCTGGGAGAAGGAATTACCGGGTGGGTGGCACGAGAAAAAATTCCCGTGGTGATTCCTCGTAATGCAAGTGATGACGCCAGATTTAAGTTTTTTCATCGTCTGCCGGAAGACCGGTATCAGGCGTTTGTGTCAGTTCCCATTACGAGTAAGGGGAAAATGGTCGGTGTCATCAATGTTCAGCATAAGCGGTCAAAGCGGTATGCTGAAGAAACGCTAGCGCTCTTACTGACCATTGCCAATCAAGTCGGCGGCGCCATTGCCAATGCCAGATTATACGATGACATGCGGCAAAAAGCGCGTCGACTTGAAACCCTTTCCCAAGTATCGGAAACGGTGGCTTCTAATCGACTGATAGAGGATGTGTTGCAATTAATTGTCACCATGACGGCTCAACTGATGAATTCAAAAATTTGCTCGATCATGCTGGTCGACCAGGCTTCGGGGGAACTTCGAATTGCAGCCACTCAAAGCCTGAGTGATGCGTATCGGCGGAAGCCACCGTTGAAGGTCGGGCAGAGCATGAGCGGCCGGGCGGTGCAGGACCAACATCCGGTGTATGTCTCGGATGTGAAGGCAGAAGATGGGTATTTTTATCGGGATTTGGCGAAACAGGAAGGTTTGCATTCTTTATTGTCCATTCCCATGCTCATGAAGGAAAATCCGATTGGGGTTATTAATGTATATACTTCCAGTTATCATGCGTTTTCGGACGAAGAGGTTACCACGCTTCAAGCCATTGCGAATCAATCTGCCGTCGCCATTGAGCACACTCGGCTTATGGAAAAGTCGTTTGAGATGCAGGAGGCTCTGGAAGTGCGAAAATTGGTAGAGCGTGCTAAAGGGTTTTTAATGGCCTCTAGGGGATTGTCAGAGCCTGAAGCATTTCGCCTTATGCAGCGACAAAGCATGAATCTTCGAAAATCCATGAGGGAAATTGCCGATGCGATTATTCTCGCGGAGGAACTTCAACGGGCGACTCAATAAGCATCCCTAGGACGATTTATCATTGGAATAGCAATTTGAGGAGAGATTCTTTGAACGGATTCTTCATTGCTTGTATAATACCTTGAGGGTCGACAACGACGTCTTCCCGTATATGTTAGCGCAAAGGACAATGGCGTCCTCGGTTCCGATGGAACAGAGGACGTTTTTTTTATCATGATGATTCGATTAGCGATGGTGCAGATGAATGCGGTGGTTGGGGATATTGAGAGGAATACCCGCACCATTTGCGGATGGATTCGAGAGGCGAGGAAAGCCAAAGCCGATGTGGTTGTTTTTCCGGAGTTGGCCGTGTGTGGGTATCCTCCAGAAGATCTGCTCCTCATGCCGAAGTTTCTATTCGATATAAGTCGGATGCGGGACCGTATTACCAAAGTCACGACGGGGATTATGGCGGTAGTGGGAAGCGTGATTGAATCTGATCGTTCGGCTCAACATCTCCTCCGGGAGCCCGGGCAGGATCGAAGGAAGCCTTTTAATGCGGCGTGGGTCCTGGTCAATGGTCAGGTAAAAAGATCGTATGCCAAATGCAAGCTTCCCAACTATGGGGTGTTTGACGAAGAACGGTATTTTCAACCGGGAAGAACCAGTCCGGTCTACTGCCTGGGCCCGTTACGAATTGGCATCAATATTTGTGAAGACATATGGTTTGCTGATGGTCCGACCAGCCGGCAGGCAGCATATGGGGGCGCTCACCTGGTTCTAAACATTAATGCCTCCCCTTATCACGTCGGAAAAACCCACAATCGTGAACGTATGTTAGCCAATCGGGCGAAAGCTAACAATGTCATGGTCAGTTATACCAATATGGTCGGAGGACAGGATGAATTGGTTTTTGATGGGAATAGTCTCGTCATGGATTCCAACGGTGTGGTCCTTGCGCGAGCAAAAGCCTTTGAAGAAGATCTCCTGCTGACCGACCTTCAGATTCCTTTGACACGAAAGGGGAAATCAAAGGTGCCTGGAAAAGCCTCTGAAGTTGATGGCGAAGATGTTCGGGTCCCGATGGTCCGCATGGGGTGGACGCCGACGTGGCCAAAGTCCGGCGCTCCAGGTGTCAGAAGGCTTACACCGGTAATCGGTGAGTTAGAGGAGATATACCGGGCACTCGTGCTAGGAGTGCAAGATTATGTGAGGAAGAATGCCTTCTCGAAAGTTCTTGTCGGTATCAGCGGAGGGATTGATTCGGCTTTGACTGCATTGATTGCCCGAGATGCCCTAGGTGCGTCGAATGTGATGGGTGTAATGATGCCTTCCCCCTATACGTCTAAGGAAAGTCGTGAGGATTCCCGTCAGCTGGGAAAAGAATTGGGAATCGAGATGCGGCACCTTTCGATAACGAGGGCGTTCAAGGTTTTACTTGGGGTGTTGGGCAAGTCCTTTCAGGGTTCTGAAGCTGATACGACGGAAGAAAATCTGCAAGCTCGCATCCGAGGAACACTGCTGATGGCTCTTTCCAATAAGTTCGGGCATTTAGTCCTGACCACGGGAAATAAAAGTGAAATGAGTGTGGGCTATGCCACGCTGTACGGCGATATGGCTGGTGGGTTTGCCGTTATCAAAGATATTCCCAAAACGAAGGTGTATCAGCTTTCTCGATGGCGAAGTGAGTATAGGGGTTCTGATTTTGATCGAGTGATTATTCCTGAAAGAATTCAGGTGCGTGCTCCTTCCGCTGAGTTGAGGCCTGATCAGACGGATCAGGATACCCTCCCTCCTTATCCGGTCTTAGATGCCATTCTACAAGCCTATGTTGAGGACAATGAGTCAGTGGGTACAATTGTGAAGATGGGCTATGATTCTCATATTGTGCGAACTGTCATGGGGATGGTGGATCGGAGCGAATATAAGCGTCGACAAGCGCCAGTGGGCATTAAAATTACCTCGAGGGCGTTAGGAAAGGATCGGCGCATGCCGATTACGAACCGATATTTTCCGGGAGCTTAATCTGAATGTGTGACATGGTGAGTGTTGACGGGAGTTGCCCTGGATGAGTGAAGGGATGTCTTTGCCCCCTAACGGTCTGACGGGGCACAAGGAAGCCTCTCCGGGGCTTCATGTTCTCCAGTCCCAGCGCGAGGTTCTTCGACAACGCTTAATGGAAGGGGCGACCGGCAGTGAGATCACCCAGGCTTTTTCGGATTTCATGGATGCTTTACTGATCGCGCGGTTTCGGGAGGTCATTCAGCAAGGCAATACAGGTGTGCGAGCTGGATGGCAGCAGTGTTGTTTAGTGGCCATGGGGGGGTATGGGCGTCGTGAGTTAGCTCCCTATTCCGACATTGATGTGATGATTCTCACTCAGGGCAATCAAAGGGAAGTCGCTGAGGCACTCTCTACCGGAGTCTTTCACCGGCTTTGGGATCTTGGGTTTCAAGTTGGGCATAGTGTGCGGTCCCTCGCAGAATGTCTGACGATTGCAGAGGCCGATCTGGCTGCCTGTACCTCACTGATGGAATCACGATTTCT
The DNA here is from genome assembly GCA_049289415.1 of Nitrospirales bacterium. Lineage (GTDB taxonomy): Bacteria > Nitrospirota > Nitrospiria > Nitrospirales > UBA8639 > Nitrospira_E. The sequence goes on from JBATLR010000329.1 coordinate 30,038, forward strand.
TATCGGCAGTGCTTCAGTGTTTCAGGAATTTCAACGAAAATTCGAACGTCGGATCATCAAGAAACGGGCGCAACGGTTTGTTCTGGATAAAATTCAAGAGCGTGAGAGAGAGTATGCCAAATTTGGTGAGACGGTCTTTATGCTGGAACCGAATATTAAAAAAAGTAAGGGGGGGCTTCGTGACCTGCATTTGCTGCAATGGGTTGGCCAGGCTCGATATGGAGCGGGGACGATTCAAGAGCTCTCGAATCGGGGGATAATCGCAATTCAGGATTATCAGGTTCTGCAGGAAGCACAGGAATTTCTTTGGCGAGTTCGGTGTTTTTTACATTTTGAAGCGGGACGGGCTCAAGATATCCTCACCTTTGACGATCAGGTTCGGCTCTCGGCACTTTGGGGATTTGTGGATCATCCTCATTTATTGGCCGTCGAGCAATTTATGCAAGTGTATTTCCGTCATACGACCGGGTTGTTCGACCGTGGGCGGCGGTTTCTAGATCAAGCCAGGGAGGAATCCTGGTTGGACCGGATTCGCCAATGGTGGCCTCCCCCATTAATTGACGGGCACTTCCGTATTCTGGAAAATCGGCTGACAATTCAGACGGATAAACTCCTTGAGGTGATGGAGAGCCCCATGTTGCTCCTGAGGTTATTTGTGACCTCTCTTCGTCAAGCAGTCCCCATCGATTCGCGTATTCTCAATGAATTGTCTCAGCACATGGGAACGTTACCCAATGAGCGGTTTCATACCAAGCCGGTGAGTGGGCTTTTTCGACATATTCTGTCAAGCCCTGGTCGAATAGCTCAAATTCTTGAGGCCATGCATCAGGCTAGTCTATTGGAAAAGCTCGTGCCGGCTTTCTCCCGAGTACGTGGCCTCATGCAGTTCAATCAATATCATAAATACACGGTCGATGAACACAGTCTGCTCGCAGTGAGGGAAGCGGAACGGCTTCACAATCATCAAGGGATCATAGGAGAGGTTTACCGAAACATTGCTGATAAAGACATTTTGCATCTGGCGCTTTTGTTACATGATTTAGGCAAAGGGCGTCCTGGGGATCATAGTGAAGTCGGTCAGGAGATTGCCCATTTGACAGCTGATCGGTTGGATTTGTCTGAGAAGGAACGGCAGACTCTTGCTTTCCTGGTTCGCCATCACTTGCAGATGTCTCATACGGCTTTTCGCCGAGATCTCAACGATCCTAAAACCATTGTCACATTTGCCCGATTGGTAAAAACTGTCGGTATGCTTCAAAAGCTGTTTATTTTGACTATTGCAGATATATCAGCGGTGGGGCCTGAGGTGATGACGAAATGGAAAGAGTCCTTATTAGGGGAACTGTATTCTTTGACCTACGCCGAGCTTGCCGGGGATTCAGGTTCATCGAATTCGGGTGATGGGAGTAAGAATCTTCCGCCCGACGCTCGAGACAAACTTATCAGGATTTTAAGGGCTGATCGAAGCGAGGAACATTCTCCTGAACCCGACTGGTCGGAATGGGTGAATGCCAAACTTCAACAACTTCCCAGCCGGTACGTTCAGTCGACACCGGTTGACCAAATGGCGGCGTATCTCTTAGCCATTCGTTCTCTATCAGTCAAGCCGACTCATGTGGAAGCCAGATTCAATCAGGCTTCAGGTGTTTCGGAGTATGTGCTGATCACCCGTGAACAGACCAAACCAGGTATTTTCATGCAAGTGGCCGGAGTGTTAGCCGCCATGGGTTTGCAGGTATTGGAAGCGCAAATTATGACACTGAAGGATGGCACGGTGTGGGATGTGTTCTCGGTACATGATTCAGACTATGAAGGGCCGCCATCTGCCGGGCGCCTAGAGGAGGTGGCAAAGGAAATTCAAGAGGTCGTGGAGGGAAGGCAATCAGTTCACCAAATGGTTGAACGACGACGGCGCATGGCCTTTGGTCGTCCCTTTCCTACTGGCCGGCATCCCACGGAAGTCCATATTGATCATGGGGTCTCAGATGCCTTTACGGTGATTGACGTCTTTGCCGATGACAAGCAAGGGTTGCTCTTTGTGATCGCCAAAACGCTGGTTCAATTGGGTCTGTCAATTCATATGGCCAGAATCGGGACCAGGTTGGATCAGGTGGCCGATGTCTTTTATGTGACCAATTCTCAGGGAGAAAAAATTCTGTCCGGTAAGGACTGTGAGGAAATTCAACAAACTCTTCATGCCGAAGTTGATCAATTTCTTGATGAATAATTTAGGGCGATCCTGCGTATACGCACCATTTGCTGGCCTAGGGAGTATTCGAAGAGGGCATTTGGATTAGGGTTTTTCAGCCAAAAACCAGCCTTTGGCCATTAAGCATTGTCCTACGGCATCTTCAGAAAGTTTAAATACACGGGAGAGGGTTTCGGAAATTCCCTTATCGTCAGGGTTGGAAATTAATGATTGGCGGCATTGCCTGGCATCCTCCTCAAATTCACCTGGCTGGGCATCTGATTTAGCCCAATACAGCTGAGTTGTGCAGCCAATGGAAAGGAGGATCAATGCCAAAAGTATTTCTTGACTGGGGAAGTAGTGTGTGAGGAAATCACTCATTGTCACTAGCATAACAGATAGGTCATTCTGGGAAAAGAATGCTTCTCATTCAAGATATCAATCAGACGATGGAAGTTTGGCTTTGATCCTGATTGGTTGGTTTTCCACGAGCGCTTTCGTGGCAACATGGGCAAAAGATGAGACTGGTCGTGTCCAGTATTGGCCAATTCTGTATGGGTGCCACGTGTCTGCCAAGGCTCACTGGATGCGATGAACTCACCCTCCCTGAAGAATAACCTATTTCTTCAGTAGAGCATTAGGGGATTGCATGGATGAGGTGGCTGTGCCGATGGCCTCTGGTTTTGACTGATTCCCTTATGGCGGCTAGGGCCTGGGAAGTAATTGCAGATCCGCAATTCGTACAGCACCAAAAGGCTCCGGTTGGCGCAAGTGTACTGTTCTGGCATTGAGGACAACGTTGGAATGACATGGTTGATTCCTTTCTTAAGGTGATTCGTGTCGAAAGCCAGCATCAAAGAAAGCAGGGGACCCAGGAGTGCGGATGGGCCCCCCACTAGCTTGAAGAGGGGAAGAGCCCTCTCCGGGATAGACTGACAGTTCGGTCAGTGGTGATCTCCAGGTCAATAAATATTGATGTCGTGTCATAAAAACGTGTTTGGGTGGTAGTGCCATCTGTCCTTCCTTATCCATCCTTATCCATGATCTTCCACGAAGCTGCGAGAGATCCCGAAACCATCTCTGAATTTTTGAGAAGTGGTTGGAGATTGACAAACAATGGAGAGGTTTTGGACTGGGGAGTTGAAAAAATCATCCGCCCCGTGTTGGTTTGCATGAACCGGGTCACCACCACCTCAACCGCTTGACCGACTAAAGGGGCACCGTGGTCGACGACGACCATCGTGCCATCATCTAGATGGGCAATCCCCTGCTCTTGCCCCTGACCCTCTTTGTGAATGAAGACGCGAATGATTTCGCCAGGCAAGACTAAAGGGCGTAATTGGTAGGTTAGTTCGTTTACGTTGAGGGAGAGCACGCCTTGAACTGATGCGACTTTTGCCAGATTCCAATCGTTGGTCACGATCTTGGCTTCACGGTTTTTGGCTATGGCGATGAGTTGATGGTCCACCGCTGATATGTCCGGTTCCCAATCCTCGATGATCATCACGTCCATATTTGGCAGTTGCTGCAGTTGGGATAAGATATCCAAGCCACGCTTCCCCTTAATTCGTTTAGCGGGATGAGCGGAGTCGGCTAATGTTTGGAGTTCATTCAGAATACTTTTGGGAACCAGGAAAGGACCTTCCAAAAAACCTGTGGTGCAGAGAGGTAGTATTCGCCCATCGATTATGGCGCTAGAATCCAGCAATTTTTGAACGGTGTTCGATGGGGTTAGCGAGGCGTGAGGAGGGGAATCTTTTGGTAGTTCGGTTTTTGGGGGCAGCGACAGTATGTTGGAGATGTGAATGCCGACCATCAGTCCGAGATAGGGACAGAGAAGAAAGACGGGCAGCCTGATCCACGGGGTAAGAGAAGATATCTCGAGCAGCCCTGTCCCCATTCCGATGATCAATACAAAACCGATCCCCGCCAGGGCAACGATGAGGCCAAGACTACCACCAATCAAGGTAGAGCAGTGGCAGGCCGTCAGATGACGTTCTAACCACAGAGCCAGGAAGCCGACTGATAAGCCTGTGAAGCCCCCGACAACCATGTCTGGAAGGGCATCGGTCCACTGAGAGGTTGTATGGCCAAAACCAGCATACATTCCCACCATTAGACACAAGAAGAGATACAGCCATTGGTGAATGGAAAGAAATGGGGTTTTTGAAGCGGGGGATAACGCAGAGGCTGGCGTAAGCATCATAAAGTTTCTCCTTCAAGGGTTGCTACAGAATTCCATTGATGGGGAAGGACTTTCAGCCCGTTGGAGCCTCAAGTGGCGAACAGTGAGCCGGGAAATGGTCGAAGGGAAGCCTGGACTTAAGACCAGCTTGAGCGGATTTCCGGCAGAAATCACTTTCTGCTACCTCCAGCACTGTGGTGATACCTCGGAGGTTGAGGTCATGGAATAGGCGAAATTGTAGGCAGCAGCGATGGTCAAAAAATAATGTTTCACATCGATGGGGCGGTAAGGAGGCTGCGAGGTGTAAGGTACCTCCCAAACGATTGAGAGGATCAATCAGAAATGGAAGGCTAAAGTGCTGAGGATGACGACACCAGGAATTCTCAAGAAAGGCCTTGTCCGGTACTAAGGCCGCGAGCACGATTCCTCCTGCATGAAACCGGTTGACCTGTTGGTCAAGCAACCATGCATCGGTTTCAGTAAAGGCGGGTAAGCAGCAGAGCACAAATTGTGTTCCTTCCAACGCCGTTAGGGGAAGATACTGCCATTTGCCATTTATCAAGCATGGGGTTTTCCACATTGGTGCGCGTGTTCCGATCTTCATGCTGTTTCCTCCTTAGTAATCAGTAAAGACCTTCTAGGTCCGAACAAGTCAGGCATTGGCAACGTTGTGTCCGGACATTTATTTGTGAGCATTTGGTTGGAATGACCAAATTATTCTTGTTAATTTTTATGATTTTGATACCTATTATCATTTTCATTAATGATAGCTAAAAAGAAAAAGACTTGTCAATTTCGTTGCTATTCATTTGAGAAAATGAATTTCAGGGAGGAAACAAGGGAGGGGAAAATTGAAGGAGCAGGAGTAAGACATGGTGGACTAGAGATTTCGCCTTGTTCTTTATGGAATGAATGAATAGCCGAATGAATATAGGAAATCGCGCTATTGGATGCGGCGCTGATTTATAGGAGATCTATGAATAAGACCTCCTCTGGCAGACAGGTTTGTAAAAAAAGTTGTAGTAGTTATGGTTCTCCATTCAACCAGTCATCATATACCCGTCGGTATTTTTTACCTCCATATTCGCAAATATAATAGTCGGGTTACGGTATCCTTCTGTGCGAGACCTTGCTTGCTTTCTGCTTGCGGCATATTCCATCTTTTGACAGGTCATTTTTCCCTTGTCCAAATAAGGAAGCAGGTAAAGGTTAGGCGCCCTTCTTTAACGTTAGGCCTCCGATTTCATGATTAAGGAATCAAAAAGCTGATTTTCTTGAGGGAACTATTCCTGCATTCCATGAACTGAGATACGGAGTGATGGCCTTCTATGCAGAGGTTTCATTATCAGTGGGCTGGCAAATATCCAATTATCATTGCGCTCTCCCATATTAAACCCCTCGTAGTATGATGACCGGATGCCTGGAATGGCTGGTTAAGTCCTTTTCGCTCCATCTTGAGGATGGAGAGGGACTGAAGTTAAGCAAATAAGACCCTTCCGGATATCGAGCAAATAGTTTCATAAAATCCTTGCCTAAGATCCGTGGGTGGGCCGGGGAAAGGCCCCCGGGTTCTCAGAAGGTTTATTCATTGGGTGGCGAAGACCCTGATTGCATGAAAAACTTCCTCTTTTTTTGGGTCTTTTGAGTAAGAGCATGGCTTGTGATGTTGTCTGGAACTGCCAATGGGAAAAAGCCAAGAGCAGGCTTTCGAGCTGTCGAATTGAGATGTTGCAATACTTGCATATTAGTGGGACACACCTTTTGAGCCATCCATTAGTCTGTTTGTATAAGAGGACTACCAACCAACGCAGGATTCGGCTAGGCAAAGGAGACGTCTTGATCCTGGTCATACCCCTACAATGAAAACCCATTGCTCATCCATGCTGGGTTGGCGTTCAATTTTCGCGATTCCTTGTCCTTCCCCTTACGACCACGTAATAAGGTGCAGGAAAAAAATTATCAGGAATACCATTTTTCGTATGATCATGGGCCAGGGCCATGAAATCATTGGGAAGGGGATCGCAAAGCATGGCATGAATCGGACATTCCGTTTGTCTATTAGCCATGATTTGGCTTTGGCAACCAAAACCGGTCAAATTAATTCAAAAAGCCTGCAGCCAACTTTTTCCCATTCCTTAATTCATTCCAAATGATCCTATTGGCTTATGAGCAGCATGATTCCGGGCAATGCCCAAAGGCCAATGATGCTGAGAAAAACGAATCCCAAGGATACCGACAAACTAATGAACACGGGCTTTTCCCCTTCGATAATCAATGAATCTCGTTTCATGAGATGTTCTTTGAATTTCTTCACTAGATTAAGGGTCATCAAGTACGTTTTCCTTGAACCTACTTGATGGATGACAAATGTTTTCCTCAATGACAAGTCGTGGATTTTGCGTCGGCGAGCCCTTGTGCTTTTCGAAGCCCAGCCGTGTTTGATACGTGAGCTGCCATTCTGGTCAATTGCATTGCATAGGCGAGAAACTCTTCTTTTTCAAAATGAAGGGTGATCGACCCATAGGTGAGATGAATACGACTACAGTCACAGACGTTCAGCTTGAGTTGTTGACTTGGTGGCATAGGTGTCTCCTGAGCGGTATGAGGTTGATTTGGGAGTAAAGTATCAGCACAGGGTTGCTTTCAGACCCTGTTCAGCAAATATGTAAT
>JBATLR010000330.1:0-1708 GCA_049289415.1 Nitrospirales bacterium
TACGTCTGCTCCATCAAGCACGCGAAAGGTTCGTCTTCAATGATGACATCCATCTCGCAATTGCCTAGCCAACTGGCGATGTTGAGATTCGTCGAACCGACGCGCGCCCAATGTCCATCCGCGACGGCCGTCTTCGCGTGCAGCATCGTTCCGTTCCACTCGAAGACTCGCACACCCGCTTCCAACAAAGGACGATAACCCGCTCTAGACAAGAGCCTAAGGAGCGGAATGTCGGTTGCGTTCGGCACAAGCAGGCGCACGTCAACGCCGTCGCTTGCTGCCGCACGCAACGCTTGCACATAGGAGGTCGTCCCGGCGTAATACGCATCGACCAACCAGAGGCGTTTCCTCACAAGAGCCGCCATAAGGAGATCGACGCGAAACATCCCCGCCGTCGCCGGCACGCTCGCCACAACGCGAAGGGCCGTTTCGCCTTTCTGCGCGTGCACATCTGGTTTGAACAGGTCGTGCTCAGGAATCGGCTCTCCCATCATCGCCCAGACATCTGCGAACGCCTGCTCAATGACAGCCACCGACGGTCCGCGCAGTTCCACGCCGGTATCGCGCCACGGTTCAATCTTCTTTTCAGGCACACCGACCCACATTTGCCCCACGCACAAGCCGGTGACAAAACCCACCTCGCCATCCACCGAGATCGTCTTGCGATGGTCACGGCTGAGCCAGCCAAAAGGTGAGTCCCAGCGAGGCGGGTTATAGCAACGCACTTCCACCCCGCCCGCGCGCAAACGGTTCCAAAAAGCACGCGACGCTCGACCGAATCCGCCCATCCAGTCGTAAATGAGACGCACGCGCACGCCTTCCTGCGCTTTACCAACGAGCACGTCGGCAAACATTCGACCCGCATCATCTTCGCGAATGATGTAGTTTTCGAAGTGAATGTACCGTTTCGCCCCGCGGATGGCATCGAGCCACGCCGGGTAATTCTCGGACGCGTCTTGGAGCAGTCGGATGGTGTTGCCTTCGATCAGGGGTGCGCCGGCGGCGCGCGAGAAAGCCTGGTTTGCAAGTGAGCGAATGGGTAATATCGCGGCGCGCTCACGGTTAGGGAGTTGTACGGTGGCGCCCATGGTCATTGTCCCTTCACGTCATCGCCATTGAAGTGGTTCAGTAAAAAAGGACAGAAAGAAAAGCGCGTGAATAATTTCTCGGTCTCAGTGTTTTCCCCGTCTCCTTTTGAATATCGGCTTCCATAATCCCCCTTTATCGAACGATCTCCTCGTCGGGCATTAGGTCCCCCTCATGCCCCCAACAGGTTATGGTGTCAGGCCTTGGGCCTGCGCCTCAAAAGCATTCGGCCTGAGATAGCCCAACGTGGAGTAGAACCGGTGACTATTATAAAACATTTCCATGTAGTCAATGACCGTGGCTTTGACGGTTTCAGAGGACTGTTCTTTGGCCATGTCGTCGCGCCCTTCAAGATGGAACTATCGGTCGTGCTGGCCCGCAGTCTTCGTGGAGATATTCAACTCTATCCCCTGGCTGAGAATGCCCATCGGCAGAACATCCTCCATACCACACGCGTGCCGGCCCGGGTGGCGAACACGATCCGTTTACGGGCGGAGGAGCTTGCCGTTTCCCTCTCAGAAGCGCTTGACTACTGCGGAGTCATGGCGGTGGAATTGTTTCTTCTCCAGGACGATACTTTGTTGATCAATGAGATCGCTCCCCGGCCTCATAACAGTGGACA
>JBATLR010000331.1:0-13032 GCA_049289415.1 Nitrospirales bacterium
GGGGACGGTCTCAATCCATTCAGCATCGAGAACAGGATCAAGGGGTTCAACTACAACAAATTCGGGGAGAACTTTTGGACTCTCAGGCCGAGCGGGACCAACTGCGAAAACTCAACCTGGAACTTGAGGGCCAGGTTGCCAGTATGCCGGACACCACGCAACTCGTGTCAGATATTCAAACCCTCAACCAATCTTTTCACCAGATAATGACGAGCATGAAACAGCTTTCAACTGATATAACTCTAATCAAACAGGAAATGCACAGACCCTCAGGTAAGGGAGAACCCCTGAAAACGAAACTCCCAGTGCCCAACCCACCGACCACTTCCGGAGATAGACGCATGCCAGATTCCCAAGGACGGATCGTCATTCAAAGTGGCGACTCCCTCTGGAAACTCTCGGAAATGTATCAAGTCTCCGTTGCCCAATTACGCGAATGGAATGAACTCAATTCTGACGTGATTATGACCGGACTCAAAATTCAGGTCACCTCCCCAATGGCATCTCAGCCGAATGCAGTAAACACTTCGAGTCATCCAAGTGAGCCACCGGCTTCTCCTGCCATCCAAGAGGACCTGGCTGAACCGGTACAACATGAAACCCTTCCCATACAGGACAATCGTGTGGAAAGTGCCCCTGAGCCAAAACATATACTCTCGCTTGGCAATCCGCATTTACCTGAGTCACCCTAGTGCCCCGGTTTCATTACAAAGCCGCTCGTCCGGATGGAACGATTATTGAAACCGATGGGGACGGCGAAACATCGCAAAGCCTTCGCTCTCAACTCGAGGCTCAAGGACTGCTTGTTCTTGACCTGGCAGGCTCTGGCACCAGGCAGATCGTCTCACGAAAAAAACGGCAACGCCCTTTGGCGCTCAGAGATTTCCTGATTTTCAATCAGGAATTTTTAGCCCTGCTCAAAGCCGGATTGCCCATGTTGCGGTGCTTTGATCTTCTGGCAGAACGAAACACCCAAGGGGGCTTTCAGCAAGCCTTACAATCGGTCCGAGAGCACATTCGAGGAGGATCGGCCATTTCTGAAGCCATGACCCATCACCCAACCTACTTTCCGGAACTCTACCAAGCCTCACTGCGAGCCGGAGAACAGGCAGGCAATCTGCCGGAAGTCCTAAGCCGTTATATTGCCTATTTAAAAATGCTGATCGGGGTTCGGGAAAAAGTCGTCAAAGCCACTATTTATCCCATATTCTTATTGGGGTTTGGTCTCCTGGTGACCATCGGCCTGTTATTTTTTGTCCTACCCTCCTTTGCGGAAGTCTATCAAGAAAGTCGCGTGGAATTGCCCTGGGCCACCCAGCTCTTGATTGATCTGACGCATTCGGCTACCCAATGGCTAATGGGACTTCTGATATTCATGGGACTTGGGGGCCTGGTGATCTATTGGTGGAAAAATACCCCCCAAGGCCAATGGCAAATCCACTGGTTATTTCTCCATGCTCCGATACTTGGTCCCTTGTTTTTGAAAAATCAAGTGATTCGTTTAGCCAGAACCCTCTCAACCATTCTTGGAGGAGGAATCCCGTTGTTATCAGCCTTGCAAGTCACAGCGAAATCCATGCCCAACAAAGTCTTCGCGCAAGCACTTCAATCGGTCATTGTTCATGTTCGTGAAGGTACCAGCCTCTCAGTGGCATTACGAAAAGAGAATTTTCTCCCGCGCCTCACTCTTGAAATGGTTGAAGTGGGAGAAACCACCGGTTCACTTGAAGCCATGCTCTTTGAGGTCGCCGAATTTCATGAAGGGGAATTGGACTTTCAGTTATCCCGACTCATGACCTGGATCGAACCCATGTTCATCATTCTCATTGGAGTCATTTTAGGAGGCGTGGTGATTGCCCTCTATCTTCCTATTTTCCAAATGGCAGGGGCCGTGTAACCACCAAGTGACCTCGACGAGAGAATAACCATGACCACACCCGTCAAACGCATCGCATTCGAGGACCTCCTGGTGGAAAAGTGCCTTATCTTGGAGCGAGAAAAAGAGACGTTGATCGAAACCGCGCGTGCGACGAATCAGACCATTGCCGCTATTCTGTTAGAACGAGGCACCCTCACCGAAGAGGTGATCGGCCAGGTCCTGGCTGATCAATACGGGCTGCCCTGGAATAACCTCAAGGAATTTCGCATCCCGTCATCGCTGATGGAGTCCATCCCGGTCGAACTTATGCATCGGTATGAATTTGTGCCCATAGAACAAGAAGGTCCATGCCTGACCATCGCGATCGCCAAACCACATGACCTGCGAATGATCGATGAGTTAGAGCACCAATTGGGATTTGAGTTGCGATTGGTCGTATCGTCTCACTCAGCCATTCTTGAAGCCTTGGGCAATAGCGAAGGCAACAGCCAGGTGCTCACGCGCATTAAAGCCGAATTGGATCCGGTCCTGATTAAAGAGGACGAGAAAGGCGAGGAAGTCCTCTCCGTTGAACGGATTACCAAGGACCTCAGTCCAGTAGTCAAACTGGTCAATACGATTATCTTAACCGCCCTGCAAAAGCAGGCGAGTGACATCCATATTGAGCCCACCGAGCGCACGGTCGACGTGAAGTTCAGGATTGACGGGGTTCTTTATTTAGCCATGGAACCTTTTGACACGGGGATTCACCCCTCTCTTATTTCCAGGCTCAAAATCATGTCCGAACTGGATATCGCAGAACGGCGCACACCACAGGATGGCCGGTTCAAATTACTCCTGAATCAACGAACCATCGATTTTCGGGTTTCCATTCTTCCAAGTGTCTACGGTGAATCGGTGGTCATCAGAATTTTGGATAAACAACATATATCGGCAGGCGTCCAAGGGCTGCGCCTGGAAGCCCTTGGGTATACCGGCGAGGATCTCCGGCGTTTCCGCCGAGCCATTATTCGACCTTATGGCATGGTCCTGGTCACCGGACCGACGGGAAGCGGAAAAACCACAACCCTGTATGCCGCGATCAATGAAGTGCATTCCGACGAAGATAAAATCATTACGATAGAAGATCCGGTGGAATATCAATTAAAGGGGATCGTGCAAATTCCAGTCAATGAAAAAAAGGGACTCACGTTTGCCAGAGGACTTCGATCCATTTTGCGGCACGACCCTGATAAAATCATGGTTGGAGAAATTCGAGATTTAGAGACGGCACAAATTGCCATTCAATCGGCTCTCACGGGGCATTTAGTCTTTAGCACCGTGCATGCGAATAATGCCTTTGATGTCATTAGCCGGTTTGTGAATATGGGCATTGAATCGTATAATTTTGTGGCTTCCTTGAGTTGCATTCTCGCCCAGCGTCTGGTCCGATCCATTTGCCCAACCTGCCGCGTTCCCGTGCAGATTCACCCTGAGCAGTGTCAGGAATCCGGTATTGAGTATGAGGAGGTGAAACACCTGACCTTCTACGAAGGCAAAGGGTGCAATGAATGTCACGGCTTAGGCTTCAAAGGCCGAAAGGCCATTACAGAATTCTTGGATATGACCGATTCCATCAAGGAAATGATTTTAAACGAGAAATCCATTTCAGAAATTCGCACGGCCGCCATGGCTCAGGGGATGAGCACGTTACGGCAAGCAGCCCTTGAAAAAGTCTATCGAGGAGAAACTACCCTCAAGGAAATTAATCGAGTCACACCGATCGAGGAGATCTGATGCATTTTTTCCCCATTTCGGCACCCACCGTGGCGCTCTCCATGTCTGAGGAAGGTTTATGCCTGGTGGAAATCAAAAAACATTGGCGAAAGAGGTCGCTCCGGCACATCGCCAAACTCCCGCTCTCGCCGGGAGTCCTTACCCTCTCTTCGGCGAAACCCAACATTGCCAATCCCGATGAGTTTCTCACTCAACTCAAGGCGCTGGTCAAGACCTATCGTCGCCCCCTCTCAATTGCACTCAGTCTCCCGGACATATGCGCCCGGACGAGCATCTTTGATTTTGCATCCTTTCCCACCAAAAAACCGGAGCAGACGGCACTGGTGAATTGGCGTTTCCAACAGGACCTCAAACTGGATACATCCCAATCGCGCCTGGATTTTGGCCTCTACGTGCCCACCTCGGTCAGGGATTCCCTTTCCCCAGGCAATGGAGAACACGTCAGAGTGTTAAGCACGGCCATTCGTCATGAAATTATTGAACAATATGAGAATATGTGCTTGGAAGCAGATCTGATCCCAACTTTTGTGGGAATGTCGGGGCTCGATATCTTTGATCTGTACCGCCCCAACATCCAGGACCTCCTCACGGCTGAAAACCCTTCTCAGGTCTCCGCGCCCCCAGTCGTCATGTTCCTCTTCATGAGTCATTGGGGTTTTACCTTTTTAGCCTGTCAGGAAGGCAGCCCACGCTTCATTCGCACAAAAGCTCTTGCCATCAAAAGGGAGGCCCATCACCCTCAAGACCCCTCACTCGTTTCTGAGTCGGAGAACAATACGGAACCCCTCGAACATCGCCCGACATCATCAGGAGATCTCTCTTCTGACGTACCTCAAGAATCCGCCACAGGGGAAAATCCCTATTCTTCGTATATTGCCATGAAGGTGGAAAAGGAAATCCTGGCCACACTGCAATATTATTTCGAGATGTTTCCCATATCTGCCACGGCATCTTCTCCGGTCAATCTGTTTGTGACAACTGATCTGACCTATGGGCAGAGCCTTATGCCGCCTCTCGACCACATCCAAGAGACCCTTAAGGCCATTGGAGGGCATGAGCCTCAGATTCGAGTCACCTCACTATCCCCTGACTCACATTTTCATCTATTAAATACACACCTGGCGGTGAGCAGCCACCAGAAAGAAGCGGCATTGCCAGGCTATGCCAGTCTGATGGTGGTATGATGATCCCACGTGTACATAGGAATTTATCTGCACCCGGTATTCCTTTTCTTCGATTGTCCCAACTCGGGCTCACCCTTCTCACCGCCGGTGCACTTGCCCTTACGGCTTCATTCTGGTGGGAGGGAAACTCATTACATGAACAGATTGATGTCCTGGAAGACCAAGCAGGCGGTGTCGAGACGGCCAACCAACAATTGGTCGCCCAAGCCAGGGCGGCCGGGCTTGACCTTTCGCACCAGGCCATTCGAAGCATTCCATCAAAAATCACTTTTGTGAAACAGGTTCGTGAACGCGTGGGATTTTCCTGGACACAATTACTGACTGATCTGGAAACAGCCATTCCTTCGGATATCACCCTGAACTCGGTGTCTCTCGATGAAAAAACCGACACAATCCTTCTCCAAGGTTCGGCAGCATCTTTGCCCGACCTCAATCGACTCATTCACCAGTTAGAGAAGCACGCAGCCTTTCAGAATGTGTTGCTATCGCAGCATTCCACAAAAACGACCAAGGAGGAGCAAGGTGGCTCACATAGCGTATTTTCGCTCACCGTCACCTATGATGCCCGACACCCAACCTCTCATCTGACAGGGGTTCCCAGGCAACGATGAATTCTTTTCAGATCATACAAGGATCAAAGACGACGATCCGGATTTCAAAATATTTAGGTCCGCTGTTCATCGTGACGATTCTTGCCGGATTGTCATCGGTCGGGATGTTTGCCTTCATTTTTTACCCGGCCCAGGACCGTTTTCAACACATCACGGCCCTGAATCAAGCTTCCTTGCATACACAGACAACCATGCAGACAGCCCGGCAGACCCAAACCATTCTATCCACCATGTGGAACGCTCTTCCGGATTCCGCTGAATTCACAGATTTAAGTTTGGACATTGCCGATTTGGCGAAACAAAATCACGTACACATTCCTGGCATGGGATACGACTTTAAACCCCTCCCCCATAAACTGGCCACAAAAGGCACGTTTGCGTTTGAAGCCGCAGGCCCCTATGAGGCTATTCGAAAATTCATTTTCGAACTGGAGCAACGCTGGCCCTATCTCTTTATCGAAAAACTTTCCGTTGAAACATCTAAAAAACAGAAAGGGGTTATCTTTAAGCTGAAGGTCTCCACCTTTCTGAAAGAATTCCCTGAACCGGTTAAAAAAACAAAAGCCTAATGACGAATCAACGAAAATGGCTGGTGTTAGGAGGCTTATTATTGGCCTGGGGAATGGTGACGATCTTCCAAATGTGGGATTCTACGCCAACAGATCCCCTGCCTTCCTCTGCCACATCAGGAGTGCCACTTCCCCCAATTAAAGATCTGGAGTTAGATCCGGCATTTTCTAATCCTCGCCAAACCGCAAAATTCTCTCTACCCCGCAACATCTTTGCACCTCTAGGCATGTCCCAGATCGCCCACCAAGAAAAAATAGACAAAGCCCCCACTTCTCGCCTTCCCAAAACAGCGCCCTCCCCAGCTCCCCCCCAACCACCACCCCCAGGTCCCTCTATGGCCGATCTTGCAGGGCAACGGGCCAGAGAACAACTCAACCAATTCCGGTTCCTGGGGTATTTAACCAAAGGGGGTGAAAGCCAGGCCTTCCTCACCAATGGGCAGGCCATCTATATCGTCAAACAGGGAGAGATGTTGGAAGGTCGCGTGCAGGTACACAAGATCGAACCAGAAACCGTAGTCCTATCCACCCAGGTGTTGGAAACCGGCTCGCATGTGCAGGCCACCATTCCCTTAACACCCGATACCAGCGGATAATCTCCTTCATAGCGTTTCCCCCCCGCATCTTGGTATCCTTTTCCATTATGTATGAATGTCGCCGTGTTTCGTTTCTTAGGAACCCTCAGCACACCACCTTATGGTGGCTGGCCGGAGTGATGCTATCCAGTTTTTTATTGGTGCCTCCAGGGCATTCAGCGACGTATGACTGTTTTGATGAATCCGGAACACGCGTTTTGACAGACAATCCAGCCCAACTCTTTAACTGCACGCTATTGCCATCACAAAGCTCTTCTCTTAGCAACCAAGCGTCATCCACGACAGCAACGCTTCAAGCCACCCCCAAGTCCATTCCCGACCAGCCACCTCCTGACACCCAGATTTCCACCCGTGTGTCCTCCCTGAATGAGGAAGAGCAGGACAGACCTGTTAATCAGGAAATCACCATACCCCTCACCAAAAGTGGAGGGTCATTTGTCGTTCCTGTCCTGTTGAATCAAGAACGATCGGCCCAACTCATTGTGGATACCGGTGCCTCCATGACAGTCCTCTCAACTCAGGTCGCCATTGATCTCGGAATCCTGGGAACAACCGACAATGAACTCCTGACCGTCAATACCGCAGGAGGGTCAGTCCAAGTCAACATGAATTATCTCTCTTCCATCACGGTCGGAACCGCGCAAGCCACCAATGTCGCCGTAGCCCTTCACGATCTCCCGGATATTCCGGAACACATCGAGGGTCTGCTCGGCATGTCCTTCCTTAAACACTTTCTCGTTACGCTGGATGCGGAGCATGCTCAATTGATTCTCCGTCCCAAGCAAAAACCCTAATCCAAAACGCTGTAGTTCCGGGATGTTTTAGAGTCCTTGGGTCTGTCTGGCATGGCGTTGGTGGGAGGCGAGGGAGGGGCAGGTTATGAATTCCTTCGCCAACGATGTCCCACCAAAAAAAGGACTCTTGAAGGTTTTAAATATTCGCCCTTCTATTTCACGCATGGATAACAAATACCACCAGGAACAAATTCATGAAGTTGAAAAAGACTCGTCCGGTCGTGCACTGAGACCTCTCGAAGAAAAGGCCGCAGACACTCGGACAAACGAAGGTGAGAAAGAATTTATGGGTTGGAAGAAACTGGAGGCAGAGCCCCTAAATATGGAAAGGCACCAACCTGGATCATGGAAGAATCGGACTGAAGACGAAAATCTCCATTTTCAGGACTGACAAAGCCGGGAGCAAATTGTATATCGGTTTTCCCTGCGCGTTCCGGAGCAGGCGTGGGTGGGGTCCCGGTCATGACATAATCCCCCTGGTTGCCTGACAAGGCGTTAAAGGCCAGCGTGGTGTGACTCCCCGGAAAGAACAAAAAACCTACTGCGCTCTGACTAATAATATTTCCCTGCACATCGGCTTGCGCATCGTCATGAAAAGCAGCCCCGCCTCCGTTCTGAGCCAGGGTATTTTGAATCAACCGGGCTTTGGACTGATCAGTCATCAACACGGCTTCATAGAGACTTCGGGTTATGACATTCTGTTTGAGGGTCACATCAGAGTTTCCTCCGATAGCCACGCCATGATCATTATGGTAAATCAGATTGCCCGATAGGGTGCCTGTAGAATCCGCAAATGCCACACCTGTTGTCTCACTGTCACCAATCACACAATCTTCCAAAAGAACATCCTGCACCTGTTGACTAAACACCATTCCATTGACACGAATCCGTGTTAATCGCACGCCACTACCATTAAAAATCCCAACTCCCAATCCTCCATGTTGAATCACCGACAGATCTTGAATCGTCACATTCGTTGCCCCATACGGCCATTTACCAATATGAAGAGTTCCGACACGCTTTTTCCCAGTCAAAACTACCAGGTCCATGCCTTCACCGATAATGGACAAACCCTCCTTGCTATGCACAGTAACATCCTCGGCATAGGCTCCCCGTTTAATCAAAATCGTATCACCTGATGCAGCCTGATCAATCGCTTCTTGAATCGAGGTGAAATGCCCTGATCCATCCAGGGCAACCTGCCATACCGACGGGACAAGAGCCCCAGAAGGGGCAAGTTCTTCAGTATTGGCAAACCCCAAGCCAGGCAGGACACACAGAATCAGGGCACATAAAAAGAGACCTGGTCGAAAGGTGGTCGGCATGTGTCGAACTCTCACGGTGTTCATTCCCCCTTGTCACGCTCTTGGCAGTGGATCGGCTCACCCAAAGGAAAGGACCCTCATCGAGTCAATAACCCAAGGGGTTTGGCAGGGTCAAGCAGATGTCAAAATTTTTCCCCATTTATTGTCGCTCCCAACCCCCTATGCTATGGTTGGCTATGGTCGTCGTCGGGTTAACTGGAGGATTGGCATCAGGAAAAACGACCGTCGCCAAGATATTTCAATCGCTTGGAGCCAGGATTATTGACGCCGACAAACTGGCCAGAGCCGTTGCCCAACCTGGAAAACCGGCTTGGAGGGATATCGTCAAGGAATTCGGAACACAAGTGCTTGCCGAAGACCGCACCATCAATCGCCAAACTCTCGCCGATATCGTGTTTAAATCCCCTAAGAAATTACACGTTTTGCAAGCAATCATTCATCCCCGTGTCGCCCGAGAACAGGCTAAACAGGTTAAAAGCATGCGACACGAAGATCCCCATGCGGTTATCATTTATGATGCTGCGTTGTTATTGGAAGCCGGTGCACACAGGCGTATGGATCATGTCATAGTGGTTACCGCCGACCGGGCCACTCAACTCGCCCGCGCCTGCCGTCGTGATGGCCTGACTAAGGCCCAAGCCATCCGGCGAATCAGACAACAAATGCCCCTTCGCCACAAACTCGACTATGCCGACGCGGTGTTGGATGGAACATGGTCACGTACCCAGTTGCGCCATGCGGTCCAGTCATTGTATAGGACATATGTCAGTGAGGCGAGGTCACAAACAGCCCGCCGCAGCCTCAATACCCCATAGACCGTTCAACGACATGTCTAACCGTAAGGAGCCTACGCATGGTGCATGACGTCATTATTCTGGGATCGGGCCCGGCTGGATTAACCGCCGCCGTCTATACCGCTCGAGCCAATCTTTCCCCCTTGCTCATTGATGGTTCGCAGCCTGGCGGACAATTAACCATCACCACCGATGTGGAAAATTTCCCTGGATTCCCCAAAGGGATCATGGGACCTCAACTCATTCAAGACATGCGCGCTCAAGCCGAACGATTCGGCACGCAATTTCGCCAGGGGCATGTCACCAAGGTAGATCTCCAGGTGCGCCCCTTTCAGGTCACGGTTGACGACGAAGCCACTCTGGAAACCCGAACCCTGATTATTGCGACCGGAGCCTCGGCCAATTTACTGGGCCTGCCCTCCGAAAGCCGCCTCATGGGTCATGGCGTTTCAACATGTGCCACCTGCGACGGGTTCTTTTTTCGTGGCAAAGAGATTGCGGTCATCGGCGGCGGTGATAGCGCCGTGGAAGAAGCCACATTTCTGACCAAATTCGCTTCAAAAGTCACCCTCGTTCATCGTCGCGATAAATTGCGCGCATCAAAAATCATGCAGGACCGGGCCATCAACAATGAAAAGATCGCCTTTCAATGGAATAGTGCTCTTGAAGAGGTGCTGGGTGATGAGGTCGTGAAAGGAATCCGGGTCCGCAACGTACAAACCAACCAGGTTGAAGAGATTCCGGTATCTGGCGTCTTCGTGGCCATCGGCCATACACCGAACACCAGCCTGTTTACCGGACTCATCGATATGGACGAGCAAGGCTACATCCGCACTCAGCCAAATCGGTCTACCACCAACATCCCCGGCGTTTTTGCATCAGGTGATGTGCAGGATTCACATTATCGCCAGGCCATTACGGCGGCCGGATCGGGATGCATGGCGGCCATCGACGCCGAGCGATATCTAGAATCACTCCACTAATGCTTCATGTCTTAGTGCATTATCATGAACTCGCCCTCAAGGGAGGCAACCGGAAACATTTCGAATACCGGTTAGTCCACCATCTGCGAGGAGCCCTGAAACCCCTGGCACATGTGCATGTCGAAGCACTCCAGGGACGAATACGTGTGAGCTTCGAGGATGAGGCGGCGTGGCCTCGCTTGCAGGAACAGGTCAAGCGCGTATTCGGTATCGTCAATTTTTCTTTGACCAGAGCCGTGCCATTGGCTTACGACCAATCCGATCTTACGGTTCTCAAAGACGCGATCGTGGCGCACCTGCCCACTCATCCTTATGCCACCTTTCGGGTCAGTGCCAAACGCGCAGACAAGCGATTCGTCAAAACTTCAATGGACGTGGAACGAGAAATCGGGGCCGCCGTCGCCGACCATACCGGCAAACGAGTCAACCTTTCACACCCCGATATGACGATTTTGATAGAGTTAGTCCCGCCTTACGCCTACTACTCCTGTCAACGGGACGCAGGACCCGGGGGCCTACCGACGGGAACCGGGGGAAAAGTCATCTGCCTCATTTCCGGAGGCATCGATTCTCCAGTGGCAGCCTATCGCATGATGAAACGTGGCTGTAAAGCCGTCTTTGTACATTTTCACGGTCGGCCATATCTCTCACGGGTTTCTGAGGAAAAAGTCCGCGATCAGGTCGCGTTGCTCACGAAGTACCAACTATCTTCCCGCCTTCATCTCGTTCCCTTTGGTGACGTTCAAAGCCAAATCGTCATCAACACGCCGCCACCCGTGCGCGTCGTGCTTTACCGTCGCCTGATGCTCCGCATCGCTGCACGAATTGCCGAGCAGGAAGAGGCATGGGCACTTACGACCGGGGACAGCCTGGGCCAAGTGGCGTCCCAAACGCCGGAAAATATTTCCGTGATTAACGAAGCCACGTCGCTTCCCATTCTTCGTCCGCTCATCGGGATGGATAAGCTGGAAATCACACAACAGGCTCAAGCGCTGGGATCATTCGAGACCTCCATCGAACCGGATCAAGATTGCTGCACCCTCTTTGTCCCAAAACATCCACAAACACGATGCCAGCTATCCCATATCCTCAAAGTCGAGCAAGCCCTCGACATTCCCCAGCTGGTTCAGCAAAGCCTAGAAGGGAAAGAATTGGTCACCTTTTCCCATGCAGAACGAATGGATCGAAGGGCGCCACAGTAGAATGCGGCTTCGCGGGTTCAAATGATCGCACACCAGCAGACGGTAACCGTCCATACTCTGAATAAGCCATATGGCCAGTCCTATTTAGCGAAATGTCCGAATCCTATCTTCTAGTTTCAGGAAGAAATCATTTTCCAACCATCCTACATTGGAAAAACCATGACCAAAGGAAAATCTTCAGTGAGGAACACGTGAGCATCATGCCTCCGACTGTCCTGTTTACCTGGCTCTATCGGGTTTTTGTCGGGTTACTGCTAATTCAAGGCCTATGGGAACCAATAAACCACGAACTGCGCCTTGGACTACCTTCCGCCTGGGCCGAACCACACAGCATTTCGGAGGAAGAAACTCACCACAATCACACCGCCCACCATCAGGAGGCTGCTCCGCAGGTCGGACAATGGGAAGGTTCCCCGGAAGGGATTGCGTATAGCGAATTCAACCATGCGCTCGTTGGAGTCGGCGTCATTCTGGTGGGTCTCAGTGAATGGCAAACAGTGATGGGTTGGCAGGCATTAATGTGGGTTCGTTGGCTGTTGCCGGGTTCACTAATTGGATCAGGAATTTTCCTGTTGATCTGGAGCGATCATTTGGCATGGCCCATTGGCTCATGGACATTAGCCGAAACCTTATCCGGGAAAGATCCTGAAATGCTGCAACACAAAATATTCGGTATCCTGGCCTTGGCTGTCGGCCTGGTGGAAGGGTTCCTTCGGGCTGAAAAATTTTCTCACGTGTTCTGGCGATCACTGCTGCCGGGTTTTGCACTGGTCGGTGGCCTTATGTTGTTTCGCCACATGCATGGCCTCCATCCAGGTGGCCACGACATTCAGACTCACCATAACATCATGGGCACATTGGCCTTGGCGGGTGGCCTAGCCTGGTTTGCCGGCGAGTTAATACCACGATCTTATGCTGCGTTGCAGAACTCTTCCCGCGTCCGATTTGTATTCAAAATCCTCTGGGCTCTCCTGGTCATCACCATCGGCGTGCAACTACTCTTCTACACAGAGTCCTAGGAAAGACCCTGCCAAATACAATAAAAAAAGAGTTACATATTGATCATCAACATACGGGCTACCAACACACTTGTAGATTGCCCCATCGCGGCAATGACAAGGGTATAAGCCGGTCTCCCAAGGGAGCGATCCGCTTCTCCGAGACCAGTGACATGGCCCCTACTGACGTACTGGAACCGGTTACGTGAATGCAGTCGTGGTGGCTGAAAAGCGAAAATCATAAGTTTGGCCATCTTGTGGAACACATCCGGCGTGCCCTTCCATTAGAGTTCAAGCTCCACTATCTCATCCTTGCCCCTG
>JBATLR010000332.1:0-4459 GCA_049289415.1 Nitrospirales bacterium
GATGGTGAGATCTTTGCCATTCGTAAAAATCTTTTTTCGCCTATGCCGCCAACCATCGTTCATGACGATATGTTTCTTTCTCTCAAGATCGTTGAAGCCGGCTTTCGAATCATTTATGAAGGGGAAGCCACGTCGGCAGAATATTCCTCAAAAACTCTTCATGATGAATTTTTTCTCAAGGTTCGGTATGCATCTGCCGGCTATCAAATTCTTTCTGTCTTTCGGAGAATGTTTCTTCCGCCAAAGACGATCTTCGCCTTTCAGTTTATCTCTCACAAACTATTCCGTTGGTTAATTCCCTTTTTCCTTTTGGCCATGCTTCTCACTAGTGCGGTGATTCCTTCTTTTTGGTATCAAAGCCTTTTCTGGGGACAAATCTCTTTTTATCTTGCTGCGGTCTTAGGATGGGTTCTAATGGAAAAACTAGGTCGCACAAATATTTTTTATGTACCGTTGTATTTCTGTATGGGGAATGCGGCCGCTTTGTATGGATTTTTTCGTCATTTCTTCTGTGCCGGACAGACTAGCCTCTGGCGTAAAGCTGAACGATAGGGATGGAATAACCTTGGAGAAATTCTGAGTGTTTCTCGTATATGGGGTTTTCACTAGCATTTTGATCGTCCTGGGATTTGTCGGGATCGTGTTACGTAGAAAGCAGATGCATCTATGGATTGCTAGCTATGTGGCTCAGCAGTTCCGTTCTCGTCCAAGGTTGTCTCAGGGGCCCATTCATATATTTTTTTGTGTTGCGGACCATTATGAGCCCGCCGTTGGTGGAGTCCCGTATGAACAGGAATGCGCCAGGGTGGAGAAATGGATGAAACTTTACCCGGCCCTTTCGTCCAAGCATCGGGATGCAAGTGGGCGGTGTCCACAGCATAGCTTCTTTTTTCCTGCAGAAGAGTATCGCCATGAACATCTTGACCACCTCGCAGATTTATGCCGCATGGGGTTTGGAGATGTTGAGGTTCACCTCCATCACGATAATGATACAGGCGAAAATCTTCGAAACACCCTTCTAGAATTTAAGACGCTCCTCTATGAGAAACACCATCTCCTCCGCAAAAATCCTGAATCAGGAGATATCGAATATGGCTTTATCCATGGAAACTGGGCCTTAGATAATAGTGGTTTGGCAGGAAAATGGTGTGGCGTGAATAATGAGATTACCATTCTTCGTGAGACGGGCTGTTATGCGGATTTCACTTTTCCTTCCGCCCCCGATGAAACACAGGTTGAAACGATAAATTCTCTTTATTATGCCACAGATGATCCTTTGCAACCGAAATCCCATAGTATCGGTGTCCCTGTTGAAGTTGGCAAGAAAGCCGGTGGAGATTTGATGCTGATCCAAGGTCCGTTAGGATTAAATTGGAAAGCTCGAAAATTAGGTTTTCTTCCCAGGATTGAAAATGGTGAATTGTCGGGTGATAACCCCCCCTCCAACGATCGCGTTGACCTTTGGATCCAGACTCATATTCACGTGCAGGGACAACCCAACTGGATCTTCGTGAAGCTTCATACACATGGGGCGGATGAACACAACATGAGTGTTCTCCTTGGAGAGCCCATGGACCGTATGTGGACGTATCTGGAGGCCAACTATAACGATGGCAGGAGATATTGTCTTCATTATGTGACGGCCTATGAGTTATTTCAGGTTGTAAAGGCTGCGGAAAGTGGAGTCGTGGGGGATCCTACTCACTATTTAGAAAAAATTCGAGATCTTCAAGCAACACAAAGCGTCGAATAAAGTTAATTAAACAGCAAAACTATTCTACTCGGAAAATCTGCAAGAATTTCATTCATATCATTATGGTTAAAGAAGAAACCGCAGCGATAGACCCTGTGGATTCCATTGGTCCTAATCGGACTTCTGTGAATGGACCTATACCCTCACCCCTGTCTTTTCTTCTTTATATCTACCTCATTACTCTTTATCTGCGGCCCCAAGACTGGGTGTCGTTTATGCTGAATTGGCCTGTTGATTATATTATTTTTGCTTTTTTGCTCGTTGGCTCTATTTTTCAATTGGATGGATGGCAGCGTTTGAGCAAGTTGCCATTATTATATGTTTTGATGGTCTGGCTTGTTGTGATTATCCTGTCAAACCTTGCCCAAGGTGGGGAAGGATCGTGGTATGCCAGGGCGGCTTTCACTGAATATTCGAAATCCTTTCTTATTTTTATGTGCTTATTCCTTTTTCTGAACTCAACCGGACAAATCCGCCGTGTGATCTGGTTTCAAATTATCTTGTCAGGGCTTCTCGCGTACCAGTGTATTGATCAAGTGGCTACCGGGGTTGGGTGGGCCGGGCAACATCTTGGTTGGGATGATGGACATGGTGGGCGCGCAAAGTGGGTTGGACTGTGGGATGGGATGAATGTCCTGGCCTTGCTGTTTGTCATTTCCTTCCCTTTTCTCATCCAATTTATGTTCTCTCCCTGGAACATCTTCATTCGGATTATTTCCTTCCTTTTTACGATACTTATCTTTCAAGGCCTTCTTTTAACCCAATCACGGGGAGGGTTGCTGGCCTCAGGCGTGGCTCTGCTTGCTTCTCTTGCCTTACGTTTTAAGCCGCGTACCGCATTGATAATTGGTGCGACGGTGCTTGTTTTGGCTGCCCCTATGGTCGGGTTTCTTACGACACGTGGGTTAGATGATAGTGATGGGAGTAAGTCTGCGTCGCATCGTGTGGACCTATGGGCGGCCGGGTTGGAGATGGCTAAGGAAAACCCGGTCTTTGGAGTGGGCAAAATGCGGTTTAAAGATTCTGCCAGACATAAAACAGGGCTTAACCTGATCGCACATAATTCATATGTCGAAAATCTTGGAGAAACAGGCTTCCCTGGGCTATTTGTCTATATCGCCTTGTCTTATATTTCCATAAAAGGTTTGTGGCATGTTTCGAAGCAAGTATCCGATCCTATGGATCGCTCACTTGCCCTGGCCCTTTTGGCGAGTATCTGTTCGTATGCGGCCACCTCCATGTTTGTGACGACAGATTTTATTCTTTTTTATGTAGAGCTTGGGATTGCTGCGGCGTTTTGCTCATTAAATGGATTTAATCCTACGTTGACCCGGAATGATATCTTTTGGATTGTCCTTATAGAAATTGGGTTTGTCCTGTTTCTTCGAGTATTTACTGCACTGTTTTTTGCCGGCGTGATGTCATAACCTTTTCTTTGGAGTCAATTGCTATGTGTGCCATATGTGGTGTGGTAAACCATGGGGGTGGGGAACCTGTCGAACAAAGTCTTCTCGTGCAGATGAGGGATTCGATGGTCCATCGGGGGCCAGACTCAGCGGGATTGTTCTTGCATAAGCATGTGGGCTTGGGACACCGAAGGCTGAAAATCATTGATTTACAAGCGGGTGCCCAACCGATGTTTAATGAGGATGGGACTATTGCGGTTGTCTACAATGGAGAAATCTACAACTTTCTTGAATTGCGGGAACACTTAATAGCCAGGGGGCATACCTTTCAAACGAGGTGTGATACTGAAGTTATTGTTCATGCCTATGAGGAATATGGCACTGATTGCCCAAAATGGTTTGATGGCATGTTCGCGTTTGCGCTTTATGATGCCACCAAAAATTCGGTCTTTCTTGCTCGGGATCGGGTCGGGATCAAGCCACTCTATTTCTATGTGGATCAGCATCAGTTTCTCTTTGCGTCCGAAGTGCGTGCCATTCTCAAGGTGCTGGATCATCGACCATCCGCCAATATTGCCGCTTTGGATTTTTACGTGTCGGTGGGGTATGTTCCCGGACAAACAACACTGTTTCAAGGTATCCAAAAACTTCTCCCTGGGTATGGTTTACATCTTCAGGATGGGCGGATGACCCTTTCACAGTATTGGGATCTCAGGGACACCTCTGCTAGTGCTCTGTCAATGGAGGAAGCTCAGGAACAATACGCCGAGTTACTTCAAACAAGCATAAAAATGAGTCTGATGAGCGATGTCTCGTTGGGCGCCTTTTTGAGTGGGGGTATCGATTCCAGTGCGGTTGTTGCAGGAATGAGTCAATTTATCACAGAGCCGGTCAAGACATTTTCTGTTGGATATCGTGATGACCGAGGTGCCAGCGAACTTCCCTATGCCAAACTTATTGCGAACCAATTTCATACGGATCACCACGAGTATATCCTTGAGTCAGAGGAATTTTTTACCTCATTGGAGTTGTTACTTGAGTATACGGAAGAACCCATTGTGGAAAGTGCGGCTATTGCACTATTTCACCTCTCTCGATTAGCCAAAGAGCATGTGACCGTTATTCTCTCAGGGGAAGGGAGTGACGAGATTTTGGCCGGCTATCCCTTGTACCCCATTATGGGAATGCTTGATCGAATTCACCAAGTTTTTGGATATGTTCCAATCTGGATTCTTGATTGTCTGTCGACGCTCGCCAAGGGAAATGAAAAATACACAAAATATGTTGATTGGATGCGAAT
>JBATLR010000333.1:0-4892 GCA_049289415.1 Nitrospirales bacterium
GTCTCTACCTCACCGCCAATACTCTCATCGAACACAATCGGATCTGGTCGTGGGGGCAATCGGACTCACCATTCACCCCATCCGGAGCCTTGCATGCCGTATCTTCAACTCACGTCCCTGCTTCGACTCCTGGAGAAACCCGTCTTCTCCTATATGAATGAACATCATGACCACTCATTCGAAAACCATCAGCCATGCACCGACCATTTTCCAGGTCTTTGAACAAGATCGTTTCTTTCGTGATTTTTGTGATGTGCGGAGCGGGGGTTTTTCCAGAAACCTCCCTGGGGCAAAACGCTCCTGATCCCGATCAGGCCTCTCAAAAGCGGCAGGAACGATTCAAGCACGACCCGGATTTTCCAGTACAGGGTACGGAAGGACAGAGAGGGGAAGCGAAACAGGAAGAAGCCAAAGAGGAAGCGATCAAGTCTCTTCCAACCAAGGGAGAATTTTCCGTGTTTCCGGTCCCGGCTTTCGGCTACAGCCGCAATGAAGGGGCCTATTATGGTTTCGTCGTCCCGATGCTCCGATCAAATGCGAACGGCCATTTAGAAGACATTATCGCTCCCCAATATTTGCATAATCAGTATATCGGTGAAACATTGACCATGAATTACTATGGATATCCCTCTGATACCACGCAATACCGTGCGATATTGTCCTACTCCACCAAGGTTCAGCGTGAAATCGATCTCTCTTACAAAAATGTTGGGGCAGGGGGGGGGCGGTATATCCTGGCGGGACAGGCCTCCTGGTTTAAAAATCCCTTCCGACGATTTTTTGGAATCGGGAGCCAAACGAATGAATCCGATGAAACCTCTTATACTTCAAAGGAAATACTGGTGGATCTCACTGTCGGGATCCATTTGGCTCAGAATATCGCCCTTATGTGGAGCGAGCGGTTCCACCAGGTACGCGTCGGGAATGGAATCATCAATACTCTTCCAGAAATTCAAGAAGGGTTTCCGACCATTAACGGCATTGACGGAGCAGATATTTGGGGGCATAAGCTCACATTTCGTTATGACACTCGGGACCGCCAATTAATTTCCACGCAAGGAACCTATGTGAACGTTTCGGTCGAATGGAATCGGAATTTCAAACCGCAACCCGTGACGGACTGGTGGCGAACGACCGTTGATGCCCGCCATCTCGTCCCACATTTTCATAACCGCCTGGTTTTTGTATCCCATTTGTACGCAGACACCGTCAATGGGGCAACGCCGCCCTTTTATGAACGCCCGACCTTAGGGGGAGAAGATTCCCTTCGAGCCTTTGGAAGAAGCCGATTTATCGACTCCACCGCCCTGGTGATCAATCTGGAAGAACGGGTGCTGATTCGACAACAAACAATTTTCGGATATCTCCTGGACTTCCAAGTCGCGCCATTCATCGATATCGGTCGTGTCGGATCCCATTTTAGCAGCAACACCATCCTCCACCCTCAGGTCAATCCTGGGATAGGATTCCGGTTCCTAGCCCGCCCCCATATCGTGGGTCGGGTTGATGTGGCGTATGGAAAGGATGGAGCCAATGTGTTTGCCGGATTGGATTATCCCTTTTAAGATGGTAAATCTTTTCTTGAGGGACTGAGCATGAATAAACATCCAGCCACAGAACCCATCATAAACAAATACGTCTATCGTCTTGCCTGCCTGGTCATGGTCTTGATTGTTTCGGGATGCTCCTTGTCGTATTTTAACGCCGCCACCAAAGGCGACACGGAAAAGGTGTTGACTCTCCTCGAAGATGGAATCGACGTCAACACCACCTTTCCCATTGTTAGAACCCACGCCCTGATGGTCGCGGCCGCATTCGGTCATGTAGACACGGTCCGCGCACTCATTGATAAGGGAGCTAACGTCAATGCGAAGGATCTGACAGGGTGGACTCCCCTGCATGCCGCAGCATTTAAAGGCAACATGCAAATTGTTCGACTTCTTCTTGAAAATGGCGCGGTCGCTGAGCCATCGACCTGGTTTTTAGAAAGTCCGTGGGTCATGGCAGAGGAATTGGGATATCCGACAATCGTTCCCTTATTGAAACAAGCTGAATGGCAAACAGTAGCAAGCCGCCATCCCCTGCCCTGCCGCCCCGGAGATTTCGTCACGAATAACGCCCCCATGCCCACATCTTCTCAACACGTCTGTTAATCACCATTGGGAGGCCACCACACAACTTCTTTCGGATCTGATATACTAGAGAGTTTTCCCATAACCGTTCACCCTGTTTATCCTTTTTTAATCCAGGAGGTAGGTATGCAGCATTCACTCGAACACCAGATTACCCAAGCCGGTCAACAACCATGGCTGTGCCGACTGATGATCGCCGGATTGTTCAGCAGCGCATTGATTCTTGGTGGCGGAGCAGCCTGGGCAGATGGAGATGGTCATGGTTACGGGCATGATCCAAAATCCCATCTGGAGAAACTCACGAAGAAGCTGGATCTTACGAAAGAACAGCAAGACAAGATCCTCCCCATCATTGAGGAAAAACACCAGAAGATGGAGGGGCTTCACGAACAAATGAAAGAGATGCGCAAACAGGCCATGGCAAAAATTGAGGCCGAACTGACGCCGGAACAACAAGCGAAATGGAAGGAAATGCAAGAAGAACGGGAAGAAAAGATGAAGGAATACAAAGAAAAACATGGCAAAGATTGTGACAAAAAAGGCAAACATGGCAAGGACGAAAAGCACGATTAAGCCTTAATTGAGAATGGGGGGCGGATCTATTCACTATCAGGTGCATATCCGTCCCTCTTCCCTGACCTTTCGGCATATTCCTGCTCCCGATCCTCCCCTGCAAAAGTAACCGCAGGCCGTAATCTGTCTCCCCTTCCATCGACCCCACCGATGCGTGCAAGGTTTACCGGTCTGTTATCCCCACGACTATCCATCCATAGAAGACATGACGGGCTCAAATGGAGAGCCGGATATCAACCGTGATGCCCGATAAAAAATCAGGCATGAGGGTAACGGAGGGAGACAAGGCAAGGCATGTCTGGAAGACAGAAACAAAAAATTCCCAATGGCTCTTCTCAATTTCCCAATAGACGCCATTATTGTTAGGGTATAACTTTCCAAACAGGGTGTATTCGACTGCACAGGGAGATCAAGACATGCTTGAGGTGGTAGAGATTCGGGTCAGCTATCGATATGTGAAAGAGCATTCCTGGGTGGTACAGGGCATCACGGGGTTTCTTTCTGCCTATTTCATGGAAAAACCAGGATTTACTTTGAAACGACACTTTGAAGAATTGGAAACCGGCATGCACGTCTGGTTGTGCGATATCCCTCCAAAGATGAAAGTTCCCACGCTTCTGAGGCGGCTGAAGGATGACATTCCTCCCTGCCAATATACACAGCTCGAAACGAGTCCCCCGGCGCCACCGCGATTTCTCATCGATTCACTAGAGCCGGAATCCGCCTCTTCCTCCTCTACTCCAAACGAAGGTTTCGAAGCGACTGAGGACGGAAGGACAATAGGGTAACAACACGGAAAGCGCCACGAGGTGAGCCGAAATTCACGCTCGCTAGGCTGAGCAAACTAGAGGGGTTGGTTGGGATTGATGCGCAAAGCCGACCGAAGAAGGTTGACCCGTTCGGACAGCTGTTCAGCGGAAAGCCGAACAGGCTCATGCGGCACACACCACACCGGTTTCAACGGATCGGGATCGGACTTGAGCCTTGGAATCAGATGCCAATGGATGTGAGGAACCTGATTTCCGAGCAGTTCATAGTTGATCTTCTTCGCGTCAAATACCTGTGTCAGTATCCGCGCCACGTGGGTGACTTCCTCTATCAACATGCCGCGCGCAACCCTGGATAAATCAAACAGTTCGGAAGCATGGTCTTTCAACACCAATACGGTCCAGCCCGCAAAAAACTGGTCCTCAAACACAAACGCTCTGGTCAGACCACAATCGACAAGAAAATGATCCTTGAGCGGCCATGCTCCAATACATATTTTGCAAGATGGCTCAGTCACGGCAACAGAAAAAACAAAGGGATCAAAGATTCACCAATAGAGAGAAAAGATTCCAGGGACACCACACGGAAGAGACGAAGCCGATTGGACCCATGACACCTTCTGTTATTCTGGGACAACATACCGCACATTCCCTTCATCGTGAAAGGCGACATTCTGCATCATGTGGTATTTGAAAGTGCCGAGAATATATGAAAAAATGACCGGAGAAGCGAACGGTCCATCCACTCTCCAGAGTTGTGACCCGTCCGCCATCAGCCTTACGGTTGCCATAGTCTTGCCACTTCCATATTTGGAGAAGGAATCCATATGACGAGAGAACCTCATAACTTGTCCAGAAGAACCCTGTTAAAGCGGGGCATGGGCATTTTCGGCTTGTTAGCAGGAGGCCTCATTAGCTCCTCCAGCCTTGCAGAAATACTCAAGGAATCAACTCCGCCTCAATCCCTGGGGCCCTTTTTCCCCGACGAGGGAGACCCGATAGATGCCATTCGCGAAAACCACGCCATCGGCCTTCCCATTAGTCAGGCGAACGATCAGGATCTCACGTTTGTCAAAGGCCGCAGGGGAAAAGCCAAGGGGCAGGTCATCTACCTGAGAGGAAAAGTCCTCAGCGCAAAAACCGGAAAGGCGATTCCTCACACTGTGATCATCATGTGGAGTGCCTCGGCCTCGGGCCGATATAACCATAAAGGGGATGACAGCATGTTGAGTTTTCCCCATCCCACGACCGGAGAAATCATTCACCGCACCTACGATGCGTATTTTCAATACTGGGGGCGAGCGATCACCAATGAGCAGGGAAACTATTGGTTCAAAACCATTGTTCCCGGCTTTTACCCCATCGATCTGGAAGCCGGACTGTACCGCCCTTCCCACCTGCACTTTCAACTGTTACCTCC
>JBATLR010000334.1:0-10879 GCA_049289415.1 Nitrospirales bacterium
CCTCTTCCCTCTCCAAAGAGGTAAACATGCCATGAATAGTGGCATTCCAGTCAAAAGGATTTGTCTTATCCTGACTTTCCTGCTCATGGCTGGATGTGCAGGTGGCCAATCCCGAACCGAACCGATGATCTCGGATACGTTTCAACGGGGAGTGGCTTCCTGGTATGGCCCAAGTTTTCATGGTAATCCGACTGCCAACGGTGAACCCTATGACATGTGGGCACTCACTGCCGCACATCGTACGCTACCCTTTGGAACACGAGTCCTCGTTCAAAGTCTCGATACCGGGAAATCCGTGACCGTTCGCATTAATGATCGTGGTCCTTTTATTCGGGGTCGGATCATTGATCTGTCCTATGGAGCTGCCCGGGAGCTGGCCATGATTGGAAGAGGAACGGAAAACGTCCATTTAACCATCCTCAAATCGACAAACCCAAGTTCCGGCTATATGTCGAAGGGAGGGTCTGATAGTTATTGGGTGCAGGTAGGCTCTTTCACAACCTTAACCCAAGCGGTCGCCTTGCATGAACAACTGGCCTACTACTATCCCAATATACGATTGACAACCGTGGACCTTCCATCCGGACAATGGCACCGTGTCCAGATTGGGACATTTCCCTCACAAGAAAAGGCCAAACTCGTGGCGATAGAACTGGAAAAGCAATTCGATCTTGACTCTCTTCTGATACAAGGTAACTGACTGAAATAAAAGAGCTAATCTGAGAATTCATCCCGTATAATTGCCTTAAACCAATACCCTATGGTACTTTGGACCCAATCAAGCATTGAGGGCTCAAAACCTCTCATAAACAATGAGACGTTTGGCCTTATTATGAATCCCTCTCAAACTCTTCTGATACCAACTTCCTCCAAGACCAGACTGCCAGATCTTGCAGCTAATCTTGCTGTAACGACATATCTTTGTCACGTCGGAGCTCGTTAAGCCCTCTATGGATTTTATCGCCGTCCTTATTTGTCTAGGACTTTCCGCCTTTTTCTCCGGAGCCGAGATCGCATTTTTTTCAATAACGGAAAGCCGGCTGAAAACCCTGTCCGATGAAGGTCATAAAGGAGCAAAACTTGCCCTCAAATTACGGTCAAATCCACAACGCCTTCTCTCGACAATTCTGATTGGCAATAATTTGGTCAATATTATGGCGGCCTCCATGGCAACCTTAATTGCCATCCGCCTGTTTGGATCTGAGGCCGTGGCCGTCGCTACGGGTCTCTTAACCTTTATGGTCCTGTTATTCGGTGAAATCGTCCCAAAAACGCTTTGTGCCAAATATTCTGAAACAGCCGTACAATTACTGGCATATCCCATATATCTCCTCGAACAATTATTTTTTCCGTTTCTCTATTTCTTGGAACCGTTTATTTTAAAACTCACAGGGGGTCGAGGGTTAACCGTTCCGTTTATCACGGAAGAAGAACTCAAGATCATGCTCGATGCCGGAGGAAAAGCGGGGGTCCTGGAAACAGATGAAGTGAAAATGATTAAAAACGTATTTGATTTCAATGACGTGACGGCTGAAGATGCGATGACGCCAAGGATATATATGTTCGCCCTCGATGGCAATCAAACACTTGGAGAAGCACGGGAAGAGTTATTTAAAGCGAAATATTCACGAATTCCCATTTACGAAGGAAATCCGGACAATATCACCGCCATTCTCTATCGCAATCATGCCTTGATGGAACTGGCTCAAAGTCATACAAACCTAACCCTCAAATCATTTGCGAAACCGGCATTATTTATCCCCTCAACCAAAACGGCCGATGATTTATTACGGCAATTCCAACAGGAAAAACGACATATTGCGATTGTGGTCAATGAGTTTGGGGGAGTGATGGGTTTAATTACCGTCGAAGATCTGCTGGAAGAAGTGGTAGGCGAGATTCTGGATGAAGGCGACCTTAGTGAAGAATGGATTCGCCGGACGGGGAAAAATCAAATATTAGTAGATGGGCGAACCGAAGTCCGCCGCATCAATGAATTTCTTAAGGTCGAACTCGACGAAGAGCAAAATACGATTAGCGGACTTATCCTCGAAGAATTAGGCCATATTCCTGCTGTCGGCGAGAAGGTTCAAACGGACAATTGTCTTTTAATTGTCCAAGAAGCCGATGAACGCTCTATCAAGGGTGTCCAGATCATCAAGGAAGAACCTGTTCCCGAAACGCCTCCCACCGAACCATCTACGGTGTCTTCGGAATCCTAACACAAACTTTCCGGTTGTATAATGTAACCTGCTGGTACAATTCACCATCGTCACCTTTCCTCAATCCCAGCAAAACAATTGATCTGTGCTTTTCTTGCAACCCACTCTGTTTCATGATGAAACCTAACGATTATTTGATAGAAACTTTACTCGTTGGATGATGAGCGTAGAGTGTTCCCGGATTGAATCAATAAGCTAAATTCATTTTCATCTAAAATTCGAACTCCTAGTGTGGCTGCCTTGTCATATTTGGAGCCAGGGTCTTCGCCGGCTATAAGGTAATCTGTCTGTTTACTGATGCTGGAAGTGACACGTCCACCTAACTCTTCGATTTTGCGCTTTGCCTCCTGACGGGAAAAACCGTTCAACGTTCCGGTTAGTACAAAAATCTTCCCCCTTAGGGGTTGAGCTTGCGGCTCTGACCTATTTGCTTCCTGTTGAACCCGAACTCCCAACGACTCCATGTGTTGCCAAACCTTCAAATTACGGGATTCTTTAAAAAAATGTGTCACGCTCGCAGCAATCTCTGGGCCGATGTCACGGATTTGCAAAAGTTCCTCTTGGGTAGCCGTCTTCAAATTGTCAAGTGAACCAAAATTTTGCGCCAAAACTCTGGCGATATGAGTCCCCACATGACGTATGCCAAGGCCAATCAATAGGCGCGCGAAGGGAACCTCCTTGCTCCTTTCGATTTCTCCCAAAAGCTGCCTCGCGGATTTGTCTGCAAAACCTTCTAATTGAAGAAGATCGTCAAAACCTAATGTATACAGATCGGACAAATCTTTGACGAAGCCTTTGTCAACCAACTGTGCGACAGTTTTTCTCCCAAGCCCTTCGATATTCAAGGCACCTTTGGATGCAAAATGTTCAAGCGATCCCTTGAGTTGAGCTGAACATACCGTTTGGCCAGTACAATACAGAATGGGCCCTTCCTGAATGGTATGAGACTGACAAACGGGACAGGTTGTTGGCGGCTGAAAAGGAGCCCCACGCACTTCACCCGGCACGGGTACTCGTTCCACCACATCGGGAATAACGTCCCCTGCCCGTTCGACTTTTACGGTATCACCCACCCTTACATCTTTACGGGCAACTTCCTCCACGTTATGCAATGAGGCCCGACTCACCGTCACACCACCGATTTCCACCGGATCCAATAGGGCAATGGGCGTGAGGGCCCCGGTCCGACCAACCGACATGGCAATCTCCTGAACTTTAGTCAGTTCTTTTCTTGGAGGAAATTTGAAGGCAATGGCCCATCGGGGACTGCGTGATTTTTCGCCAAGAGCCTTTTGCCAATCGAACCGGTCAATTTTGATGACGATGCCGTCAATTTCGAACGGCAAAACATCCCGTTGTTCAAACATTTCACGATGAAATTCCAGAGCTTCCCGGATGGAGGGGCAGTGACGGCGAAATTGAGGAATGGGCAATCCCCAGGCCTCCAGGCACGTGACCGCTTCAAAATGGGTGCTGGGTCTCCTTGGCCCCGAGCTCATAAAATCATAGCAGGTGATGGTCAGTGGGCGGGTTGCGGTGATTGCCGGATCCAATTGGCGTAAGGTTCCGGATGCCGCATTGCGTGGATTGGCAAAGGGTTCTTCCCCTTGTTCGGTTAAGCGCCGATTCAAGATGTGAAAATCCTGGAGTTTCATAAACACCTCACCCCGCACCACCACATGGGAGGGAACAGTTCCGCCTTCTTTCAACTGTAATGGCAAGGCACGTATGGTACGAAGATTGTGCGTCACGTCCTCCCCTATTGCCCCATTTCCTCTCGTAGCCCCTCGCACAAATATGCCGTGGTCGTAAGTGAGGGCAACAGATAATCCATCGTATTTGGGTTCAGCCGAATAGCTCGGCTGTCGCACGTCTAACTCCCGGCAAACCCGCTGATCAAAAGCCAATACGCGCGATTCATCCATTTCCGAGTCCAAACTAAGAAGAGGAAATTCGTGTGTAATTTTATTGAATTGGGCCAGTGGCGCACCCCCGACCCGCTGGGTTGGCGAATCAGGGGTCCTGAGGTCAGGGTATTGGCTCTCTAAGTCTTGAAGTTCTCGAAAAATTTGGTCATATTCAGCATCAGCGATTTCCGGTCGGCTTCGAACATAATACAATTCATCATGTCGACGGATGGCGTGCTTTAACTTTTCAAGCTTCAGTTGAACCTTTGCGGATGGCACAGCACGAGATTGAGGAGGCTTGGAAGAATCCTCTACTCCAGTCTCATCAGGATTATTCTCGAATAAATTTGGCTGCATAACTTCGGATTTCGTGCCCATTCAACACATGAAATTGCCGCAGACGAGCAATGGTTTGCCCTGAAAACCGATGCAAGGGAATGGGCAGGAGCTTCCGGCCGAAGCGACGGGCCATCTTTCGCCATGCCCAAGTCAGCGGAACCGGAGAGACGACAGCCACAACGGGCTCTTGTGAATGGGCGCAGGCTCCCGCAAGCAATCGTTCTTCGAGCGACGTCGCAAAATCGAATAGGGGATTTTCCCATATATCAGGAATAAGGCGAGGCGGATACAGGAAAAGCGCACCTCCATAGCATGCCTGTCCGATTCCTGGTCCGATCATGTTCGGCGAAAAGGGGGTCGCGTAAAAACTGAGGGTGGACTCTTCTTGATGTTCGGCATACCAGGTCGTTTGCCAGGAAAACTTCTGGGGATCAGCCGGCACCTCAAAGAAAAAAACCAACGATTCAATAGTTCCTCGCACGGGAGGAACTACTTTGACATGAATATCGCGCACGGATCGTTGTGGGGTAATAGCCCACTGGCGCAAGGTCGCCCGCAGATCAATTCCATCTTCCAGAGAGTTGGTGAATCGTTCAATCCTGCCTAAATCTGCCCCCAAGACCTGTCGACTATGCTGTCGAACATGCGCCGCAAAGGATTCAATGCGCTGATCTTCCGGAGGCCATGAACACTGGCGGTAAGGATTCCATTGTTGTGCCCAAGCCTGTGTTTTGGGCCTTGAGGGCTCAGGCCGGAGGGTGACACGGCGCCAGACCAAAGGGTCTCCTTGCAGCCGATTCACAGCCGGGAGAATGTTGCCCCCAGGGTCTTGAAGTTCGCCAATTCCCATCAACACACCAGGCCTGGTATCCAATACGGATGGTTGAGTTTGGCAGTCATAGGTTTTGGCGGTTTCCAATAACCTGAGGGCAAATTCATCTCCAGCCATTTGCTTGGCAGCGAGAACCAAGGTATACAAATCCGGTTTAAGCCGATGCTCGAGAAGTGTCAGGTTCCGCACATATTGAAAATAGCGTTGCAATAATTGTGGGGTGACCCAATTCGTTTCGTGCGCGATGGTCGTGGAACGAGACGCCAGCCACCGGGCCCGTGCTTCCAGAACGAGTTCTTTGATGCCATCAATAGCCAAATGCGTATCGGCACGGGCTTCTTCCCGTCGTTGCTCATAGAGATGAGTGACATAGGGTAATTCGCTCAACGCAAAGTAAAGTGAAGACGGTTCGACCTTCCACCACTCGGGAAGACTTATGTTCTGCTCGGGTGAAATATACGGCATCCGCTCGTGATAGGCCTGACGCAACCAGGGCCAATCCGTCATTGGGCAGAGAAAAAGAATGGCCGAAAAGTCCAGTTCGAGTTCATGAAGTCGAAAGGCCATCCAACGAATGCGTTCCCAACGAGAGGACTGGTCAAGAGGAGGCGGCAAAAAAGGCATGGTGGCGGCAGAGAAGGCTGCCAAAGGTACAGCCTTTAGGGTATAGGGATCAGGCCCGACCCAGGAGACGGGATGGTAGCGTCGGACCTCACGATCGATAAAGGCTCGCGGGATCATTTCCGACATGGCTGATCGAATCCCCATGATCACCGGTTGGCAGGGATCAATCGGCACATAAGAGCAGCTCGAGGTTCCATCGTCATGTTGTTCTGGAAGAACCACCAGACTGATAACAGGCAACTGGTCAATCCCCTTTTCTACGAGGGATTGCACCGATGGTGGTAGAGGAAGGACCACACAATCAATGTGGCGGGACACGATAATCTCGCGGACGACATGAGCCATATCTCCACTTCCATGCACGACAGGCAAGACGTGAATATTGGAAGAAAGGGCAAAGATCGTGTCTGGGGTCAACGAGGAGAGGGTCATGGTGCGTCCTGGAGGAAAAGCTGTGAGGCTTTCCCACTCAAGAATTAGAGGATGGGCCGTGCATCAGGGTCACCAAGGGTTACAGGTCTGAAGGCCTACTGGTCAGGGTGCAGGGGATGATCCTCTTCAAAGAAGAAATCCCCCAATCCTTTCGGAAGAGCATGCCCGTGCAATGTTTGGGACCGGCGTTTCGCTAACACATCCAGATCTTGTGCTTCTTCTCCCAAAACATTAATCAGGGCTTCCCGCCAAGCCGGATCACGGGCCACGGGATGGTGAGGGTCTTGGGCCATCCGTTTCATCGCGTATTGCACCATGTGCATCCCGTCCCGAATGGAGAACGGGAGATCCAGCTGATGCGCTTTTTGAAGAAAATTCACCGTGAGCGTGATTAATTCCGCAGATGCA
The DNA here is from genome assembly GCA_049289415.1 of Nitrospirales bacterium. Lineage (GTDB taxonomy): Bacteria > Nitrospirota > Nitrospiria > Nitrospirales > UBA8639 > Nitrospira_E. The sequence continues at coordinate 6,765 of JBATLR010000334.1, forward strand.
AACGGGAGGTGATACCGCAAAATGGCCAATTCATGTTCTTTGTTAGGGAATTCAACTTTCAACGTCGGTTGCAGACGAGACAGGATATAATCCGGCACCTCATAGGTCGAGGCATCTTCATTCATCGTGACACAACACCGAAAATTCTCATGCGCATGAATTTGAACACCCGCCACGACCGAATCGACCGAGCGTCGATGATCAAGCAGGGAGGCAAGGGAGGCCCAACTCTTTTCATTCATCCGGTTGCCTTCATCAAGAAGACAGACATTGCCGGTCACCATAGCTGTGACTAAAGGAGAGGCTTGATAGGTAATGGTGCCTCCCTCAGAAATAACCGGGGAGACGAGAAGGTCTTCTGGTCTGGTATCCGCCGTACATTGATAAATGAAAAGTTCCTGCTTCCGTTCCTGAGTGGCCGCCATGGCGAGTGTGGTCTTCCCCACACCCGGCTGACCGATAATTCTCGGTGATAAAGGCACATCTTTTTCATCAACGATAAACCAACAGGCGAGAAGCTGGCGTAAAATTTCCTGATCGCCCATCCAGGCTTGCGTGTGTGTGAGCGGACGGGCCAGGCGAAGCGCAACCTGCCCGATGTGCATAACCGAAGGATCTGCAGAATGTGAAAATGGAGAGGTCATGTAAAAGGACGAAGGCAAATGGTAAGTGAAATTATCACAGCCATTTTTCTATGGTCAATGAATCGTGGTGTTCGGTAACTTCTGCTGGTGTGCAAAATAGTTGTTTGACATTATCCCTATTCCGAATTATTGTGTAGCAAAAGGTGACCAGATGGTGGAGAACTTCGCCTTCTCGTTATTGACCATTGTCCCTAAAGGAGGGATACATATGAACCTCAGAGGAGGAACGCGTAATATGGTGCAACCATTGTTCGGGGGACATCAAGGAGATCCCCAATCATCGGGCTGGTTTGGATACCTGAAAATTGTAGCTGGCGTGATGGTCTGTAGTGGATTCTTATCCGGATGCGTCAGTACGGAAAAGTTCGAAGCCGAGAAGGCACGTGCGTTAAATTTCCAACGGCTTTTAGCGCAAGAAGAAAAACGAACCGGTGAATTAAATGTGAAGTATCAAGACACGCAACGACAAATGGGATCCTTGGAGTCGCAAAACCGAGATTTAAATGCCGAATTAGAAGCGTTGCGCGACCAATTGAACCGTTCCCATGACGAACTTTCGCGTGTAAGAGAGGGAGGGATGGGAAAATCGGATGATCTGAAACTTTCCGAACCTTCGATCTCTGAGTTCGGGCTGAATGATCTTGACTTTAAAGATTCAGATATGACGAAACTTGATTCGGACTTGAATTTGGGAGACAGCATTCCTTTGGATTCACCAAGTATGGATACTATGGGAAGTCATGATGAAGGGTCACATATTGTAGCGAAAGGCGAGACCCTCTACCGGATTTCCAAAGAGTACGGCGTGTCGATCGCCGATCTCAAAGCCTGGAATCAGTTGACGGACAACACCATTCACGTTGGACAAAAGCTTATCGTCAGCGGTCAGTAATTTCACCTCCATTCATTCTTCAAGCTAAGGTCGGAATCCCAAGGAACACCGCTTCCTTCGGTTCCGGCCTTTTCTTATTCTTCCCTCGAGAAGACCTGTGTCTCATGGCACTTTCGTTGACACCTCATAGGCCATATGCTACCGTCAAATCCATGAAAAATGCTTATTATTCAGTGAGTTTTGATGAATTTTGCCAATTCGCCTCACAAGGAAACCTCGTCCCCCTTTATCGAGAAATTCTGGCGGATTTCGAGACGCCTGTGTCGGCATTTTCCAAAATTAATACGGGAGCCAATGCCTTTTTATTTGAAAGTATCGAAGGGGGAGAAAACTGGGCACGATATTCCTTCCTGAGTAGTCACCCTTCCGTCATGTTGTGGGAGGAGAACGGCGAAGTGGTCACCCAAAAAGGCCGGAAACAGCACCGCGTCCCGCTGCAGGGCAACCCATTGGACCATATTCAAAATACCATGGCAGAGTATCATCCGGTTGTCGTTCCCGGTTTGCCACGATTTGTTGGTGGTGCGGTGGGTTATTTGGGTTATGACGTGGTCAAGTCTTTTGAGCCGGTTCCGTCTCGAGCGAAACCCGGGATTAACACTCCCCTCTTTGCGTTTTGCATTACGGACACCTTACTCATTTTTGACAATGTCGCCCATACCCTCAAAGTCGTGGCCAATGCCCATATTACTTCGGCAAAGAAGACCCAACTTCGCCAGATCTATCAAGACGCCATCAAGCGAATTGAATCAATCATTGCCAGACTTCATAAACCAAGCCGGCGACCTACGGCCTCGATTCGACGTGCGCCACTCAAATTTCAATCGAATCTGTCTCCTGAGGACTTTGAAAAAATGGTGCTTCGGACTAAAGAATACATTCAGGCCGGGGATATCATCCAGGGTGTCATGTCCCAACGCTGGCAGACCACTATCCACACTGATCCCCTGGAGATTTATCGAGCCTTGAGGGTGCTCAATCCCTCTCCCTACATGTTCTATTTACGCATTGCCGGCATCGAACTCGTGGGATCTTCTCCGGAAATTCTTGTGCGATGCGAAGAAGGCAACATTGTGGTGCGACCCATTGCCGGAACCCGTCCCCGTGGCCAGACGCCAGAAGCTGACAACGCATTGGAACAGGATCTCTTATCCGATCACAAGGAATTAGCCGAACATGTCATGTTGGTGGATTTAGGCCGCAATGATGTGGGCCGAGTGGCCAAAGCCGGAACAGTCAAAGTTGAACGGTTCAAGAAAGTTGAACGGTATTCCCATGTCATGCACATTGTGTCTCAAGTCAAGGGAGAATTAGATCCGCAATACACCGCCTATGATGTCATGAAGGCGTGTTTTCCGGCCGGGACCGTGTCCGGTGCGCCGAAAATCCGAGCCATGCAAATCATTGAGGAATTGGAACCCACTCGTCGGGGACCTTATGCGGGAGCGGTCGGGTATTTTAGTTTTTCCGGAAATATGGATACCTGTATCAATATTCGTACGGTCGTCGTTCAAGGACAAAAGGCGTATATTCAGGCCGGTGCCGGAATTGTCGCCGATTCTGACCCTACCCGTGAATATGAAGAAACTCGAACAAAAGCCGGCGCCATGATGAGAGCCATTGAAATGGCCGAACACGGCCTAGCGTAAAAAGGCTTGAGAAGAACCCTATGATCCTGGTCATCGACAATTACGATTCGTTTACCTACAATCTTGTCCAATATCTTGGAGAGTTGGGAGCCGATCTCAAGATTTTTCGAAATGATGCCCTCACAATCGATGACATTCACCGTCTGGCGCCTGAGCGAATATTAATATCCCCCGGCCCCTGTACGCCTAACGAGGCAGGCATTTCTGTTGCGATCATCAAGCATTTTGCCGGCCGTCTTCCCCTCTTTGGTGTCTGTCTCGGGCATCAATCCCTGGCCTATGCGTTTGGAGGTCAAATTATTCGAGCCCCCAGACTAATGCACGGGAAAACCTCCATGGTTCATCATGACGGAAAAACAATTTTTGAAGGCCTTCCGAATCCCTTTGAAGCCACCCGATATCATTCCTTAATCGTCAAGCGTGAAACCTTGCCCACGGACTTTGAAATTTCCGCCGAAACCGTGGAAGGCGAAATCATGGGACTTCGACATACCCCAACCGGAGCGGAAGGCGTGCAATTTCACCCTGAATCGATTCTCACCACGGCAGGGATGGACCTTTTGCGGAATTTTTTATTATTACCCGTCTGCTCTTCAACCGACCACTAAATCAAGACTTCCCAGTCATCTGTCCATGAGCCTGTTCACATGTCCCTACTCAAAGACCACATCGCCAAATTAGCCGAGGGCCTCGACCTCACAGAACTCGAAGCGGAAGAAACCATGCGGGAAATTATGCAAGGAGGAGCCACGGAGGCCCAAATTGCAGCCTACTTAATGGGGTTACGCATGAAAGGCGAAACGATCGATGAAATCACCGGATCAGTGCGAGCCATGCGCGAACGGGCGATTCGAATCCCTATTGCCGATCCTCAGGTAGTGGATACGTGTGGAACCGGTGGGGACAAAAGCCACACGTTCAATATCTCGA
>JBATLR010000335.1:0-16452 GCA_049289415.1 Nitrospirales bacterium
TGCACACACGTGGGCGTCTTTTCAGATAGGAGACCTTTCCGCTAGCCAGGCAACTATAATGAACGAAATGTTCACAGATGCTGCAACGAGACCATCCTCCACGGAGCATGGTAAGGTTCCGGTACAGGCCTTCGTGACATACCCCGCACATTTCGGGTTCGATACCTAATAACAGGGGCTCCCAATCTCCGGCTCGATTTCGAATGCTCATAGAAGAAAAGTATACTGAGTAATTCAGATGAAAACAATGAAGAAAACTTTTGGGAACCGTTTACTGAGCCAATGTCCCTAGGGTTTAGGTTCACAATTTGACACTCCAAAAATCCATTTGATAGGGTCACCAACGATTCCATCCATCCTTCCACGTCGTCTATTCGCTCCTTTGTGAACATTCAAGCCTATTTAGACCAACAGCGCCAACGGGTTGACCGGTTTTTGGAGAAGAGCCTTCCTCTGCACTCGGCCAATCCTCAACGACTGTATGAGTCCATGCGGTATAGCCTACTGGGTGGAGGAAAACGCATTCGTCCGATTTTGACGATTGCCGCTGCCCAAGCGCTGGGGTATGACCGTGACGCCATCTTGCCGTTCGCCGCTTCTTTGGAGTTCGTTCATACGTATTCCCTTATTCATGATGATCTTCCGGCGATGGATGACGATGACTATCGGCGAGGCCGGTTAACCAATCACAAAGTATTTGGCGATGGCATGGCGATTTTGGCAGGTGATGCATTGTTGACGATGGCGTTTGAGTTATGCGGTCAAGTTAATGGAACAGAGGATTTCTCGGCCGCTCAGCAGTTAGCCATTGTGCGGGAACTGGCAAAGGGTTCTGGGCACCAGGGAATGGTGGGCGGACAGGTAATGGATATTCAGGCTGAAAATCAGGAGATTGATTTAGCTCACCTCCAGAAAATCCACACCTTTAAAACAGGGCGTTTGATTCGCGCCGCAGTCCGGATCGGCAGCATTATCGGAGAGGCCACGACCCAGCAAATGCAATGTTTAACCGACTATTCCGAGGATATTGGGCTGGCGTTTCAGATTGCCGATGATGTGTTGGACATGGTAGGGACACGGGAGGAATTGGGAAAGGATGCAGGGACGGATGAAAAAAGAGGGAAGCGGACCTATCCTTCATTTTTTGGGATTGAAGGTGCGAGGCAACTGGGAGAGGAATGCGTCCAACGGGCGATAGCCCGATTGAATACTTTTGATAAACAGGCTGACCCCTTACGACACATTGCCACGTATATAATGGCGCGACGGTCTTGAAGCGACATTACACAGGTTCCCACCCCTTCTCATTGACAACAGTTTTGTTGGTGCAGGTCATGCGGTATTGTTATTGAGCGCCTTGGCAACGTCAGATTTTTATGAAAGTACTCATTACAGGGTCTTCAGGCTTCATTGGGGCTGCGGTGACACGAGCGGTCATTGCGAAAGGCGATGAGGTTCGTGTACTAATTCGGCCCACCAGTAATCTGAAAAATCTTGAAGGGTTACCCGTCGAAACCGTTCAGGGAGATTTGCAGGATCCCTTGTCGCTCAAGAAGGCTGTTGCCGGCTGCGAAGGGCTTTATCACGTGGCGGCGCATTATGCGTTGTGGGATCAAGACCCTTCTATTTTTTATGCCATCAATGTCGAGGGGACCAAAAATTTATTCCGTGCAGCAAGGGAGTCAGGTGTTCAACGCATCGTCTACACCAGCACAATTGGTGCGATCGGGTTGCCTGATGAAGGAGGCCTTGGAAATGAAACCCTCTTTCCTTCCTTGGCCCAACTGGCAGGGGATTATAAGCGATCTAAATTTTTGGCCGAGCAAGAAGTCCTCCGCATGGCTCAAGAAGGGTTGCCGGTGGTTATTGTCAATCCAACGGCTCCAGTGGGAGAGCGCGACGTCAAGCCCACTCCAACTGGCCAAATCATTGTAGATTTTATGCGTGGCCGAATGTTGGCGTTTATTGAGACCGGGATGAATTTGGTGGATGTTGAGGATGTGGCCATAGGGCATATCCGGGCGATGGAGCGCGGTCGGGTGGGTGAGCGGTATATTCTGGGAAATCAGAATCTTACACTGAAAGAAGTATGTCAGATGCTCAGCCGACTAACGGGAGTGCCTGCCCCGCGGCTTCAATTGCCTTGGAGGCTTGTCCTTCCCATGGCGCATGTGAATCAATGGATTGCCAATCTGGTGACCCATCGTCCACCCAGAATTCCTTTGGAAGGAGTGCGGATGGCGAAGTATCACATGCATTATGATTGCACGAAGGCGCGCCAGGAACTGTCTCTTCCCCAAACCCCGGTGGAAACAGCACTCAAAAAAGCCGTACAGTGGTTTCGCCAGCACGGATACGGCTGATCTCTCATCCGCAAGCTTTGCTCATCTCCATTACAAAGCCAAATTGTGGAATTTATTTTTCTTCCCGCCCACATTGGTATTCTCAAGCCGGATGCTTTTGTCTTTTTTTGGCTATTCTCTATGCGTGGCAAAACTCCTAGGATGGCGGCGGACCGGCAGGTTTTTCGGCCTCACGCAGGCAATTGCTTTTATTTGTGAATATGCCTCGACTCGGATCGGAATCCCCTATGGCGAGTATTTTTATACGGGCTCAACAGACCATGAGTTGTATCTTTCCAGCACCCCTTCATGGATTCCCTTTCGTTCTCATTTTTATTGGCTGACGGCTACTGTCTGGCTCTGATTGGTGTTAATCCCTGGGAAAAGGGGTGGAGCCAACAAGGATGGCTATTCGATCCGGGATTAAGAACCTCATGGCCTGTTTGGGCTTAACGGTGGTGTGTTTTATTTTTGCGGATGTCGTAACCGATCCAGTAGCCCTTTTGGGTGAACGATGGTTTCTGGGAAATATTTATGGATAGCTCTAGAAGGGAATTTATTGTGGTGTTCCTCTTGCCAATTTTGGGGGATGGGCGGTCGTCGGATTCCACTCTCATTTTGGGTATCGTTGGATGGAGCCGGGCCGAAATGCAACCGACCCATTTCCTCGTGAGGTGGTGAAATGGGAATTGCTATTAGGTATTTGTATCTAGTGTGGCATCCTGGCCCTTAATTTGTGTGGCTTCTGAATAGGGGAAATGCTGATGGGCATAGAGGGTTGCTTTATTTACCTCCTGCTCACCGCAGTCCTTCCCTCTTCATTGTGGCGCGGATGGTCCAATTCCAGGATTGTCGAGTCTTGAGGCGGGAGGAAGGGGCATCCACAAGTATTTTTGACCCCATTGCGGGTCGTGTCGCTTGAGGCCACTACCGCAGGGCCGGTATGATGCAACCATGAAGGGATTTCTAATTCGATGCGGGATCACGGGATTTGCGGTATTGTTGGCAAGCCAGATAATCCCTGGCATTGAAATCACAGGGGTTGCGTCGGGGATTGCCGCAGTGGTCATTCTTGCATTTCTCAATTCCATCATCCGCCCCGTGCTTTATCTCCTTTCAGCCCCATTTATTTTCGTAACATTAGGGCTTTTCATGGTTCTCATTAATGGATTCCTCCTCTATTTGGTATCAATTCTGGTGAAAGGATTTATTGTCTCTGGATTTTGGCCAGCGGTGGGTGGCGCGATCATTATTAGTCTGGTTAGTGGAGTATTAAATCTCTGGATTTCCGAGCAAGGCCGAATAGAAATTGTCACGTATCCTTCATCGGGTCGAAAAATTCGCCATATAAATTAACGGGACAACCCCTTGAATATTTCATCCTGGCGTTGAGGAGAGGTTCCGGAATTTTTAGAGGGCTGGGGAAAAACCTTTTGCCCCTTAGCCATCGGCATATCCGACAATTCATTGTGCGCAAATTTTCTGAGAGGAAACGCATGCATGTCCAATCGTCTTGAATCCACACTAGCTACCAAGCAACAAAGTACCCTTCAAAAGATTCTGACCTCAGTGGTCAATGAGGTCGGAATGGAAGCGGTCTTGGTCGCAATTATGACGCATGATGGTGGACCATTGGTCGAGCAGGTTTCCCGGGGTTTTTCTCCAAGAGAAGTCCGCGCGATTCTGCGTGCACTTTCAATGGAGGATTTGAAAAGTTTGGCTGTCCGTAATGGAGGGGGCGGGGAGCTGGAGAGCGTACTTAGAATTCGCATGGTGACTCCTGGGAGCAAGGTTGCGTTGGTCCTTCCCTTAAAGTTTGGCGGCCGAGTGTATGGCACGCTGGTATTGGCCAGGAGAGAAAATTCCGCGCTGACCAAAAGAGAAAAGACGACTCTCTCCACCAATGTCTCGCATATTTCCACAGAATTAAAGAAAGCGGGACTATTTGGTTCCTCACTGATATTGAGCAAGCCAGTAGTGGGTAATGAACCTGTGGCATTGGTTGTGGCTGGGGAAGAGGGGCCTGCGCCCGTGGCTCGAACGTATTCGAATGCGGAAGTCCAAGAGCGGATAGGGAGCATTTTGACAGAGGAAGTCGATGGGGGGCTGTCTTTTGATCGTGGCTGGGTCAGCATCTATGACCCTCTTGCCGCGACACTGGAAGTGTTGGGTGTATTCGGAACTCAGAAAAAGGATGTGAGCCCCGGGCAGCTTCTCTCTCTGGATGATTCGGCTTCCGGGTGGTCTGTTCGTCATCGAAAACCTCGCTGTGACAATAATTTGGCTTCGACCCAAGGGCGTTTTCACGACTATAAACAGCTCTATCGTGATCGGTTCGCGTCGACCATTGTCGTTCCTTTTTACGTCAGGGGACGGGTGGCGGGTACGGTCACGTTAGCGTCCAAAAATCCTAATAATTTCGATCAAATTGGGAGCGAATCGAAAAGCCTCGAGGCCATTACGACCAAATTGGTGGAATTGTTTGAAGACCCGTCGTGTCATCTCTCCGTCATGGATGTTGCCCCGATTCAACCCGAACAACCTGCTCTCAAAGGGCAGGTGATTATTGCTCAACCGGAGGGAGGGGATGTTCGTAAGGAAGAGCGACGTGCCGCACTGCATGAAGTGAGCTCGTTTCTGGCTACAGAAATCCGTGAACCTATTGGGTTTATCAGGGCTCAGTTAGAAGAAATTACGACCGATGCCGACCTTGATTTCGATTCGCAAACCCGGGTGGAAAATGCCATGCGGGATATGATTCGTATTGAAACGGTCTTAAATGAAATTCTGGACTTTGCCAAACCGTTGGAACTTGATCGAAAAATGTGCCGGGTTCAGGATTTATTGGAAAAGGCTTTTTCGTTGGTGTCGACGGACATTCGCGTCAATCGGATTGAGGTCCTCAAAAAAGTGCCGGCTCGATTGGCCCAAGTCCGGTGGGATGAAGTGAAAATGCAGCATGTATTCCTGTGTATTTTCAAAAATGCCATTGAAGCCATGTCTCCAGGAGGGCATTTACGGGTGGAAGTCATGCTCACTAGAGCTCGAAAACCGGAACTTCAGATAATTATCGCCAATGATGGAGTGCCCATACCGGCCGAATTTGTGGATAAAGTGTTTGAACCCTATTTCACCACAAAGCGATCAGGGACTGGATTGGGTTTGGCGACCGTGAAAAAAGTCGTTGAGGAGCACCAGGGTCAGATTAGTATCGCTAGTGAGCCAGATAAGGGAACGACCGTCACTATTCTCATGCCAGCACCACGACCAAGAACTCCGTATCGGCCACGACGTCCTGCTTGATGGAGCCAGGGAAAGTACCTGAAGCGGTGCTGTTTCGAAATTTTAGCCATTTTGTTTGGGTAAGCTTGACACTACCGGCCAATCTGAATAAGATCGCCCTTTCTATTTGAATAAATTGGGCTATGTACATATCCAGACCATTTTCTATTGTTAACCAGTCATAACCAACAAAGGAGCGGTCTTATGAAAGGGATTGGAATTTTTCTTGGAACGGTGGGTGCTAGCACCTTCGCCCTATCAATGGCCTTTGCCAATCCAGGGTTGTTACCAGCTCACCCGGGGTATCCGGCTGCTGGGAAGTCTCCGGTGACCGGTCAAGCTACGGCTAATGATCCTGGCCAAACGAATGCTGGAGGAGAAAAGAGTCTGTTGTCTTCTCAAGGTTTTGGCAGCAAAGCTGCTATGAATGATGTTAGTGATCCTAATCGTGGCCGGATCCAAAAGTCGGCTGGTGCCGGTCGGTTGCCTGAAGTCGAAGGCCCACTCAACAAAACCAACCCAAATCCGGCTGGGGCCAAATCGACTGTTATCAAGTAATTTCATTTTTGCAGTGTGAGTACTCAGGGGAAGGGTGCCAGAAATGGCACCCTTTTTTTGTGTGACATATTTTTTCCGTATCATTTTTCATGATCTGCTCCTACCGCCTTCCATGCTTTTTTTCACTCTCACCATCAACAAATTAGGCTGGATTTGCCTTGAACCGGATTGATACGGAGCTTGGAAAGGCCTTAAAAGCCAAAATTCGAACACAAGGGCCAATGACCTTCAGGGACTTTATGGCGGCGGCCTTATATGACGAAAATTTAGGGTTTTATGCAAAGGCACCAAAAATTGGGAGTCCTGATGGGCCGTTTGACACCAATGCAAGATTCCCGGCCTTCGGATATGCCATTGCCAAAGCCATCACGTATGCCGAGAAGGCGTTAGGATTTCACCTGCGGGTCTTGGAATTAGGTGGAGGAACAGGCCAGTTGGGGAACAACATTATTTCTTGTCTTGAAAACGCTCATGAATACGTAGTTCTAGACCCAAGCCCTGGGTTGCGAGACAAGCAAAAACAAAGAGGATTGCATGCGATCAACAATATCGACTGTTTACCCCCAGGACCGACATTTGTGTTCGGGAACGAAGTGCTTGATGCGTTACCCGTTCATCGAGTAATGGGAATGGGCCATGAGGAAGTATTGGAATTGTATGTGGATCTGGGTGAGGATGGAGAGTTTTGTGAGCAACCGAGCACTCTTTCAACTAGGGAATTAGCCGAGCGGTTGAGTGACGATAGGGTGCAGCTTGGGCGAGGGCAAGTCGCAGAAATTTGTTTGGAGTTGAAACCATTCCTCAAAAGTATAGGGAGAGTTGTGGATCCAGGGTATGTAATTTTTATCGATTATGGTGATCGCGCCTCAAATTTATATTCACATCGGCATAGAAATGGGACTCTTCGTTCCTACTATCACCAGCAACAAGTGTATGACCCGTTTTTTGCTGTGGGCCAACAAGACTTGACGGCAGATGTGGATTATACGGCTGCTTGCTTCATCGCAGAGGAAGTTGGTTTTGAGGTAGCAGGGCCTATCCCGCAAGGAACATGGCTGAGAAATCTTGGAATTCTGGATTATAAAGGGCCAACGGGTGTTAGGGAGTCTGATCAGGAAGAGATTAATGTGCTCACTAGGCCGACCGGCTTGGGAAGTACTTTTGACATTCTCATATTCAAAACAAAGGGTCTCACTGATGGGCCAGGTCTACAGCCAGTTTCATAGAGGACCTGTCAAAATATCCACGAGCCTGCCAAATCTCACCATATTTTTTTTGAACGGACATAGGCGAAGGGGACTGTGGTGAGAGGTAAGTCAAAAAAAATAATTTTTTTTTAAACGAGCATGATGCCTAAATTTTAGTCAATGTTTCCAGGACACACAAAATGTGTGTTTGCTCTTTTTTTTTATCACAAAATATTGTAGACTCCAAAAATTCATTCGATTGTCTCGTGATCTCCTTTCATTTTCCGCAATCATACACACCTAATTAAGTGGTGCTTTTCGAGATCTCACGTGGTGCGTGGCACGCGTGATGCACTGACTCACCTGTTAAGAAGAGTGGGAAGCAGGAGGCTTTCAAAGGAGGGAGAGTTATGAAGTGTGTACGATGTGATGGGCTTATGGTGGTTGATGATTGTCTGGACATTAAGGGTGCGATGGGAGAACTTTGGATTAAAGCGTATCGATGTATTATGTGCGGGAACCTGATGGACCCCGTCATTAATCATCATCGCACTGATGGTCCGGTTCAAGCGCAGGTTATTCCATTTCGGAAGCGACTACGAAGAGCTCCACGGACTCCTGTTGCTCGATTGACGGCCTAAAAAGGCGGACAGAAAATTTTGAGAGTTCAGGTGCGACTTGGGAGAAAAAACTCTCCCAGGTACCGATTGACTCCTGGCTCAGGATGAAGTTCTCGTGCTCTGCTGTGGCCATGATCTGGCACCAATAGATTAAATTCCCGGTTCTTTTGGCGTTTCTGAATCGGGTGTGTTTAGATTTAACTTTCTTATTCACATGGCCTTGGTATAGTCCTTTCCTCGAACCGCTGCCAATTTTTCATCTGCGACTATTCTGGCATGACTGCTTGAGTTTGGGCATGTCCCCCATGGGGATTATGGGCAACCTCCAAGCCGGCATTCAGCTCTGCTTGCCGGTGCTCACCTTTTTGCGGGAGAGTTCCAGCCAGTCCGTAAATGTCCTTTTTCCCCTGCTGGATGGGAATTGTGGAACATTTCATTCCCAACGTTGATACGCTATATTATTTGAGAAGTCTAAAATGATCTGAGTATGCAATGTAAGAGTGTATAGTTTTAGATCTTAGGAGTGTTTTGGCAGCTTCCTTCCCCTTCCAACCCCCATCATCGATGCCCTGATAGAGGATTCATCTCATTTGTGAACAGTGACCACCTCTTTTTCCTGGGCCTCATGGGAATCCTGTTGGTGTTCTTTATCTGGGAACGATGGCGCTATGATTTGGTCGCCCTCAGTGCCTTGCTTCTTTCAACCGTGTTGGGGTTCGTTCCCTCCGAAGAAGCATTTTTAGGATTTGGTCATCCTGCCGTGGTCACCGTGGCGGCTGTGTTAATTATCAGTCGTGGATTGAGTAACGCGGGGGTCGTGGAAATTCTCACCCGCTATGTCAAGGGTGCGACGTCTTTTTCCCCGTCCCTCCATGTAGCTGTCTTATCTTCTCTCGGTGGATTGATTTCAACCGTCATGAATAATGTGGGAGCCCTGGCGTTACTGATGCCGGTGGCTATTCAATCGTCCGTTGAGGCGAAGCGGTCCCCGGCCGTGGTGTTGATGCCCTTGGCTTTTGGCACGATTTTGGGTGGAATGGTGACTCTTATTGGGACACCTCCCAATATCATCGTGGCCCATTATCGCGCAGAAGTTGCCGGCGAGCCATTCGGCATGTTCGATTTCACTCCTGTAGGAGGAGTCATGGCGCTGGTGGGAATTCTCTTTGTGGCGCTGGTGGGTTGGCGCCTCATTCCCATTGCTCGACGATCGCAAAATGCGCCGCAAGACCTGTTTTCAATACAGGAATATTTAACAGAGGTTGAAGTGCCTGAAAATTCTAAGGCAATAGGAAAATCCCTGTCAGAACTGGAATTGGCCACTGAGGATTCTGACGCCTTAATTATTGGGTTGGTGCGGGGTGACCAATCTATTCGGGGGGCAGCTTGGAGGGAACACATTCAAGCTGGCGATGTCCTCGTCCTTGAGGCAGGACCACAAGGTATTAATAAATTTGTGTCCACATTGGGTTTGAAGTTAACAGGAACCCAGCCCAAGGAGGAGGTTCAGGAGTCTGAAAAAAAGCCATCCGCAGGTAAGGAGGGAGATATGCTGTTGGAGGCCGTCATACCTCCTGATCGTTCTTGGTTAGTCGGGCGGATGGCGGGTTCTTTAAAGCTGCGAAGCCGGTTCGGAATTAACTTGTTAGGAGCATCTCGTCAAGGCACTCCTTACCGTGGCAGGCTGAGGGAATTTCGGTTCAAAGCCGGCGATGTGCTGCTGCTGCAGGGAGAAAAGGAACGGGTTTTGGAAGTGATTGGCCAGCTTGGATGCCTCCCGTTGGCGGAGCGAGGGCTTCAGTTGGGAAAGCCCGGACAGGCGTGGCTCGCTGTAGGGCTCTTCGCCATCGCCCTTGGCAGTGGTATGGCCGGATTGGCAACATTGCCGATTGCGTTAATATGTGCCGCCTTGGTGATGGTACTGTTGAGCATTGTTTCTCCGAGGGATGTGTATCAGGCTGTCGATTGGCCTGTCCTGGTATTGTTAGGATCCATGATTCCTATCGGGCAAGCACTCGAGCACAGTGGAGCAATTGCTGTGTTGGCTCAGGTCATGGTGAATTGGGCAGAAGGATTTCCTGCTATTTTGCTCTTGGGGCTCATTATGTTGTTGACGATGACGTTGTCGGCTGTCCTCAATAATGCGGCGACGGCATTGGTCATGGCCCCATTGAGCGTGGCGGTGGCCCAGAATCTTGTTGTCAATGCTGATCCGTTTCTCATGGCGGTGGCGATCGGAGCATCTTGTTCATTTTTGACACCAATTGGACATCAAAATAATTTGTTGGTCATGGGGCCCGGGGGATATCGATTTGGAGACTACTGGCGAATGGGATTGCCTTTAGAGTTGTTAATTCTTGTGGTCTCGCTTCCTCTCTTAGTCTTCATGTGGCCCTTAACGGGTCAAGGGTAACAGGTTCCAGAATAAAAATAAGGGGAAAAAGTGTCGTTCTCATTCCGAAACCATTCTTCCCGAAAGGCCTCCCGCCTCTTTTTTAGGCGGGTGGTTTATATGCCCACCGATCTTGATCCGTTTCGCACCCTTTTGAGCAGGATTATATTAGTGGTCATGCTGTTTTGTTTTTTGACGGGAATCCTGTGGTTGGACCGAAACGGGCTCAAGGATCAAATCGACGGAGAGATCTCATTTTCAGATGTGATTTATTTCACGATGGTCACGGTGACTACAGTCGGCTATGGGGACATTGTGCCGGTCACTACACGGGCGCGCCTGATTGATGCATTAGTCGTGACGCCGGTCCGCATATTTCTATGGGTCATTTTTTTAGGGACCGCCTATCAATTGGCGTTCAGACAATTTACCGAGGTATTTCGCATGGCAAAACTCCAGAGGTCTCTCGATCAACATATCGTCATCTGCGGATTCGGGCATACCGGATACTCGACCGTCAAAGAACTGCTCGCCAAGGGCACAAACCCTGACCATATTCTGGTCATCGATCCCGGTGAGGAACGAGTACGCATCGCGGGAGAATTGGGAGTCGTGGCACTCCTAGGCGATGCGACGCAGGAAGGGCTGCTGAAATTTGGTGCGTTCCTCAATGAAGCCAAAGCCGTCATTATTGCGGCTGGACGTGATGATACCAATGCACTCATTTTGTTAACTGTCCGTAATTTGAATTCCCGTTGTCGGGTGATTGTCAGTGCGAAGGAAGAGGAAAACGTCAAACTGTTTCGGCAAGGAGGGGCGCAAACCATTATTTCCCCGGCAACGTATGGCGGATATATGTTGGCGGCTGCAGTGGACCAACAATATTTGGCAGATTATTTAGAAGATTTTTTGACAGCGGGGGGAAAGGTCAATATCCAGGAGCGAACAGTGGAGAAGCAGGATGTCGGGAAGACGGCTTTGGATTTACAGCCGGATGTGCTCCTGCGAGTGTATCGGCAAGGAACGATTATTTCCCCCTGGGAATTTCAAAAAAACCATAGGCTGGAACAGGGCGACGTCATGTTATTGTTTAAACCGGTTTCGGAGGATACGACTTCTGCTTGAAGACACTCCCTTCCATTCCTAAAAGAGTAGTGGCCTCGCGTTGGCCATAATTAATAAAATTCCAATGACCCCGATTAAGATGGCCACGCCCCGTCTCAAATGGTGAGCAGGAATCGATTGAGTGACTTGTGAGCCAAACAGTAACCCGAGAAGACTGCCGAGTAACAGTAATCCTGTTAGCACCACATCCAGGCGTGCCCCCTCGAAATGGCCGATTACCCCGCCGATGGAAATAAGGGCAATGATCAAAAGTGACGTGCCAATTGCTAAGCGAATGGGAAACCCCATGAGAAACATTAAGGCGGGAACAATGAGAAATCCTCCTCCAACTCCAAAAAATCCGGTCAATAGGCCAACTCCCCATCCGAAGGTGAGGGCTTTCAACGCACAGCGCCATGAGAATTCTTTTGCGCATCCGGTCGGGACGTCATTGCGTTCTCCTTCATAATTTTTCCAAAACGTCCACATGCTTATAAACAGGAGCAGATTGCCAAATGCAAAAAGGACCAAGGAGTCCGGAACGAGTTGGTGGCCATGAGCCCCAGCCCAAGCACCGATCATACCGGTCAGGCTGAATAAAATAGCAGAGACAAAGTGAACACGTTGCTGCCGGCTCTCATGCCATGCCCCAAAGAGGGCCGAATAGCCAACCACGATAAGTGACATGGTCGTGGCATTTTGAACCGGTACGCCAACGACATAAACCAATAAGGGAATGGCCACTAATGATCCGCCCCCTCCTGTAGCCCCTAACAGCACTCCGACGATCCCACCAGACAGAAGCGCCAATAGATAATGGAAGTCCATGAGAAATTAATTTATAAGAGGAATGTGTGAAAGAATAAGACCAAAGGCGTGCGACATGCTTTTCCTAGCCACGTGGAATATATAAGCAAGCATAATCGGCAATGAAATGTTACAGGAAGAACGATAGGAAAAAATGGGAGGCGACTGTGTCTTCTCCTCCCTTGGATGGCATGAAAAGATGGAAGGAGGGATCATCTATTTTTCACAAAATAACGAATCCATGACCCTGCTCAACCTCATCTATTTGAGTATTCAAATGTTATGCATACCCTCCAGCTTCAGGAGCCACCCCACCCATTGCGCTAAGGCTAAGGTTGGAAACGGTGCTCCCACAGGCCGTAAGACTTATCAAGGCCATGCGGATAAATACTCGGACATTATATTCGGCATGGAAACTCCCGAGTACGAATGAAAAAAATCATTCAAAGCGGAGTATGAGTTCATTGTATGGGGAGAAATCGAATGAGACAAGAGTCCTCGGATCAGACGAAGGTGTTCCCACCATTCTTGTTTTCGATGATTGGTTGTACCAATAAGAGATTAACGCTTTCTAGCGTGTGACGAATAAGGTTGATTGAAAGTCACCTGAATAGTATAGATTAACCGGCGCACAAAAAAAAATCGTTCTGGTTGTGTGCAAGGCTTTTAGGATTGGCCGAAAGGATTTCTTTCACGGATGGGTTGGTCAGGATCCCCATCAATGAGGGCTTCTGAAGAAACATCATTCTCTGCAAATATTTGGAGACAATCCACAGCTGCCGGATGGTGAAGTTTCGGATTTGGGTAGAAGGTTTGTTCATTGCATAGAGCGGGCGGCAAACTGAGTTTATGAATGAAAGGCGGTTAGGCGGTACCTGTAATGTCGTCCGGATTTTGATCGGTCGCGGGACGGTGGCACTTCATTTCATTTTCTACGCCGCGATCAAGTCTCAATTCCAAAGCCTCGTTCTTTTCCCCATCTTTTTCATAAGTCTCAGCAACCGCAATGCTGTATTGGATGTTGTCAGCCGCGATTTGTACTCCACGTAAGTTGTTGCATGGATGGAGTCAAGCTAGCCCGATTCGCCACAGCCCGTTCTTCCCAAAATGGATGATAGAGAGAAGCCGGACATGTCCTCGGTATCGACGTGGGATTGTGTGCAGGCAAAAGAAGGGATTTCCTAATAAGGGAAGAGCGTTTTGAGCCGGAAACAGATCACAGCAATAAAGGGTTAGAAAATTAATGGAGACAATTTCCTCCATATTCAGGCTGGGGAAAGTATGAATCTTCCTCGTATCGCATGATCATGTCATGAGTTTCCAAGGCTGGTTCGAGATGAAACGATTTGAGTTATCGGCAGGACAAGACGAAAAATTGTTCCGTGGCCTTCTTCGCTTTCAACCGTAATGTGACCGTGATGGAGGTTGATGGCATCTTTCACAATTTTTGTGCCGAGTCCGGTCCCTTCCTTTTTGGTGCTAATGGCCTGAGCGGTAAAGAGGCGGTCTCGAACTTCAGGCGGCATGCCTCTCCCGGTATCGGCTACCGTCAACTCGACAGTATCCGGACGCCGTCCCGGAGATCCGCCCACCGTGACTGATCCTCCACGTGGGACTTCCGGGATGGCATTGTTGATGAGATTGTAAAAGGCGTTGAACAAGCGACGTTCATCGGCATCAATAACAGGTAGGGCATCAAGGCCATCGGTCAGGAGAGTAATCCCTTTTTCTGCTGCGTAGGTGCGAAGAGTGTCGAGCACTCCATTCACAATATCTCCTGTGCGACAGGGTGTGAAATGTGGTGGACTGGTGACACCTTTGACGGCATCCGCAATTTCACGCACACGGTCTTGAATGCGTCGGGCATTGGTGACGATCATGCGTATCAGATCAAGACTGTTGGCATAACTGGTCTCCGCCCCTTTCGCCTTTTCCTGGATTAACGTGGGGAACTGTTCATCCAATTCATCCTTCAATAAATCTGCACCGGAAAGCACGGGCATCAACATATTTTTGATATCGTGTCCGATATCCCCAAGAACTCTTGTCACCTCCGCAAGTTTGGCTTCCTCTAATAATTGGGCAGCCATACGTTTCTTTTCGGTGATGTCCTGAAAGGTCACCACGGCGCCAAGAAGCGCTCCTTGGTTATCCCAGATTGGAGTGCTTGTATATCGCGCTGGGAAGCTCGTCCCATCTTTTTTCCAGAACACCTCGTCCTCACCCTGGTGGACCAGCCCATCTTTATACGCTCTATAGATGGGACATTCTTCAGCGGGGTAATGAGAACCATCAGATTTCGTATGGTGCCAGGTGATGTGACTGGGTTGGCCAAATAACTCCCCTGGTTTATAACCTAATAACGTGTTGGCAGCCGGATTGACGAAGGTATGGTTTCCCTCAAGGTCTAACCCGAAAATTCCTTCACCGGCGGCTTGTAAAATCATATCGTTGTGCCGACGAAAATCTTCAATGGCTTTTTCGCATTGCTGCCGATACGTAATATCTTGAAAAATCACAACGGCGCCGACCAGGGCCCCTTCATGCCGAATAGGTGTGCTGGTATATTCGACGGGAAAACTGGTCCCATCTTTTCGCCAAAAAATTTCGTTGTCGCCTCGATGGACTTGGCCATCCTTGTATGTCGCATAGTTCGGACATTGTTCCTGAGGATAGGGAGTCCCATCGGCTTTGGTGTGATGCCAGAGGGCATGACTGGGTTGGCCGATCAACTCCTGGGGCTCATAGCCCAACATTTTGGCGGCTGCCGGGTTCACAAAGGTGTGCCGACCCTCCAGATCCAATCCGAAAATCCCTTCACCGGCGGCCTCTAAAATGAGGGCGTGGTGTTGTTCAAGATGTTTCAGCATTCGGGAAAGGTCGGTATTCTCCTGCTGTATATTTTCTGGTGCTGGGGACATGATGCTCTTCCTACTCGTTAGGTTTAAGGACTGGAGAAGATGTCTCCAGTCCCTGAAATGAAATTTCTTGTCACCCCCGAAGGGTCTGAATCAAATTCCAGGTTATTTGGCCAAAGTCCTGAGGTACTGAATCAATTGCCAAACTTGGTCATCGGGCATACCGGAAAAGGCCATCATGCCGGTTCCTGCAGATCCGTTTTTGATAATCCAATACAATTGCCCGTCAGAAATATCTTTCATCGTTTCTCCGCAGGTAAAGTTTCGGGGATGTGGATTCAACGCCGCGCCCATTGGTCCTTGTCCGTCACCTTTATCGCCATGACATTGCATACAGGCCAAGGGTTGAGCGGTTTCGTGATACAGCTTTTCTCCCGCCTTGATGTGCTCTTGAGAGGCGGGTAACGGACTGGTCAGATTGCGAAATTTTCCAGGCGCCTGCTTCGTGTTGCGTGGTTGTGGACATACTCCTGATGGTCCTCCGGATGATGAAGCTGCGCTGGCCATCTCTGGGGCACCCTTAAACGTGGTCTTCAAATAAGCAATGACATCGGATACGCCTTCAGTCCCGCCTATGGTCAGTCCCCAATATGGCATCATGGAAGACTTCCCAACAGCTTTCCCCCCGTAATAGATCACGTTATACAAATAATCGAGGGGGATTTTTTCAAAGGGAATATTGGCATGCACCGCCGGTTTGGGTTCCAAGCCTGAAGCCGCTGGGCCATCCCCTTTGCCCTCCGCCCCATGACATTGTGCACAATATTCTTGATAAATTTTGGCCCCGTTTTCGACATTCGGGTGGTCGAAATCGGCGCTCTTCCATGGTTCAAAATAGGGGAAATCCTCATTCCCTCGGGTGGCGATAAACCCCGTGACATATCGCAGCCCCAATGCACTGACATCCCCGACAAACTCTCCGCTGTGTGGCACAAAGTCTGGGGGATCGGAATTGAAGCGATAAATCCAATCAGCCTTCAGCCTTTTCCCTGAGTTAAAGAACGAGGCGCTTTGCGGGCCACCGGTCTTTTTCCCATCCACCATAATCTGATGACAGCCAATGCAGGAATGTTGAATAAAGATTTCCTCTCCAAACTTCGCCTCCTGTTTACTAAAGGTCGACATATCAATGGACCCCGGTTTCACTCGCGGGTCTTGTAGGTGTGTCTCAAAATAGTCGGCAATGCCTTCAGCTTCCTGTTGAGAGACGGCCATGTGCTGGTCAGGTTGTTGGCCCTGATC
>JBATLR010000336.1:0-8453 GCA_049289415.1 Nitrospirales bacterium
CACCCAACCCCACCAATCAACTCAAAGCATTACGACCCTCAACGCTGAACAGATTGCCCCCCTTCAGCCCAATCGGGTTACCACCATCCTCCAACAAGTCCCAGGACTCCATACCGATGAGATGAGCGGGAGAAGTGGAATCAGCTCAGTGTATCTCCGAGGTGCCGATCCCAACTTCACCTTGATTATGCTGGATGGGGTCCCCATGAATGACTCAACGAACCAGCGAGGCGGATCAGTTGATCTTTCCACTATTCCTATTGATCGGATTGAGCGAGTAGAAATTGTTCGGGGGCCTCTCTCGGCATTTTATGGTTCTGAAGCCATGGCGGGCGCAATCAATTTCATTACCAAATCTGCTTCCACGGCTCCCTCTTTTCGACTCTTGGGCGAAGGCGGTCGATACGATTATCTCAAAGGGCTTATCCAAACCGGAGGATCACTTGGACCATTATCCGCCAATCTGACGCTGTCCCATACCCAAAATGGAGAGCAAATCGAGAAAGATTCATTTTTGATGGACTCGGCTGGATGGAATTTTTCCATTCAGACAGATACCAACTTTGACATTCAACTAAACGGGCAATATACAGATTCAACGGTCCGGAGTTTTCCGGAAGGCAGTGGTGGGTCGAAACTGGCTTTACTCCGGGAAACCGAACGACGAAAGACCCAAGAATTTCTGACCGGTTTGTCAGCCTCATTTCACATTCCTTCGGGTTGGCAGCATCAGATATTTCTGAGGGTCACTCGAAGACTTCAAGACGTGTCAAACCCCGGAATTCTTGCGACTCTGAGCTGCCCCCGTTTTTTGGCCACTTCGAATGTTAGGTTTTCCAAGTGATCTGGTGTTGTTCGGTGTCCATATTGGATGATTTTCCCCCGACCTCTGAGTCGGGTCGTTCCCCGATCGTCGCTGTATGGCCCAATATGTGCGTCGATTTTTTCGGCGCGGGTCCTGAACGGCCTTCGGAACTGGATCGGGCCCTACCTTTCCCCCAATAGACGCTCGCTGGCGTCTGATAACCCAGCGTACTGTGCGGTCGCTCCTGATTATACCGACGGCGCCAGCTTTCAATCACGACCTGGGCCTCCATCACATGTCGAAAGGATTCCGCATCCAAACATTCGCGCCGGAACGTCCCATTGAAACTTTCATTGCTGCCATTCTGCCAGGGCTTCCCCGGCAGAATCCGGCTGGGGATGATCCCCTGGCGCTCGCAAAAAGCCAGCAACGGCTGCGCACGAAGTTCGGGGCCATTGTCACTGCGGATGTACCGCGGGGCCCCATAGAGCTTCACCAGCCGTTGTAAGATCCTCAGCACGTCTTGGTGCGAGAAGGCCCGTGCGACTTCAATCGCTACACAAAAGCACGTGGCTTCATCCTTCACCGTCAGACACCGGAACGCCTCTCCCACCGTCGTCGCATCATGCACGAAATCCCAGCTCCAGACCTCATTCTTCTGCCTGGCCGTGGGCTGCAACGTCGCTCCCGTCACTACTTTCTTCCGGGGCTTGTGTCGCGGCACCTGCAAGCCGCATTGGCCCCACACCCGATACAGCCGTTTAAAATTCACCCGCCAGCCCCGGTGGCGAAGAAAACTCCCGGCAAGTCGATAGGCCCCACTGCGGATACCGCTTGGCCACCCCACGGAGGGCTTGGGCCAGCCGCCGATCCCGGTGAGGACCCGTGGCCTCATACCGGATTCCCGACCGAGGAGTCGTACAGAGCCATGCCGCTCGCCGTTGACTGAGCCCACGCGCACAGGCGGCCTGGGCCGCGTGGCGTCGTGCCCGTGGGCTTACCACTTTTTTGCCTGTAATTCCTTCATCACTTCCAGATCCCGTTCCGCCAACACCTTCTTGAGCCGGACATTTTCCTGGCGCAGGTGGCGCAGTTCCCGCACCTCCGCCACGTCCATCTGGCCAAAATTGCGTTTCCATCGATAAATGGATTGCTCCGAAACCCCGTGCTGGCGGGCCGCAGCCTCAATGGTCTTCGCTTCCGCATCTCGCAAAATCCGCACAATCTGTTCTTCCGTGAACCGTTTCTTCTTCATGTCAGGCCTCCTCGGGTTGAGGAAAACCTAACATATTAAATGGTCCAAATTTTGGGGAGCACTCCAACTCCAACCACCTATGCCCTGCCTCCGGCTGACTTTGAAACTCTTTATACCCGTTTTCAAACACGCATGACGACAACATGGACGATCAGCCCCCAATGGAAGTTTTCACTTGGTGAACAGCTGACTCATGAACGCGGAAGGCGAAAGGGGACTCAAGACCTGAGTTCCTTCGGAGGCCCCTCTGACCAGCCAGATGACTTTGCCATCCGGCGGACACTCGGAGGAACCTTTGCGGAACTAACGTCCGTCTGGTGGCAAAAACTGACCCTGAACTCCGGTGTTCGAGCCGATATCTCACAAGGGTTTCAGCCAAAGATTAGCCCCAGGATTGGAGCGAAATATCAACTGTTGACCTCAATCCAGATTCGTGGTGGCTATGGAAGGGGGTTCAAATTGCCCAGCCTATCCAGTTTAGGAGACCCCTTAATTGGTAATCCTTCCTTACAACCCGAAACCAGCGTCGGGTGGGATCTCGGCCTAGACTATCACACATTCGATGAAAGATTTACCGCAACGATAGAATACTTTCACAACCGGTTCAGGAACCTTATTGACCTCGATCCCGACCTCCTCAATCAAGGAATTATTCGCCTGGCCAATATTGATGAGGCAGAAACTCATGGTTGGAATATTTCCCTGTCCCTCACGCCACTCCCTGCCGTTTCTTTCCAGTCTAGTCTCACCCACCTCACCACTCGAGTGACGGAAACGGGAGCTCAACTAAGAAACCGCCCAAAATGGCGCGGATGGCTTGGGGTTACGATGAAGCTTTCTTCGACCCTCAATGTCAAAACCCAAGTCACATGGGTCAGTTCCAGTTTTGATTTTCAAGTTCCAACCCAAACCACACGAGTAGTAGGATTTGCCAAGGCAGACATCACGGTCAATTATCAGCCCTTCACTGCATGGAGTGGCTATGCAGCCCTCGAAAATGTCACCAACTCCTCATATGAACAGTTTGCCGGATTCCCGGCTCCGCCCTTAACCTTTCGTTTAGGATTGGAATACCGGCCAGAAATTTAAGGTCAGTAATTATTTCTCATAAGGAGGCATTGGTGACATCACCAACCAAGTTTTCTCCATGAACCTATCGAAGAAACCTGCTTAAGCCAGGTCGTGTTTTGACCGAAAAAGGAAAAGACGTCGAAAAGAGGCAGGCGAAGATGTGACAAACATCGCCTCCTACCTTACATTGCACTAGGAATCTTTCATGCAACTCATACTTCCATTAGATCCGGTTCAGGACGAAGAGCGTTCCACGATTTTTGCGAGAATTAAAAGCTGTAAATCCTTGCCTATTCTGTCTCCCCTGGCCTCGACCATTCTCAAGATGTGCCAAAATGAGGAAACCAATGCCTCAGAATTAGCCACGATTATAAGCCAGGATCCAGGAATGGCGGCCCAAATTTTATTTATGGCGAATTCGGGGTATTACGGTGGGTCTCGACACAAGGTGACCAGCATCGGACAGGCCGTGACATTGCTTGGATTTTCAACGATCGCCAATCTGGCTCTATCGTTTTGTTTTTATCGTTTAATCAAAGACATGAAAGAGGTCTCAACATCCGGGATTGACCATGTAAAATTTTGGCGGCGATCCATTCTGGCCAGTGTCGCAGCTCGTGCCATTGGAACACACTTCGCCTTTCCTCATGTAGAGCTCATGTTTCTTGGTGCCCTGCTTCAGGACATCGGACTATTAGCATTAAACGAGGTGGCTTCAAAAGAAATTGCCTCACTCCAGGATCACAATCAGGACAATCATGCCAACTTACACCAGTATGAACTTGAACACTTAGGAGTTGATCATTCACAGGTTGGAGCTTGGCTTGCCCAGCATTGGCAACTTCCTGAGGAGTTTCAGGTGGCCATTCTCTATAGCCATAACCCTGAATTATTTGAGACTCCGCTGGACTTTCAAGCTCTGGTGGATACCGTTGCACTCTCCGGTATCATCGCGGACATCTGGATTAATCCCGATACCGAAACCGCCATTGCCTCAGCCCGTAAAAACAGTCAGGGTCGCTTAACCGTGCAACCGGAAGATTGGGAACCGATTCTTGAGCATATCATGACTGGAATTCCACAAATTGCCAGTTTTTTTCACAGCCGGATTGGGAACTTCGAAGACATCGCCCACATCCATCAAGTAGCCTTACAACAGCTGAACTCCACTGATCCCCAATTATTCAACTAACTAGGGCCAACTCCCGCCACTCTGACTCAGCCTTTCTTCCCTACCCCTTCATTCTCAGTCGCCAAACACAATTGGTTCCGACCATTGTCCTTTGCCCGATACAACGCACGATCTGCACGTTCAAGCCAGGAGAGCACGGTTTCACCAGGAAGTAACTCCGCCAAACCGATGGATGCCGTGACCGGAATGGTGACATCTTGGTAGGAAAATCCCTCTCCTCTAAGGGCATCCAACAACCGCTCGCCCAGTCGTTGGCTCAGTTCCCCATCGGCTCCCTGAAGCAAGACACAAAATTCTTCCCCTCCATATCTGGCAATAAAATCAGTTTTTCTGGGAAATGTCGACACCAGACGTTTCGCCACCTGCTGTAGCACCACATCCCCAGCCGGATGGCCATAGGTATCGTTCACATGCTTAAAATGATCGACATCAACCATCAAAATGCAGGCCGAGGTCCCAGAGAAAAAACTCATACTGGCCGTTCGTTCTAATTGAAGATCCAATGCTCCACGGTTATACAGCTGGGTCAGAGCATCCAGCGTCATTTGCTTTCGCGCACCTCCCAGTTCCTCCTCAACGAGACGCAATTTTTCTCCAAGATTTTCCAATCGTTGCTGCTGGCGTTCTTTTCGTTCATCCACAAGGGCACTGATGCCTTCAACCACAGCCAATAAGGCCTGCTTCACATCGTGAAAGGAACCGTCCTCGGTTGCCGTGCGCAATTGAACGAGATGATTGGTCACCTTTTGATCGGTTTCCTGATCTTCCACAAACGCGCGCCCCATGATATTGGTAAATTCGCAAAGAACAGTTCGCATATCTTGAAGATTTCGGTTCACATAGGATTTTTCCTGTTGACGATGTCCATTTACAAATTGCGTGAGCGCCCCCCAATCACGGCGGGGCCTGGCCTCGGGTTTTTTTGAATCGTCGGCATCAATCTGAGTGCCCACCAACACATGCTTCGCCCACCGTTCAAACTCCTTTTCTATATCCTTTTCCGACAGTTGATCGAGTTCAAACGCATGACGGCCGAGAGATCGCAAAACCCTGGCTAGGGATTCTAATGCCTTGTCGGACTCTCCCGAGATGTCTGTGGCCCGAGATCCATTCGCGACCGGCTCTTTTTGTGCCCCATTCTCATGAGGGTGATCTTTTTTCCAAATGGACCAAGATCCTAACATGCCTTCCTCCTCTTCAATTCACTTCTGCCTCTGTCTGTGCCGATGACCATCCAGCGAATGCATGGGGAGAGTGGGGTAACGGTTTCTTTCCGTTATCGGCATTTCCTCTAGGTCTCTTGAGTCACTTTTTGTTATGCTCTTCGCCAAGAGCTACAAAACACCATGCCTACATGACTTCCTTGATATTCCATTCCATCGTTCATGCTAATTTTTTCTGAACCCTCGTGAATCAACGACACACGATCTCCAGCAGACAAAATTCCCATTTCAAACGATGGGTATCGTTACTTGACTCTCATGGGATTAAGCGTCATCGCCTCTGCCTCGTTTCTGGGAATAAGCTCCGAAGGGAAATCGGGACGCATTCTGGGGTGACTGTCCACGAAATCTTACTTCCACCCTCATGGACATCCAGAGAGGACCTTCCTTCTCAAGCCCTCCGCTATGAACTGGCCCATTCCCTGTTTCAGGAGTTGGACGTGTTTGGGACCAAAGAACCGCTCCTGGTTTGCGGTGTCCCCGAAATGTCACGGAGAGATCTCAGCCGGGCCCCCAACGGATTGGAAGTCCTGTGCCCGATCGGAGACCCAGGAAACCTTGGAGCCTTACTCCGGTGCTGCCGGGCCTTTGACGTGCAAAGGGTCGTGTTGCTTCAAGAAGCCGTACACCCCTTCCACCCGAAGGTCATTCGTGCCAGTAGCGGGGCGGTGTTTGTCCAGTCCTTGGAATGGGCAGGCTCCATCACCGACCTGAATGCCCCGGAAACATTACAATGGATTACCGCATTAGATTTACACGGGACGAATATGTCCACGGTGCAATGGTCTAAGCATGTTCGACTCCTTATTGGAGAAGAAGGCGTCGGTATTCCACCCTTTCAGTTTTTGGAACGCCTGAGTATTCCTCAAATCCATCCATCGATCCCATTAAATGCGACAGTCGCAGGCAGCATCGCCCTCTATGCGTATCGCCAACAGCACTCACAGGCTTAACCAATTGCGATCCGACCAACTAGGAGCCATTCCGTAGCCGGTGGTAGCATCACGCAAACAGAGCAACACCCACACATTTTATGCACACACCACAGCCGCCTCAGGATCAGGGTCTTACGATGATTCAACCCGGTAGATATCGTCACTATAAAGGGAAAGAATACCAGGTTATTGGCGTCGCCAAACATTCCGAAACAGAAGAAGATCTCGTGGTTTACCGGGCACTCTATGGTGAATTCGGCCTTTGGGTCAGACCGGCAAAGATGTTTAGGGAAAAAATTGAAATAGAGGGAAAACTCGTCTTCAGATTTGAATGGATCGACGGGGCCAACGCTGAAACAGACACCACGACCATCAAACCGTGAGGAGTGTAACCGGAATTCGTCGAATCAGACAGGCTGGCTTTCCATGTTGATTGCCAGCCCGGTCAGACCGCTCATCTATGCTTCCGCTTCGGGAGGCTCCTGGGAATTTCCCCATCAAAGACTGTGCCTGTCATGCACCTTGCTTCAAAAACTATCTGTAGAATTCTCCATCGACACTCACAACCGTTCTGCCAACACAGCACGCGTTTGTTCTTCTCGATAGGCATTCAGCCGTTTGGAGAGAGAAGCATCTGCCAAGGCTAAAATCGCAGCAGCCAACAACGCCGCATTCACGGCTCCCGCACTCCCTATCGCCAAGGTTCCTACAGGAATACCTTTGGGCATTTGCACAATGGACAAGAGGGAATCGAGTCCTTGCAGAGCCTTTGATTGCAGGGGGACACCCAACACCGGCAATTGGGTTTTGGCCGCAATGACCCCGGCTAAATGGGCCGCCCCTCCAGCCCCGGCAATAAACACCTGCACTCCACCTGCTTCCGCCTCACGAACATACTCCCCCAACGCATCTGAAGCCCTATGAGCAGAAAGGACTTGCCTCTCATGGGTTATGTCCAGCTTAGTCAGCGTCTCACCGGCTAACCGCATCGTGTCCCAATCCGATTTGCTGCCCATGAGAATTGCGACCCGAAATGATGACTCAGCCATAACCTCTTGTACTCCTTCTTACGTTATCTATTCGTAGATGACGAGGGATGGGCGAAAAGTCCATGGTTCCATTAAACGGGCTTACGATAGCGCATCTTGACCCAAGTTGACCATATAACAGGAACTGTCTTAAACTGAATTCCCTCTGTTTTTTGTAAAAATTTTCTTTAGGAGCCAACAAATTTTCTCGCGGGATTTTATATGCCGGAGAGATGTATTATTCACCTCATTCATAATGGGAGAGAAAGATTATGGCAATACGTCTGGGAGATGAAGCACCAAATTTTACAGCAGAAACGACACAAGGTACCGTGAATTTCCATGAATGGCTCGGTGACGGATGGGGCATACTCTTTTCACACCCTAAAGATTTTACCCCCGTGTGCACCACGGAATTGGGAACCATGGCGAACATGACGGAAGAGTTTAAAAAACGAAATGTGAAAGTGTTGGCTATCAGCGTGGATCCACTCGACTCCCATAAAGGTTGGATCAAAGACATTAATGAAACTCAACACTGCACGGTGAGTTATCCCATTATTGCAGACCCCGAAAAAAAGGTCGCGACCCTCTATGATATGATTCATCCCAATGCCCTCGATAATATGACCGTACGCTCGGTGTTCGTGATCGGACCGGATAAAAAGGTCAAATTAACCCTCACCTATCCCGCATCAACTGGCAGGAATTTCAACGAGATTCTTCGTGTAATTGACTCACTGCAATTAACGGCCAAACATAAAGTTGCCACACCGGCAAATTGGAAAGACGGAGAGGATTGTATTATCACGCCAGCCGTGACGGATGCAGAAATTCCCGCACTGTTCCCGAAAGGGCATCGTGCGGTGAAACCCTATCTTCGCTTCACCCCGCAACCCAACCGCTAGAGCATCTGAAAAAAATATGAGGCAGCGCCACACATG
>JBATLR010000337.1:0-7392 GCA_049289415.1 Nitrospirales bacterium
GGATGGAGATTTCTCCATCACGGCATTCGGTAGCCGGTATAACGCTGAATTGGCAAACGATCTTGGCAATCTGCTGTCCCGAACTCTTACGATGCTGGCCAATTTTTCCAACAATACCGTTCCTCAACCCAACGCCAAACACGAAACCGATCAGGATCGTCAACTCCAGCATGCGGCTTCATCCCTTTTCCCCTCCATTGACACGCACCTTCGCCACTTAGAATTTAATCGCGCACTGGAAACGACGTGGGGTTTGGTCCAGTCAGCTAATCAATATATTGATAAGACCGCTCCGTGGATGTTGGCCAAAGATCCTGATCATACCCCTCGCCTTCACACAGTCCTATTTCATCTCACGGAGGTCTTGCGATTCCTCACGATGGCCGTATACCCGTTTATGCCACAGATCGCCGAAACGATGAAGACCCGACTGGGATTATCGATGGATTTTTCCACGCCCGTGTTGCAAGAATTCCCTCGTTGGGGAGCATACCTTTATAAGGGGCAACCCAGTAAAGGCGCTTCGCTATTTCCCAGAAAAGATTCCCGTCCATCGGACTCCCAGAAGAGTCCCGAACAGAAAATGCCTATTCACCCAAACAGGACACACATGGAAACACCTCAGCCCGTTCCATCCACCCAACCGCAATCCCCACCCGCCGAGGTAATGCAAATCGGCATTGCCGATTTCCAAAAAGTTCAATTGAAGGTGGCCAAAGTCTTAACGGCAGAACGTGTTCCAAAGTCTGAAAAACTGCTCAAGCTCCAGGTGGATATCGGAACCGAACAACGTCAGATCGTGGCTGGAATTGGGAAAAAATATGCCCCAGAAGAAATGGTGGGCCGAACCATTGTCGTCGTGGCGAATCTCAAGCCGGCAAAACTGATGGGGATTGAATCCCAAGGCATGGTATTAGCTGCAGGAGATCAAGAGGTCCTTGAACTTCTTAACATGTCCCAGGAGATCCCCGCCGGGACAAGAATCAAATGATGCCCTTCACGGTTCTTTTACTCGAAAAGTCATGACGAGCATCTGCCCAAAATCTTTCTTGAGAAGACTCGCTGACGTCCTTGCACTCAATGAAGAGAATGCATGCTCAGGAAAATGTCATGGATAATCACGAGGAGGGAAATTCAACCCCATTGGCAAAGAGACTCCCATGGGAGAACTGCCGCGTTGACACACGAAGGGGGAAAGGCTAATACGCCTCCCGATGGATCAAACCCTTCCAAAGAGTCATAAGCATAATCTTCACATCCAGCCATAAGGACCAATGCTCAATATAATACATGTCGTAGGCTAAACGTTTTTCCCAAGAGGTATTTCCGCGCAATCCATTAATTTGTGCCCAACCCGTAATTCCGGCTTTCATGGTGTGACGCAGGTTATATTGGGGAATCTGGGCCCGGAATTTCTCGATAAACTCCGGTCGCTCGGGACGCGGCCCCACAATACTCATCTCTCCCTTTAAAACATTCCAGAATTGAGGCAATTCATCCAAACTGGTCCGTCGCAGAAACGTCCCGATGGGCGTCCTGCGTGGGTCATGGGCCTTGGCCCAGACCGGACCTGTCTTTTCTTCGGCATCCATACGCATGGTCCGAATTTTGACAATATTGAACGATTTCCCATCGAGGCCAACACGAGTCTGCCGGTAGAAAACAGGACCTGGAGAGGTGAGTTTGATGAGTACCGCAATCATCAATGCGATTGGTGAGGCCACCACCAGGGCCACGGCGGCACCACAGACATCAACCATCCGCTTCAGAAACAAATTCCACCCGTAAAGAGGAGATCCTTGGAGGGTAATAATAGGAAGGCCTTCAAACATTTCGGCTTCCGCCCGCAACGTCACGAACTCATAAATGGATGGAATGATCTTTACTCCTGCTGTGGTGGCAGACAGGATTTTCATCAGTCCCTCAGCTTCACATTCCACTTCCGGAGGCAAGCACAAAAATACGATATCCACATGGCTGGTTAAAATATCTGCCGCCTGGTCAAACGTTCCGATAACAGGTGTTCCGTCCAGTATTTGACCAACCTTTTCGGCATTCCGTGTCAAATACCCACGAACCTGGAGACCAAGTTCGGGATGCATTTTGAGCGTATCGCCAACCCGCTGTCCAAGTTTTCCCGCGCCGATAATTACCACCTGGCGTTGGTTGTATCCCATTCGCCGGAAAACCCTGAGAATTTCCCGAAAGACCATACGGGAAAAGCCCAACACCACCAGATTCAATAACCAAAAATACATGATCACCAAACGGGAAAATTCAAACGGCTTCGAGAAAAAGGTCAATGCGACCAGGATCAGAATACTCAGCGTATTGGCCTTGGCAATGTCCACAAATTCCGCCAGGTGAGAGCCCATTCTACGAGGGCGATACAGATTAAATGAATAGAAACAAATTCCCCATACGGCGATAATTGGAAAAAGAAGCCAGAGATACGGGTCAATAGGAGGGATGCCTTTGGTGATGGGAAACAGCGGCACTGAAAAGCGAATGAAGTAGGCGACCACCCAACACACGCATATCACAACCAAGTCGGAAAGGAAGAGCAGATTTTTTAAGAATTCACTGTGGCGCTTCAACATGGTGGGGTACGACGGAATTCGCAATAACGAGACATGATCACCTGCTGCACCCGCTGCTTAAAATGAGAACGATCGAACGGTTCAACATGTGCCCGAATTGCATCCGGATTGAAATCTATGAGGTGCTGCGTGAACAACTGAATGGCTTCAATTATGGCTTGGACCGACTGTTCATAGTGAAAGACCCCCGTTGGAACAGAAGAGGATCCACTTCCGTGAAGACCACGTTCTAAATGATTTTCGCCTGGCTTATGCAAAGGATTGAGAGGGACGATTGTTTCAAGGGCCCCACCCTTTCCATAGGCAATTACCGGTTTCCCGGCAGCCATGGCCTCTAAAGGCACAATACCAAAATCCTCTTCACCGGGAAAGAGAACGGCCAGGCACCGGCTGTAAAAGTCTCTGACACGATGGTCTGGCTGCCAACCAAGAAATTCGACACTTGGACCGGCCATTCGCCTTAAGCGTTTCTCATCTTGTCCCTGCCCAATAATTTTTAATGGAAGCCCCAGCTCATTGGCCGCAGCAATGGCCAGGTCGACTTTTTTGTAGGGGGCAAAGGCCGTGACCATCAAGTAAAACCCTTCATGGTGATGGGACACGTGAAAGGTCTGCCAATCAACAGGAGGGTAGACCACGCAAGCCGCCCTTCCATACTGGCGTGCAATTCGCTCTGCTACGTTATGCGAATTGGCAATAAAACAACTCACATGGGCATTGGATTCCACATCCCACTGTTGAAGTCGCGTTCGAAAAAGGCCCATGCCCAGTCTGCCAAAATTCCAAATCCCTGGGTTAACAAAATAGGTATCAAATCCATCCCAGATATACCGCATGGGGGTATGAACGTAGGAAATATGACAGGTCTCGCGAGGCACTCGAATGCCCTTGGCCACGCAATGGCTCGAACTGACCACCAAATCATACTGATGGAATTCCAATCGCTGGATGGCTGAAGGAAAGAAAGGGAGCAAATACCGATATCGACTTTTTGCAAATGGGACTCGATTTAGAAAGCTTGGGATAATAGGATGCCGCTCAATCGTCTGCGACACACTGCCTTTCACATGGAACAGCGTATAAATTGGCGCATCAGGGAACAATTCACACAACGCCTCAAGACACCGCTCACCCCCTCGCATACCAGTCAGCCAATCATGAACCAGCGCAACTTTCACTTGTGCCCTCAATGAACTGCATGTGAGGCAGACATTTCCTGATATATTTTCAGAATCGAAGCCATCATGGTTTCGATGGAGAATTTTTCCTGTATAGTCTCCTGTGCCTTCTTAATGAGGGAGATCCTGAGATCCTCATTGTTTGTGATTATTTTGACCTTTTCGGCAAGGTCTTCTCCTCTCCTTTTCTCTACCAGCATTCCGTTTACCTCGTCATGAATGATTTCTTCCAATCCACTCACATTCATGCTCACAACCGGAACTCCCATGCCCATAGATTCTAAGACCAAAACCGGCAGGCCTTCCCACCTGGAGGTTAAAACGACCACGCTGAAAGTAGCGAGAATTTCCAGAGCCTCTCCATGAGACAACTCCCCCACCATGTGAACCCGTCCACCTAACCCCCGCCTGGCTATCTCCTGTTTGATCATCGAAGCCAAAGCCCCATCGCCAACAATCGTGGCCGAATACTCAGGCAAGAACTCCATCATCTCTACAAAAAGGAGAGGATCCTTCTGATGTTCCAATCGTCCGATAAATCCAATATGCAGGAGCGCCTGAGGCAAAGGCGGTGGAAGATTTTCCAAAGAAAGACCTGGATAGATGACTGACCTTTTGGCACTCCCTGATAGTAATTGGAAATTTTCTGCAAGAACCACATCATATTTCGACACAAAAATAGCATGACACGCACGTCGCAGATTCCAACGTTCCGCCATTAACGCCATCCGGCGAATTCTCGGTGACTTTTCAATAAAATGAAATCCATGGACGGTATAGACCATCGGGACTTTCAAGAGAGATACCGTAAAGAAAAACCCGGCACGCCCACCATGGACATGAACCAGATCAGGTTGAAGGGCCATAACCAACGCTCGAAGTTGGAAGGGGATGACAGGATTGAGCCGACTAATGAAAAACCGAAGCCCCTGGCAGGGAATTCCAAGAGCACCGGCTTCCTTCATTAAATATGATTGTTCTTCGGTAATGAGATAAAAAGAAACGGCATGCCGTAAGCCTTTGAGAATCTGTAGAACATGCGTTGTTCCTCCACCTGGTTTTCCATCGGCAACAATTTGGAGGACCCGCATTACGTGCCCAATTTCCCAAGCAAAATTTCTGTAATTCTTAGAATACACACTATAGCAGAGGACGACCTATTCGGTCGGTTCCAAGGCCACGGTACATACCTAATCGAGCATAGATACTCTGCAAAATCCACAAGGCCCATGCGACCGGACGACCAAAATGTTTCCGGAAAAAATAATATTGATTAACATAATAAATTTCTTTTTGTTTAGAAAGATCGCCCCCAAATGAAGCTCCGGACTGATGCTCGACAACTGCCTCAGGAACGTGCCACACTTCCCAACCGGCCTGCATGGCCCTGAGGCACAGATCAACATCTTCATAATACAAAAAAAACTTTTCATCAAAGCCGCCAATTTCATTCCAGATTGAACGCCGGCAACAAAGAAAAGCACCAGACACCCATGCCACAGGCTCCGCTTCATGAGGGATGCAAAATTTTGTCGAACACCGGCCGACCACTCGACGAAAGAGCCCTCGAGGCCCTACACGCTTCGCCACCCAGGCCAACGGCTTATCCAGCACAAGGCCAGTCAAAGAAGGCGTATCCCCCATTGATTGCAAAGGCCGGCCAGATGGATCAACAAGACGGCCCCCGACAATTCCTACTCGAAGATGCTTCTCATAAAATTGGATAAGAGTTCGAATGGCCTTTTCCGTCGCAATGGTGTCCGGGTTCAAAAATAGGGCAAAGGATCCACTCGAAGCCGTCAACCCGATATTACACGCACGCCCAAAACCAATATTTTCTTGAAGGGCAATAAGGGTAACCTGCGGAAATTCTTTCTGCAATTTAGCTGTAGTACCATCCTTCGAATCATTATCCACAACTATGAGCTCAACATCAGCAATGGTGAGTAAGGGGCCCAAACAGGCACCGATGCAGGAGCTGGAATTATAGGTCACAATGATGATGGAGCATAGCTTCGGCGTATGCAGGGTACCCTCCTTTGATCCAGAATTCGTCATGGCATCCTACTACCTCTCAACAACCGCCTATTTTCCAGAAAGCTTCCTGACAACCATCCCACCCAGTTGGTGAAATCAATAGACTGTAGACATGAATAACACTTTTTGTTTCTGCGGCATGCCTCCCTTCCCATTCTTGCCCATCCGGCGCTATTGCTACCGATAAAGTAGGAGCCTGCCGTGATCGTCCCAATGGTTCAGCAGAGGGCAGATGGCCGTTTTCGCGGATAAGTTGTTGAAGTCGAGCGTGGCGTCTGTGGATATCCCGTCGACATTTTCTCCACGACGGAGGAGTGCCGTTATGCCTGCGGTATTGGCCTCCTCCGTTAACACGATTATTGTTTGAAAGATTGCGGAACCACCGTATCACCAAAGCCTCAAAGGGGAAAAATAATCATCGATTGAATAGGGAACGCCCTATCAAAATCAGACTCAGTTTCTTCATAGCTAATTTATTTCCAAAATCATTTAAATGCCTATCACTCGGTGAAACGACAATTTCGTTCCCACCCTGCAAATCAAAGACAACTAAGTCTTCAGAGGAGATGACATCTTTCAACCGACTTGCATAGTCCAAAGAAACTCTAAATATATCTCCTTGAGAATCCGTCACACACTTAACCATTTGCATACCTCGCTTATCAAAATCTTCTCGAACAGGATAGAACGCAAGGAATTGTGAATGATGCTTTTCTACTTCCTCTTTTACATGCCACAATAGACTTTCCGTAATCGCCACCAGATATTCATCACGCCTGGATGGATTTATCATAAAAGCAGAAAAGTGGCTTCTGCTGTTCAGGAAATCTTCCCCGGACCTTATGGTGTAACCAATTTCATTATTGAGATCAAATATTGTATTAAAAAACTCTACTTGATTAATAACTGTCAGTCCCTCACATACATGTTCATTTTCGGCTTTGTAAGTTTCATGGGACAATGGCATTTCTTGAAGCCAACGGCGAAGAATGCGTTGCTCTAATGTTTCTTTCTGAAAATTTGCCATCACCGTCACTATTAATTGAGCAATTGCACTATTATGCAAGTAGGATTCTGAGGTAAAATAGGGGCCATAGAGCTCACCATCCATAAGCCTATAGGTCGGCTTTAAGTGTCCGGCCTGCTGGGTCGCACTTCTATCAGGAAAGGCATTTTCCCAAAAATCATTTCCCGGGGTTGCCCACAACAAAACCAAGTCTGCCCTATACAACTTGAAATATTCTTGTATGGCGAGTAGCTGTTGATCCTGACCCCACCCTGAAGAAGCAAGGGAAAACACTTTGACTGGTTTTTGCAACTGACTCGCCAGCGATTCCTGAAGAAACTGTTCAGGCATATGTTCCGGCCGTCCGGCATACGCTTCGACTTGGCTGTCGCCCACAAGCAACACCACATAGTCATCGGTCTGATAGTGAATGCTTTGCCCTCGATATCCAAATTGATTGGTTGTTAAAGCATCATATTTTGATAATTTTCTACCTGCCGAATCTTCCCATCCCCAACCTGAGTTAAGCTTAGCTGGAATTCCAATCCCACGCAGTAAGGCTTCCATTATA
>JBATLR010000338.1:0-3337 GCA_049289415.1 Nitrospirales bacterium
TAAATAGCCCCCGGCACCCTTCGGCATCGCCGGTGCAATTAAATTCCGCAAAGACGCGATTGCCCTGCTCACCCGTGATGACGCACTTGGCATGACCCGTTTTCGTTCCCTTTTTCAAATCGGCATCAACGGTGCCGGGGCAAATGATCGACGCCGCATGCATCGGGCCTTTGCCGTCATCCATCAACATCACGCCGCTGTATACGGCGACCATATACACTTGATCAGGCCCGACGGGAAACGCGAAGCCCACCCCTTTCCATGGAGACATCGCTTTGACACTGCCTTCTTCTGCATGGCCATACCCGCCGCTCAGCAGCAACGTGACCGCAATAAGCACTGTCATTGTCAGGATTCCGCTCACCAATCGCTTCATGGATTCTTCCTCCTTGATATAGATAAGAATGTAACGAATGCGAGTCAATATACCAAAATTTTTCACGCGGGGAAAAGCTGGGTTTCCCCCCATACTCACCAATTTTCCTGTTCCCAGTCGGTACAATCGAGGAGCGACCTGGATTCAAAAAAAAGAAGGAGATACCCCACCATACAGGTCAGGAAAAAATTCGCGGGCTGTCCGGCGCTTCGACTCCTCTTCTCCCTCACTGCCGAACGGCAGCCCATGATTGCCAGCACCCCGATATTTGCGGCTGCGAGGCCCCCATATGGGTATGGCTACACTCATTATGCAATTCCTCAATCTCCAAAATGGTCTCAGGAAAAATGCTCAACCCAAAAGTGTGAGGGGTGTCCTCGATTTTCCCTGCTGTTTTACCTACAATGCCTGATCCAAACCCACGACGGGTTTTCCCTAATACGATTGAACCGGCAATACCACCCATTGAAAATCATTCTTACTGACAGAATAGCCTGCGGTGAAATCCGTAGGGACAGAAAATTGAAACCATCCAAAATCCACCCAATCACATGGAGGTCTGTCATGAAATCCCTCACGGGTATCGTCCTGGGTGTCTTTGCCATTACTGTGGCTGCAGGATGCTCCTCTACCAAGATCACCGAAACACATCCGATGTACGGCAAAGAGAAACTTCCCATGCCGGATCGCATCTATGTGTATCCGTTTGCTGCCACCCATTCGGATCTCCCGGCCTGGTCCTCGGCAGCCAAACAGCATGACCCACCCGGCGCACCGCCATCACCCGAGCACCTCGAGACAGGGCGAAAACTGGGTGCTGCCGTCGCGGAAGAATTAGTCTCGAAAATTCAACAAATGGGACTGACATCCTTGGTGGCAGACGCACAGACCGTTCCACGAGTCAATGATCTGTTGATTGTGGGGTATTTTGGCACGTTCGAAGAAGGCAGTACCCTCAAACGTATGGCCTTGGGTTTTGGATCCGGGGCAGCTGAAATCACGACGGCTGCGGAAGGGTACCAGTGGACAGCCAATGGCCCCCGTCAACTCGGATCCGGGAAGATGGATTCCGCGGGAAATAAAATGCCCGGGGTGGCCTTACCTATTGTCGTCCTGGCTGCCACAGCCAATCCAATCGGATTGATTATCGGCGGAGGCGCAAAGGTATATGGGGAGATGTCGGGAAAAGATACAATCGAGGGCGCGGGGAAACGAACAGCAGATGCGATCGCCGAACATCTTGAGGGAAAATTCAAGGAGCAGGGGTGGATCCGGTAATTATGGTCGGCAATATCCAAATGGCTAGAATAGAAGCCGATTGAAAAAATCACCGGTCACGGTGCGTGGTAACGGCGGGCATCCTGCGGACGGGATATCACGCATGTCGCCAAGGCGAGTGAAAAGGAATTCTGCCATCATGTCGAATCGCACCCTGAACGATTTCAGCCATCGGCGCGAATGCCCATTCGCATGTTTATGCAATCGTGACAATCAGGGCGGCCCACGCACCTGAATCGTAATTGTGACCCGCTTGACTTTATCCAGGGGATGTTGAAATTATTCGCCCAACCCCACAGAGGAGAAAAAACACATGCGGTTAAAGACGAACCAATCCCCCGTTCCCACAGTCCTGGTATGCCTCTGCGTCACCCTGCTCTTCAACGGCCCTATCCCTGAGGCCGGAGCTTTGCCGACAGTCGATGAAGTGCTCCAGGAGTTGCACCTCTCGGATAGCGACGGGGAAGACATCCTGCAGGGAAAGATTGTCGATTGGTCGCCCAGTGAAGGATCAGATCGGGAATTGGCGCTCGGTATGGCCTTCCTGGTGAACACCAAACCGGAGGACCTGGAAAAACTCTATCAAGAGGCCATCATTCTGAAAGAAGTCTCGGTCATCACGGCGCATGGCCGGCTGACGGGCGAAGGTACCATGGCGGATTTGGCAGGGGTAAAGTTGCAGCCAAATGCAGAAAAAGAAGCCGGGCGTTATTTGAACGTGGAACCGGGCGACAAACTGAACCTTGATGCAAACGAGATGGCCGCGTTTCAAGCTCTCAAGTCAACCCACAAGGGTGACGAAGTGCCGGTGAAGGAGGTCGAAGACCTTGTGCGGCAGAAATTACTCGCCCGCTA
Organism: Nitrospirales bacterium; assembly: GCA_049289415.1. GTDB lineage: Bacteria > Nitrospirota > Nitrospiria > Nitrospirales > UBA8639 > Nitrospira_E. The sequence goes on from JBATLR010000338.1 coordinate 2,510, forward strand.
CAAGGCGTACCGGACAAAGGGGCTGTCAGGCGTTGCGCCTTACGAACGTGGCCACGGAAACCAACGGAATGCGGGCGATGAATTGCTCCTCTCCACGAAGGAACTGACAGGTGTGGCCAAGTATTTGCCGGCCTTCCATCAGATCCTGCTCAACTATCCACAGGGACTTGATAAGGATGAGGCTAAAAACCTGGAGGAATTCTTCTACTGGCTGAACATTGACGTGTTTGGTCGACCGACCTACGTCCTGGTTCACCGCATGTTATACCATATGGGTAAGGCGGCATTTGCCGTCGAGCGTCAATACTATGCGAGCCACGATTACAACAGCATGTTGCAAGGCATTGCTGCCCTTCCGACCAAGGACGGCACATTCTTGTTCTACATCGGCAGGGTTTCGACCGACCAAGTCGGGGGATTCGGAAGTTCCGCTAAACATCCCATCTCACGAGCGATCACCGCACCGTATATCAAGGACATGTTCCGGGAGCTTCAAACCAAAGTAGGGAAACAGTAGCCTCTTTCGACTGAGTGTTGCTTCGGACCGGGACTGCGGCGCTTGGAACTGCGGCAATCCTTTACACAAATTTTCATGCATCTTCTAGTCAGGTAATGTTCAATAATACTAATTTCCAAGGGCATATTGACCCACAGGCACGTTCCAAATCAGGGGCCTCGGGGCGGTTCAAAAAAGTTCGTAAAGCAAGGCCGCAGTCATTTTTGCGCGCAGAGCGTACTTCCAGTACGTGAGCACGGAAAAATGGCGAGAACGCCGCTGGCGGCTTTTTTCAACAGCCCCACCAAACAAGCAGCAATCGGCCCTGGCAA
>JBATLR010000339.1:0-10056 GCA_049289415.1 Nitrospirales bacterium
TCATATCCAACCCTTGAAATAGATGTCCAATATCCCAGAACAGTAAAGGAAATTGCGCCGATTATTGCCAGTTTGGTGGTCCTCAAGTTTTGGAGGGGGAGAGTGGCTATGACGACCAGGATGTAGAGACTCCCCATTCCGACCCCAAGCGGGGTCAGGCAATCCGCCACGAAGATTCCCAATGCCAGTCCCACAATGAGAACCTTCTGAAGGTTTGGCTGTGGCTGTTCGGCCGTTGCGGTGGGTACTCCCATGGTCAGAGATTTGAATGACATGTTATCGACTCGCTTTTTCCATTGGTCCATACAATGAATGAGTCATAACAGGAAGCCCGGGAGGATTTGAGGCACGGGGGAAATTTATTTCAGGGGATCGCGTTATCCGGACTGCCGGAGCTGGATCAGATGGCAGCCGGAACTTCCCGAACATCATCACCGGAGGTAGTCTATGGCGCAGAAATTGGACGAAACGGTTCATGCTCGGCGCACCACATGGCCATAATGTGGAGTCCTCACGCAGGACTCGTTTTGGTCAAAGGATGAACACCAACGTCATTCGACCTTTGGTTAATGATGACTTAAGGAAACGACGAATGCGCACCTGAGAAAAATGATTGTTCTATCAAGCCGATTTTTGAGAAGAACGTTGAATTTGCCGTTCCATTGGCAAACCCTCGATCATGATGTCCCTTCCCGTGAGCATTGGGATCGAACTTGTGCCATCTCTCGACATGATAAAAATAAGGCAGGATGAATGGGGATTGAGAATCATTTAAAATAATGGAGAATAGTAACGATTTTTTTTATTATTCGCAAGGAAAATGCTTTCAATACAAGAAGGTAAACTTGCTAAAAGATTCCCGATGGAAATTCCTCAAATTCGATCATGAACCGTGATAAACCATCGGGGTTTGATCCTTCCGAAATCGGTACGGACGTGGTTCCGAAGGGTGAATTTAGAATCCAACACCACTGGTCCGTCTGGCCTCTTCCAATAAATCACCCAATGCCAAAAGGCCCGATTATTTTTGCGGTGCCATTTCGTGGCGAGAAGGGCGAGTGGCGGCAGAGCCTGCCAGGATCGAAAGGGGGATTCTCCCGGCAGGGATTGAATCCCATAATGGTTTAACAATATCCGAACGAAGGCCGTATGGGACCAGAGACGCGTATCCGCGACGTCAATGCCCAATGTGATTGCCACGGATTTGACTTGTTGGTAAGAGACGTTGGCTAAAGTGGCCACACAGGCGATTCCGCATCCTGTGAGATCCTCCTGAAGAACAGCTTTCAGGTGGTTTGGTCCAACAGCCATGGAAGGATACAGTCTCCTCATCCGGAATGACGGGAGAGATAGGCTTTCAAGGCGACCGCATTGTTGTATTTCTCGTTCTTGGCCCCAAAAAGAATCGTCACCGGACTATATCGGGCTCGTTGCAGAAGATCCTCAACGGCCTTGATATTCTGATTAAGTTCGGTGAAATACCGTGTCTGAAACTCTTCCCAGCGAGCTGGGTCATGCCGGAACCAGTTACGCAGTCTTGTTGACGGGGCAAGATCTTTTTGCCATAGATTGACGTGTGCCGCCTCTTTTGAAAGTCCACGTGGCCACAGCCGATCAATGAGAATCCGACATCCGTCATTGGGGGCAGGAGCGTCGTACACTCGTTTGATCCTGATGGTCGAGGGGGATCCTGTTCGGGAATTGCTTGTTCTTTGTACAGTGGTCTGAGCGGAAAGGTTTGAGGGATGTCGAAAGCAATCGGTGGTATGGTCATTGACCAATCCGGCCGCTTGCATGTGTGCGTAGATTACGGTACTCCCCACAAATTTAAACCCACGCTTCTTGAGATCTTTTGAGAGGGCGTCGCTCTGAGAAGTGGTGGCTGGAACTTGTGCCATTTCATTCCAGTAATTGATTATTGGGGCACCTCCCACAAAGTCCCAGATGTACTGATCAAAAGATCCGAACGCTTCCTGAATTGTGAGAAACGCTTTGGCGTTCGTGATGGCCGATTCAATTTTAAGGCGATTCCGAATGATCCCGGTATCTTGAAGGAGCGCCGCTTTTTTTCTGGAATCGAAGCGTGCGACCTTTTCGGGGTCGAATCCGGCAAATGCGCGGCGGTACCCTTCGCGGCGAAGGAGAATCGTTGACCAGGATAAGCCGGCCTGTGCTCCTTCCAATGTCAGCATTTCAAAGTGGCGGTGGTCTTCGTGGACAGGGATTCCCCATTCTTCATCATGATAGGGAATGAAGTGTGGTTTCGTGCCCACCCATCCGCAGCGGATAGGTTCCTTCCCTAGGATGGTGGTTGTGCGTCCCATGTGAAATCACTGGCTTTCTGCGGAAGAACGTATTTGTGTGCCCTGGCCTTAAACGATGAAAACCTCTGTGCAAGGGGAACCAGGTGAAGGCTACGAATTCCTGAACAGGGTGTCAATGGATCTTTCGGGACTTCATTGCTCTTCAGTTCTTCAGTGTGAAGGCCTCTCGTTTGTAGGGCTACGCGAAGCCATGATAAAATAACCTATGCCTTCAATTAGGAGGGGGATATGAATACCTTAATGATGCAGTTCCCGCCAAAGACCTTTCGGTTAAACCGTTGGATCGTATGCCTGCTAATCTGTGGAGTAGGGGTAGGTTTGTCTATGAGCGATCCTCATGCCTTTGCAGAAGCCACCAATGTTCCCTGGGAATGTTCCGGATATTCTGGAGATGCTCAAGCCCGATGCGTGACCACGTTGATGGAGCTTCAGCAAGAAAAGATCGATAAGTTGGCAAAACAATTGAAGGCCCAGGAGGGGATAGTCAACGGGCTCAAAGAGAAATTGGATCGTCAGGAAGCGTTAGCCCTGAGCCAAGTTCAGACCTCTAAGCAGAATTCCCGGTATCGGCTGCCTTATGTTTCCCCCTACGCGTACTCCTATAGTTCTTCCTATAGCTATGCCCAGTTTCCCCCTAACCGCATCTACCTCCAATCTCCATGGGGATATCCACGCTATTACGGCTTTGGTCCCGGATATTGGGGATATGGGCCTCCCGCAATAGGGTTTGGTTTCAGGTTTGGAGGGGGTCATCGTCATCACCACCGGTAAGCATTAAAATCTTTAGCCTCTTATGGACATCTCCGGTTGCCACGCCCGTGGACGGATTATTAGCCAGCGGTTAGGACTGGCTCTCTGTTGGGTGCTTTCATGGAAACCTGTTTCAATCCGGATCGCGATGCACGGTCTCCGGGGAAAAGGCCTGGGTACACACCGCGATATACTCAGCTCCTTCAGGGCCCGGGGTGCTGTATCGCACCCATTCATTACGATAGGCGATGACCGCCTGACCGGCATTCACCTCAATCACCCCTTCTTTTGTTTCCACCCGTAATTGACCGGACAGGACCAGCGTATATTCATCAAACTCCGGGGTCTGGCCGGGCTCTTCCCATCCGGAAGGACTTTGCATCCGCGCAATGCTGATCTGGTCTGTGCCGCAATTGACCCGTCCGATAAATTCATCGATGAGTTTGGGTTTATTTCCTGCAGGTTTAATTCTTGTGGGTTGCTCGATCAGTTTAGCCATACTGTCTCCTTGACCTCCTTTTCGTGTATTGAAGTGCGCATCGACAGGGGGATTCCCCTGGTCAAATTTTATCCCAGGCCAATAGGCCTGTCATGGTTCTCATCTTTGTTGCACGCTTGTTTAATTGATTATCGTATTTGCCATTAATTTTCCATATGCCCAACGATATTCCTGTGACCCGGACGAAACAATGAAATGATAGGTCGCGCAGGGTTGAGGAAATCAATGTACAGTCATTGAATTTCTTTATCCAATGGTTGAAATCGCAAAATTACTAAACATTCAATATCGCATCTCTCAGGAAAAATTTTTGAAATCATTTTACACGTCATAACAAAACAGTCCAACAAGTACCAAATTTAGAATAGCCTCAGATACCATCTGGCAGCAAGGAAAAGGTCGGGGTCGCATTCGGAATTGCCTAATTCAGGCGATTGGAATCTGTCTTTGGACGTAAGGAATTTGTTGGATTGGGTGTGCCGCGTGGGGGCGCGGCACGAATGAAAATACTAATGGGTGGTTGCTGGCTTTTTTCTTAAGGGAGGGAAGTAATTTTTCGAGCAACATTCAGTGTGCGGTGGCCGTTTGGATGTCAAAACTAAACTATCATTCGCCATCCGTGCAGAGACATTCGGTTCTTTACCCCGGTTGAAGTCCTTTCTGGTATTCAGGACCGGATGCCTCAATTTTGCATTCCCTGGCCTGCCCATCCGCCACCCTCAACGGTCCTGTTTCGTGGCACCGCTATTATCCCGGATAAATTTGTAATCATGCACGCCACCCAGGGAATGGAGAAGCCCGTGAGTTATCTCGTTCGTCTTTGTCTTTTTACATTTCTAGAGTCGTTGCCAGAGGTGGCCCGGGAACCCTTTGTGAAATTGGCGTTAACGGTCCTGTTTTCCGTTAATGTTAAGGAACATGTTGCAGTCCCAGTACAGCTGCCGGACCATCCCGAAAATATCCAACCATTTCCTGGCTTAGGGGTCAATGTCATTACGGTTTGATTTGGGTAGCTGGTTGAGCAACTTCGTCTTGGGCAATTAATTCCGTTAGGAATCGAAACGACGGATCCACTACCGCTGACAAACACCTCCAGTTTGGCCATTACCTGGGGAGTAGTGAACTGTAGGGGGGGCGACCATGGGGATACATTGCCGTTGGCATCCCGCGCCTGCACGGTATAGTAATACGTCATGCCCGGACTGGTCGTTTTATCCACAAAGGCATTGGTGGTGGGTTGCCCGATGACCACATTATTCCGGGCCACATCATATCCGGTCACGCCGACATTATCGGTTGAGGCTGTCCAGGAAAAGGCCACCTGGGTGCCTGATGTTGAATTCAACGTGAGGTTTTTTGGCACGGACGGCGAGATCATATCTTGGAGCGGGTCTTGGAGCGAGACAATTGGGACCGACACGGAAAGTGGACTCGACGAAGCGGAAACATTCCCGCTGGCATCCCGGGCTTTGACGGTATAGAGGTAGGTCATGCCCGGACTGGTTGATTTATCCACAAAGGCATTGGTGGTGGGTTGCCCGATGACCACATTATTCCGGGCCACATCATAGCCGGCCACGCCGACATTATCGGTTGAGGCTGTCCAGGAAAAGGCCACTTGGGTATTTGATGCTGAATTCAATGTGAGATTTCCAGGCGTTGTCGGCGTAATAATATCGGGAATTTTCACACTCACCTCTTCCGAGGGCAGGCTTTCGTTGTTGGTTTGATCATATGCGGTGACTGTAAAATAATAGGTGATTCCCTGCGACAGGTTCTGGAACACGTATGAAGGGTTGAGTCCGGTATTTTTTGTGGTGCTATAGGACCCTTTGGATGTACCCATATACACATTGTATCCCATTAAATCCGGTTCGGGATTTGCGTCCCAACTTAGTTGAATTGAGGATGCTGAGAACGCGGGGCTGGCGAATAATCCGATGAACAGGAATGCAAGACCTGTAACATGGCTGTTTGCGAAATTCCAGGGGATCATATGGCGGACCATAGTCGACTCCTTGTGGTATTCGGACCGAAGTCCTCATCCTCTCCTCCCCCTACGAATGACGCCTTCCTTCGGTAGCCGGACGATCAGGCGTGGGTACCTGACTCCTGGCTTTGCGACCCTACTTCACAGTAGGTGTGCCGTTTCGGGAAGAGGATTTCATGAATTGGCGGACCTTCTTTTTGCCGTCTGTTGCTCTGGTTTGTACCCTAGACCTCCAAACGGTCTGTCGAACTATATCGGATCTGAAAAGAAAAACTTTAGAGACAGCCCCGTTATGCCACTACAGAAATTTCATGAGAGAAAAATCTAAAAACCAGCGGGAGGAACATGTGATTGATGCAAAGGAATGAAGCTCGTTGCTGAGCTTTTTGGCAAATGAAAATTTGATGGCAAGACTGAAAACATTGGGATCACGAAACACCACAAATGCGAAGTAGGATTAAGGTCTGTGAATGTGGTGCAATCTCTACTTTGGAATGAAGTGGCCTCATTTTTCCTTCCGACTGCTAGCGAAATGTGGGATCGCCTAAGGAGAGGATTTCTCCTTCATACTTTTTGGTTGGAATCAGTAATCTCTCTTGGCAAAACGAGGAAACACATTCGCATGAATGTTTGCATCCGGGCATCCTATTGAGGTAAACGCGATGTCTTGCTGATCGCTTTCTGCTAAAGGCTGGAAGGAATGACAAGCTTGAGGGAAGATTGATTTCCAATTTTCCATATCGTGTTTCCTGGAGTAGGAAGGACTTTCCGATGTTCTCGAATTGGCCGTGTTTGACCTCCAAGATAGGATGAGAAGTCCGCAAATTGTGAGGTAGTCGAGGCAGGGGGGAGAATTGGTGAAGAGTGGTCGAGCGTTCTTTTCAGATGAGGAGCGGGTAAGCGTGATAGTTGTTTGTGAGAGGGGCTAGCATCCTGTTCTGTCCGTATGGCAGTTGCCTTCTCATTAAGATTGACGGACCATCTAAGGTTAAGGTCTCGCCTCGTCCTCCCGGGTGGTAAATTTTCAGACGTCCATACTTCAGTTTATGCCCGAGGCCATATGGCATTGCCATTCTTGTGTTTGTAATATTAGTGCTACTGAATTTCCCAGTCTGTTGAAGTGGCCCCGGGAAAGACCGTGGATGTGCTGGTCAAACCGTTCATCAGCCAAACCGCCACTCCTCCATTGCTGCGGTTGCGCCAGATGATATCGGCTTTTCCATCCCCATTCACATCGTTGGCTCCCGCCATCTGCCATGCCACCGACACTGCTCCCGGAAAGCCGGAAGAGGCTATCGCCGTTCCATTCATGAGCCATATCGCCGTATTGCCGTCTGTGGTGTTGCGCCAGACGAGATCGGCTTTGCCATCGCCATTGGCATCTCCGACGGCCTGGATTCCCCAAACCGTCGGTGCGCTTCCCGGAAATCCGGTGGAAGTGATGGCCAAGCCGTTCATCAGCCAGATGGCCACCGTGCTGCTGGTGCCATGACGCCAAATGACATCGGCTTTACCATCTCCATTCACATCGCCCACCCCGGCGATTTGCCACCCTAATGAGACACCCGCAGGAAAACCAGTGGAAATAATCGCCGTCCCATTCATGAGCCATATCGCGGTATTGCCGTCTGTGGTGTTACGCCAGAGGAGGTCGGCCTTGCCGTCACCGTCCATATCTTCGATGGCTTGAATGCCCCAACTCGTGGAGACGGTGCCGAGAAAGCCCGTGGAGGTAATGGTCAAGCCGTCCATCAGCCAAATGGCTACTGCGCCGTTGGTGTTATGACGCCAGACAAGGTCTGCCTTGCCGTCCCCATTCAGATCGCCCACTCCACTGATGGCCCATTCCATGGGCAACTGGCCCAGAAAGCTTGAGGCTGCGATATTTGTTCCATTGAGTAGCCATCCGGCCACGTCGCCGGTCTTTGTGTTTCGCCAAACCAGGTCGGCCTTGCCGTCCCCGTTCAGGTCGTGATTTTTGGGAAAGCTTGGATTCGTGTTCTGTCGTTGGACGATGACGGAATACATGCTGAAATCACTACCGGCATTGCCACCAAGGGTAATGGTCCCGACGGAGAAGGCCCGAGCAAAAAGGTGGAGGATTGCGTCCGATGTAGCAAGGTCCTTCCCGGTATCAGTAAAGGTCGTCAACCAAGAGGGCTTGGGAGTAATACGAACGTCATGGGCGACATATACCGTTACGGGTTGATTAACATGGAAGCTGAGAAATCCCGCGTTCGTGGCCGCTTTGTCATTGTTGGCGGTCTGGATAAAGGCGGCTCCTTCGACGTTTGAGGGTACTGTCGTAAACGTAAAGGAGCGGTCAATATACACGGTGCTCCCAGCTTGGAGGCCTGCTGCGGGCATGACATATGATTGCCCACTGGCGACGGTCAGGTTGGAAATTATTAGTGCAGGCGAAGTTGCATTGGATACGGTGACGGTCACCGGCGCAGCGGTTGTCGTATTGCCTGCGGCATCGCGGGCGGTGGCCGTAAGGGTGGAAGAGTCATTTGGCACGGTGGTGGTATCCCAGGATAGCGAGAAGGGTTTGGTGGTATCTTCTGGCCCCAGATTGTTTCCATTGAGTCTGAATTGTACAGCCACCACGCCAATGTTATCTGAGGCGGTGGCGGACAGGGTAATGGTGCCGCTTACGGTGGCGGAATTTTGCGGGCCCATGAGGGCTATCGTGGGGGGCGTGGTATCGGGATTTGGGACATTTTCACCCTGAGTCGGAAGAGCTATGGTCACTTCCTGCGCGGGTTCACTGATATTTCCTGATTGATCATACGCCGTGACCGTAAAATAATAAGTGATTCCTTCCGGCAGATTCTGAAAGATGTGCGATGGGGTGAGGCCAGCATTTTTCGTGGTGTTATAGGAACCTTGGGATGTGCCCATATACACATAATATCCCATCAGGTCCGGTTCCGGATTCGCGTCCCAGGTCAGTTGTATGGAAGAAGCGGAAAAAGCGGGGCTAGTGAACGATCCGACGAGAAACAGAGTCAAGGCTGCCAAATGCATGATTGCGAAACCCAGGGGAGGCATATGTTTGACCATACTCTACTCCTTGTCGTATTCGGATCGAATTCCTCATCCTCTCCTCCCCTGCGAATGACGTCTTCCTTCGGTAGCCGGACGGTCAGGCGTGGGCACCTGGCTCCGGGCTTTGCGACCCTACTTCACAATAGGTGTGCCGTTTCGGAAAGAGGATTTTATGAATGGGTCAACTTGTTTCTTACCCCTCTGTCTCCCTATTGTGTTAACTACACCCCCAAACGGTCTGCCGAACATTTCGGAGAAGTAAGGAAAAACTTTAGAGAAGATATTATTGGGGTATGGAGAAACTCTGAAGAGGAAAATGGGAAAATAAAAAATAACGCGCAGAATGATCATGGGAAGAAAGAAAGGAAATTGAACTTGGTTAGGAAAGGAGAGGACGGAAGGGCCGGCTCATCGGTGAATTTCCTGGAGACTATGTCTAATGCCTACCGGTGTAATAATGTTGCAATATTTATAAAAAATTTGATTGGAGCAATACTGCAATGATGAAAGTTTCGCATTGTCCGGATGAAGGAGAAAGCTGGCACCTGCGGCACAGGAAAATAAAAAACCACAAGTCCGTCACGAGCCCCAGGCTGTTCACCCCAGTGATTGGTTTGTTAGCAACCATTCTGTCTGCTGATCCGAATGCGCCCACATCAGCTTGGTGACAACGTCGAACATGTTCTGTGGGTGTGATGGAAAAACTGCGCAAAACCTTTCATAGGAAAGGCTATGCTTGCCAGGTGACATGCTTCCAACTGCAAGAAGGTGTAACTGGCTGAACGGCAGATGGAATCACGATGAGTACTATTATGCAGTATGGATGTGGGGGAATTTCTCATGGTGCGTGAAATCTTTGCGTGCCACGGGAAGGATAGATTGATGGATGTCGTTTTTGCGGGAACGATGATGGAGGCGAGAGAATTCTACCAGATTGGGGGGAGATTTCTTTATCCTAGATAGCGGGGAGGGGAGTTTTTTTGAATTCCATTGGTGGGGTTGGCCCATGAGGCCATTCAGGGGAGCGGTCTAGTGTTTTTTTATTCGGGTTTACTGAATTTCCCAGTCTGTGGAAGCGGCACCGGGAAAGGTCGTGAAGGTTATGGTGACCCCGTTCATCAGCCAGACCGCCACAGTTCCATTGCTGTTGTTCCGCCAGATGACGTCTGTCCTGCCATCTCCATTCACATCTTCTGCTCCCGCTATCTGCCAAGTCGTCAGCGCAGTCGCCGGGAAGCCTGAGGAGGCAATCGCCGTTCCGTTCATGAGCCATATCGCGGTATTGCCATCAAGGGTATTGCGCCAGACGAGGTCAGCTTTGCCATCGCCGTTGAGATCCCCGACGGCCTGAATATCCCAAGCCGTCGGCGCGCTGCCGGGAAAGCTTGTGGAGGTGATGGTCAAGCCATTCATCAACCAGACGGCCACTGCGCCGCTCGTGG
>JBATLR010000340.1:0-6722 GCA_049289415.1 Nitrospirales bacterium
ATGTTGCACTTCGATTTTTTCCGAAAGGCCTGCCCGCCCTTCCAATGCATCCTCCACACGGGTTTGTCCTTTCAGTTGCTCAGCCCAACCGGAGGATTCCTGATGAGTCATGTCCATTTGATGAACGTGTGGAGGAGAGGTATTTTCGGCGCCGACCACAGATGAGGTAAGCCAAAAGCTCGCCCCTCCCATCAACGCCAAAAACATCGACGCGGTTAGAAATCTACTCTTGCCTGGATACATTTTCCGGCCTCCTAAATTTATGTGGTGAATAAAAACCCTGATTTTTGGCACTCCATCTGCTCACTCGCCTCAATGCATTTCAACATGTTCGTTTCTTCAATGAATGTCCGGCCGCATACTATTTTTGTGCCGACGCAAGGCGCCCTCTATGGGAGGTCGGGCATTCCGGAGGCCGGTCCATCACACCCTATCCAGCGTCGGCGAGTGAATCCCTGAGCAACAACAGTGCCAAAAAACACCTATCAATACTCCAAATCACAACAACCAATACTGGAGAGAATTTCAGGTTACAATCAGGTGAGAAGAGAGAACGGAAGAATGGTGAGAATTTCCAGGAACTTGGACAGGCTTTTCAATGCGCGTGAAATTTCGCCGAACAATCAAGCAGTTGCCCGTCTAAAATACTGGACAATTGAAAGCGGCAAATGAGGATTTTAGGGACAATGGAAGGGAACAGTTTAGGAAATATGATAGTCCCGCAATTTGTTGTAGAGGCTGGAGCGGCTGATATTCAAGGCCCGCGCAGCGCGGGTCTTATCTCCCTTCGCATCCCGGAGGGCTTGGAGGATTCTTGACCGTTCCGCTTCCTGACGAGCAATTTTCCCGATTGAACTCAAATCACTTGTGTCAGGTTGCAACGAATGATCGGCAAAAAAGTCTTTCACTTCAATTGTGGAATGCGGGCATGTAACGACCACCCGTTCAATCAAGTTTTCTAATTCCCGGACATTCCCAGGCCACGAATGGTGCACGAGAGCCGTTTGGGCATCGGGGCTGAGATGCATCGGCTCACGCCCGTGCTTTCTGGCGCATTGCTCCAAAAAATACCTCACTAACAATAGGATATCTTCTCTCCGCTCCCTCAAGGGCGGCACGGTGAGCGGGAGGACGGCGAGTCGATAGTATAAATCCGCGCGAAACAACTTGGTTGATACAAGATGTTCCAGAGGTTTATTCCCGGCAGAGATGACCCTCACATTCACCTTGATGGATCCATTGCTCCCCACGGGCTTGATTTCGCCTTCCTGCAGGACGCGAAGTAAGCGGGCTTGGAAGGCAGGAGTGGTATCAGTAATTTCATCCAAAAAAATCGTGCCGCCTTCGGCTTCTTCAAACAAGCCTTTGCGATCAGCTACGGCTCCGGTAAAGGATCCACGTACATGGCCAAATAATTCGCTTTCCAGCAAGGTTTCGGGTAATGCACTGCATTCCACCACAATAAAGGGCCTGAGGCGTCGCCGACTCAAGGCATGAATGGTCTTCGCCACCAATTCCTTGCCGGTCCCACTTTCCCCTTGAATGAGCACCGTTGCTTCGCTCGCCGCGATCAATCGAACCATTTCCACCAATTGTTGAATCGGCTCACTGTCTCCGATGATCGTGGGAGGTAAGGTCTCCGGGAAGGAATTCCCAAGCGGTAGAGGCAGGTCCGATGAATCCTTCGCCTGTGGAACCATCATAATACTCTCACTCCCCCGAGCCCCCATCAATATCGCAAAATGGGTCATACCGGTCCCGCCTTTCAATGGCACCGCGCGTGGAAACGGACAGCCAGGCGTAGCCACGGCGGAGGGGGAAGAACAGGGAAACGTATCTTGAGCTTGCCTGTCAGATTGAAACAGTTCCATGGCATGACAGGGATCACATGGGGTCTGCGGGTTGGAAGGCAGTAATTTGGAAGAAGGAAGAGAGGTCGAGGGAATCAATGGACAGTCGTTCACCATTTTATTGGCTGATGGATTGGCATACACCAATTCCTTCTGAGGATTGAAAATCACAACCGGCTCATCCAGATGCTGGGCCAGAAACTTTAATCCTTCAATCCGCGCACTCAAAGACACGTCAGAATCAGAATCCTGATGCACAAACGATCCGGCCATCGTTTATCCTTTCTTTATCTGGTTCACTGCCTCAACAAAACGGAAGGTTCCCACAGGGATTCACCAAACACATTTGACAAATCCATGCCTTTAAATCAGAGATACGAAGAGGTTTTTCGAAATATCCCTTGACGCCACAGTCGAACGCTTTCGCTTTGGACTGACTATCTCCATACGCCGTCATGACGACAATCGGACATTCCGGCGCACCTTCCTGGAGGCGCCGCAAATAGGGGAATCCGCCATCCGGCATTTTCAAGTCCGTCACAATCACATTCGGCACCACGGCCTTTAGAACATTCAAGGCATCTGTTCCGTTCTCGGACTCGATCACGCGACACCCTTGTTCTTGAAGGGCATCCACAAGCAGTGTCCGCATCGCTTCATCATCATCCACTACGAGAATGGTACATGATTGGCTCTGTTTTACTGGTGTGGTACGTGAAGACATTATCGCACCCTCCTCCGAAACATGACACACCCAATTAGGGAACTGGAAATGCTCATAATACACAAATACCCAGCAAGTTCTGGGCCCCTGACGTATGGATGATACGTGCATAAATTGGCCCATTTTGGCCTTAACCACGCATCTTAGGCAGGTCATTCTGTGGATTTTTTCTACACTTGATTGAGGATCATTTTACGCACACTGAGCGAGGTCAGGATTTTTCAGACATAAGAGAATACAACGGCCCATTGACTCCATTTCAGACTAATCGTCCTCATCATCCTTGTCCTCATCGTCAACCTCCAACTGTCCCCCACGATGGCACTTCAGACATTTAGCAAAATGCCCGAGTCGATGAGCACCCTCCCCTTTCCGAATTAACCGTTCAACATACGAATTGTGTAGTAATGTGCCATCCTGTTTTCCGGCCCCGGCTTTTATCACGTGGCAATCAGAGCAGGACGTCGCGCCTGTGGCCCGAAAAATCAATTCTCCATGTGGATTTTCGACCCTACCGATAGTTATGGCCGTTAACGCACCTCGATGCTCCGTGTGACAAACCAGACAAGTTTGGCCGGTTTGAATCGCATCTTGATGCCATTGGCGAACATCCCCTTCGGCTCGAGATTGAAATGTTTCCAAGGTATGACAGGCCAGGCACTTTTTCGGTGTGGCTCCTCTAAATGGTTCATGACAGGACAGACATCTCACAATGTCAGTGTGATGCCGGCTAAGATCTCCAGGGGCCCACAAGGCTTCAGTGTAATTGGGAGAAGCCCAAGCCAGAGCCCCAATGACCAGACCTGTCAAAGCCCAGATAAAGGGCGACACCCATGGTCGACGACATCCCATGATTTAGTAGCCCCCGAAAAAGAGGGCTCCCCCGATGTGCAGCAGCGTGAAAGAGACAAAGGACCACGTTAGGGGGCCGTGAAGACATTTCCACCATCGGAGGGTCTCCTCTTGTAACGCAAGACCATGCAGATGCGCCTCAATCGCATCCTCGGTCATCCCTTCAAACGCCAGCTCATGCCGTCGTTCGTACAATGTTCGAAACGCCAGATAATGCAAGGCCTGCCCGGTGATCCCACTCATCACCACCAGGACCATGGTGATAAGGGCGATGATCGGCACCAGGGCATGGAAATGCACACCGGCATGGACAAAAATAATGAAGGGCCCGACAATCCCAAAGACGATATGTACCTGAAACCATCCATGTGACCAGACCTGATTAGGGTACATCCACCGTTTCAGTGGATACACAAAGGTCAGACCAATGAATACCAGGCCGGTCCACCCAACCAGGTGAGCCACTTGCGTGTGACCGAAGGGCCTGTCTGCCCTGACACTCAAGAGGAATTCAAGAAAAAGGGCACCGGCTACGGTTAGAAAAGTCAAACCGAGTACCAGAGATGTTCGACGGGAAAGAGACGGGATCATAAAGAATTACTCTCATTTCTCATCGCAGCAGGTGTATTCATGGTCCAGGAGGGCTAGTGAGTCAACACGGGAGAAGAAGGAGGGAGGAGCGCCCGTAATTTTGTTTCAATGACCTCAGGATCCTTAATGCCACGGAATCGAACACTCCGGCCTGAATCCGCACAGTGAACCACAAGGGTACCGATTCCCAAGATCCTGGCTATTGGTCCCTGCATGACTTCAACAGATTTGAACATCCCGAATTCCACGCTCGCCATATCTTTGCCCGAATACCCATTCCTCAGAATCACTCGCTTGGACGTGAGCAGATATTTGGCCCAATATCGAAGCACCACCACCAGCCCTAATAAGATTCCTGCGCCGACAACCCATATTTCCCAGCCGGAAAGTCCTAACCGTAGAAGGAAGAAACCTCGCAATCCTGTCCATAGGCTAAAAAAATATAGCCACGTAAATTGCCCCCACGAGGGATAGCCCTCCCAGAGAATCCGTTCGGGATCTCCCGGCTCACTCATGCCTTCCATCCTTTGTGTTTACCACCCGGATTTCTTCACCTTCTAAAAAAGACTCAAGACACCGATCTCATTCCCCAAAACACGACAACGCCCCGTATCATGATCTTTGTCGCACATGAGGTCTCTCTTGCGACCTCTGTGCCAATAGACCCTATACGGCTGCGAAGCGATTTAAAGGAAAAGAGGGAATTGGATCCCGTCTGAGATTAGGCATTTGATGACAAACGCACCACTCCCAGAGAGTCAATCTGTTGATTTATGCGACACTAGCGAATGGAGAGCAGAAAGGAAAATAGGCCACGATGACCAGACCCATAGACCTAAATAAAGGAAAAAAAGAGGAGGATTTTTGGGGAAAAAGATGAGTCGGGGAAAGGAGAAACAATCCCGAGGGAAAAGGGCTATACAGGTATTGGAGATCCGTTTGGAACAGAGCCCTGGAACATCCTGTTGGGATGGCCTGCGTTGAATGATTACTCGCTAGTACGACTGCTTAGATTAAAAAATTCCTCTAAACAACCAAGGAGAATTTCTTCAGCAACTTAGATAGGGATAACCCATGTCCCTTGGTATTTGGGGAATGGATGGCGCACCCGATCCTATGAAGGCCTCCATTGGAAAAGCAGGCTTTTTCCCCATTGATCGCAAGGTCTCCACAATTCGTTCCGGACGGCCCCAGTCGCTCCACATGACATCATTTAGCTCCATGACACCTAATTGACCGGCAAAAGGTTGCAAGACATCACGGGAAAAATTTCGTATAGGCATATCCTGATACATAGCCTGGAGGGTCGATCCTTCGGCGGGCGTCCCGATCTGCCTTCGTAACCCTTCAAACCGCTCCATCACATCAGGAAAACACAACCATCCGGATTTCCACAGCGTCTCGACTTTGGTCACCAGCACCAGGGTGTTCCACAACGCTCCCTCCGACATCATTCGCTTACCATCAACAGCCTCCGGTTTTTCTACAAACGATTGAATGCGACGGATAGCGGTCCCTCCACTCCATCCGAGCACTTCTCCGACGGACATCCAACCATAATCAAGCTCCAGATGTGACGGACGAACGCCCATGAGAATCATTCGATCAGATAAAAATTCTACCGCTCGCACAGCCCGACGCACGGCGGCCACAAAGCGATCTTCGGGACAGATAAAATGATCGGCGGGCAAGAGGACCACGATCGCTTGAGGATCCCAGGCTCTCACGTAAGTAAGAGGAAGAAACACTCCCGGCGCCGTGTCACAATTTCGCGGTTGAAAAACCAGCGTGCCTTCATCTTGCCTCGTGCAATGATGTTCTAAACTCTGCTGATGTGTTCGACCAACAACCGTCACTTTTTTCCGGGGCATCCCGATTTGGTCGGCCCGGTCCCACGTATGTTGCAACATAGAGCGGGTGCCGACAAATGTGCAGTATTGTTTCGGAACCGGATACCCGAGCCACTGCTGTATAGAGGGTCGGATACGTTCCCCTTCACCACCTGCCAACACGATGGACCACACGGAGGACGGTAGGGTCTGAACAGCCATGATGAACCTCCTGGAAATTGTAAAACGTAGCTAATGGAACATGCCCGAGAGAGCAACACCCACACTCGTTTTTCCAGACACCACAAACTGATTTTATGTCAGATAACAGGGGAGGATCCAGAGATTAATATTGCATTTCGGATGATTGATGGAAAGGTAAGCAATTGAAAGGCCAGAATCAGATGAAACCTTAATTCGTTGATTTTCCTAACTTTCCGGCGAAGCCCTGAGAGCCAGAAATGTGCGGAACCAAACAGGCTGAAGGCGTCGGCCTTCATCTTTTGTCAAGAAGGATTTCCAGGCCACTATTGCTCTGGCGTGATGAAGACATGGCTTGGCTTTATACCCATACTTTACGAAAGTGTGATGGAAATGTTGTTGACCTCCAAGCTCCCAGGTACATCGCTCAGTCCGCCTTAACCGCAATACACCAAGGGAGTGTTGAAAAATAATAATTTCCAAGGGCATATTGACCCACAGGCACATTGCATATTAGAGGCCTCGGGGCGGTTCAAAAAAGTTCGTCCAGCAAGGCCGCAGTCATTTTTGCGCGCAGAGCGTACTTCCAGTACGTGAGCACGGAAAAATGGCGAGAACGCCGCTGGCGGCTTTTTTCAACAGCCCCACCAAACAAGCAGCAATCGGCCCTGGCAA
>JBATLR010000341.1:0-11793 GCA_049289415.1 Nitrospirales bacterium
ATTCTTGATGCCGCAGCGGCTTATCTGGGAACGGTACCGAAGTTGACCGGAGCCAGGCTCTGTTGGTCACCTGAAAATGAAACGGCTCGATCCAGCCAGCTCTTCCATTTCGATTTTGAAGATCTCAGGCAAGTCAAAGTATTTATTAATATCTTTGAGACGAAGGAGGACCAGGGGCCGCTTACGTTCCTTCCCGCCGATATATCCCATCAGGTGCAGAGAGCAATTGGGCGTGTGCTTGGTCGTGTGCAGGACGAACGAATTTATGAGGGAGGTGGAAGAAACCATGAGGTGAAGTTGATCGGACCGCCAGGCTCAGGGGCGTTTCTGGACACGTCCCGCTGTCTTCACTATGGAAGCCGGTTTAACCGAAGAGATCGCTTGGTCCTGATCATCCAATTTCTCAATTGCTATTCCGCGTTCCGACCAACGGCTCCATTCATTGTGCCTCCTGACCTTCCAGGATTTAACCCGGACCTTGTTCAGAAGCTGGGCTTAGGGATCAGTTAATCAAATAGGCTTCTTCATGGCTTATACATTTGTGCGATAGGAAGATCTTAAGGATGATAGATCTCATTTTAGAATAACAAAGAAGCTACTGCTTATGGCTCAATCTTTACAGTTGAATTTTCGTGTTTCCCGTGAGGAAATTTACTCTGCATTTGAACCATTCGTTCATCGACGTTTTCGAAGTAGCGATATTCGTTGGAATGGTAGAGTGTTTCGATCTTGGCGGAAAAAATTTCTTGAATTTTGGCAACATAAAATTTTCAAGCGTTTAAATACCTCCTTTGGGGGGCGGCAATATAAAGTTAAAAGCACATACGAGAACTTTTGGGGTTCCACCGAGACTGGTGAGCATTAAATAATTAACCTGCCCTAACAAGTCGTCCACGAAAAACTCCAGATCCCCAGCATTGATCGTATTTATTTGAGATTTGCTGTGGTGTACAATCGCCAGAAATCTTGTGGCTCTATTCTTTTTCTGAAGGATTGTGTATGCGGCCCCTGACCTCGCCGGTCCCCCCACAGGAAGACCTCTTTCGCCACCAACTGGACAATCTGCTGGATAGCCGTCATCAGCTGTATCGCCTCGCGCAGCAGATTCCGTGGACCCAGTGTGTCGAACGATTTGGCGCGTTGTAGGCGGATTGGGGCCGCCAGGGGTTGCCGATTCGGTTGCTCGTGGGGCTGCACTATTTGAAACACCTTCGTGCGTGATCGGATGAAGAGGTCGTGGCTCGATGGGTGACCTCCTATTGGCAATACTTCTGTGGCGAGGCATATGTTCAACATGCTTTGCCGATCGATCCCTCGAAGATGACGCGGATTCGGCAGCGGTTTGAGGAGGCAGGCTGTGCATGGTTGCTCGAATTAACGATTGTCGTCGGGCTGGAGACCAAGAGGATCCAGCCAGCCCAAACCTGCACAGATCAGTGTGGATACGACGGTACAACCCAAGGTCGTGGCCTTTCCGACAAATGCGCGATTATGGGTGAAAGGCCTGCGCACGGTGGTGCGAAAGGCGAAACGAGCAGGCCTCACCCTGCGGCAACGTGACACGCGAGTGGCCGCCCAGGCCTTTCTGCAGCATGGGCGCTCGGCGAATGCCAAGTCGATGAAGCGTGTGTGGGAGATGCAGAAGAATTTGACGGGGCATCTGGGACGTGTGTATCGCAATGTCCAACGCAAGCTGGCGGCATGTTTGCCCTCTCCACAGCATAACTTGCACCCGCTCCTGACTCGAAGTGAACGTGTCCTCACCCAACAAAACCCGGATAAGCAGAAACTTTCCAGCGTGCCTGCTCCCGAAGTGCAGGCGAAGCCAAAGGCACCGCCCACAAACCGTATGCGTGTGGCGTGAAGGTGCGTGTCGCCACTACCCAGACCAGGAATTGTATGGTGAACATGTACGCGCTGGTTGGCAATCCGTATGGTGCCACACGATGGTCGGCCATTTGGAACAAGTAGAGCGTTTGACGGGACAGCGTCCCAGTTGATGTGTCGTCGATCTAGGCTCTCGTGGGCATACTGTCGACCCGATGTAGACCGAAGTGCTCATTAGTCGGCAGCGCGGTCCCCTCACGGGTGCGTTGAATAATGGCGCTGCGATGGCGGAATGCGATAGAACCCATCATTGGCCATAGGAAAGAAGATTGATGGCTTGGCCGGAATCACTGGAAAGGAGAGTTGGGCGACAAACTAAATGCCTTACTCTGTGGCGTGGGGCAGAATGCACGAGCCAGCCTCAGACACCAGAGAAGTTTTTGGCTTGGCATCATCTAGTTTCCCCGACGGCTTCAAGGAGGGACGTTGCACCTGGCTTTTTCACATCTTTAAAAAACGACTTTTTCAGGGACGACTAACAAGTGCTGCTGAGTTGCCCCGTTTCTCGGCTCACCGCAGCCAGAGATCTCGCATGCCCCGTCATCATTTTGCGCACGGCCTGTTCTCTGAAGTCTGCCCTATACGGTCGCATTCCTCCCTCACTTGCCGCCTCCCAATGGTTGATGTCTTCAACAACATAACAGGCACGACAACTATCCTGACACAGGGAGGGAGGAATCCTTATAAGGGTTGGGCAATTTCTTCCATGAGTTGTTTTTCTAGCTCAAGTAAATGGGTAGAACGCGGTTTTATTCGTTTAGCCGGAGACCCAACATACACCCCCCAACTATCAAGGGATTTGGTTACAAGGGACTGAGCTCCAATAGAAGAACCTTCTCCAATAGTAATATTAGGAAGAATTACTGTGCCGGAGCCGATAAGTACATGCTTCGATAAAGTAACTCGCCCTTTAGTTACACCTGTATACTTTTCAGGAACCGTGGGGTTTGTTAAGTATTCGCCTGAAAAATCGTCTGTTCGGGTAAAGATTTTAACACCATGAGAAATGCATGAAAAATCTTTCATAACTATTCCATTGCCAGCAATTAACAAACAGTAGCAACCGATGTGAATATATGAGCCTAATTCTACAAAACCTTCTCCTGCGGCAATGATAGAGCAAAATCCATCAATACGAACATTATTACCTATAGATATATTTTTTGTGCCAATTATGGTGCAGTTTTTTGCTATAGACACATTATGACCGAGAGACTTAAACCCTGCTTTTTCAAGTTCGGTGTTTGTATAATAGCCTGGATCAAACATAGTTTCTCCTTTTCTTTTTCCTGTCAGATTTTTATGTAGCTCAGTCAGCCTACCTCTACTAACTAAGGGGCACATGACAAGAGATCCGTGGCCGAGAAAATGACAACTGATCGGTGACACATTCTCCGCCTATACTGCAGTCCACCACAAAAGAGGGAATGCCAATGACTCAAAAAAACTACGGGAGCGATCGCCGAACGAACCCGATGTATCCGGTTGTTGTGGCAAGGCAGACCCATCAGTGGGAGTGCCAGGACTATGCGGCACAGTCGACCCTGGGTCTACCGATGGATCACGCGATACGAGTTGTGGGCTCAGGATCGGGCGGACCGACCACACCATCTTGCCCGGCAGGTCGGCGAGGCTGTCGAGCGGATGGTGGTTCAAACCCATCGCCAGCTCAAAAGCACGAGCAATCCCTTGGGCTTTTGGGGGGCAGAGGCGATCCACGACGCTTTGCTCGATCTGGGAGTCCGTTCCTTGCCGTTGAGTCGGACGATCCATCGGATTTTGGTCCGTCACCACGTGGTGACTCGCAAGCGACGGGATCGGAGTCGACGGGGACCGGTGCTGCCCGTCCCGATTGCCCACCGCCAGAACGATGTGCAACAGATCGACTTTATCGCCGGGCATTATCTGGCGTCTCAGTCTCTCCTCGTGGTCGTGAACCGCAAGGACGTCGCGAGAGGGCTGGTCAGTGGGACCGTCCCAAGTTTTTGCAAATGGACAACGACATGAGCTTGAGCGGATGGCGTTCCCAGGGTTTTCAGGAGATCTACAATCCCTTTCTCAAGAAACGATTGATCCGGCAGGCACAATGCGGTTGCTTCCAGATCACCCCGCCCCGGTTGCCACGGCGGATCCGCGTGCCTCACACGCTGCCGCTTTATCGAAGCCAAATTTGGTTTATCCGAAGAATCGATAAAGAAGACCATATTCAGATTCTCAACGAAACGATTCGCCTTTCGGAGCGATATGCTCAGGAATTCGTGCGGGTGGTCCTCCGGACGGGGCACCAAACTCTGTCAATCTTATTGGAATCCTTCAGGCCAGCGACCAATGCAGCGCATTGGTCATCGATCTTATAAACTTCGTGAAAGGGCTCAGACACCATTGTTCTAAAACCCTTGCCGAAGAGTTCACGGTAACGGATCATTTGTCAGATCGTGCAAGATTATTTATGTGTAACGAATCAGTTGTCACTTACCGACTAAGTTTTTGAGTTTTGAAAGTCCTATAATTTTTTCAATCGTTAAAGATTCTATAAATGTTGGATATCACTTAATCATAGATGGCAGTTCCTTGGTAGTAAAGATATACTAAGAGATATATTGGCTTACGGTTTCCCCACCCAAATACATCAGAAAGCGACTAGTTTTTTATGAACGACGAAGTGAAATCCACAATTGATACTCTTGCCATTTGTGGCGGAAAACCCGCTTTTCACAACCAGCTCCATGTTGGCTCCCCAAATGTTGGTAAACGGGAAGAGTTTCTGAAGCGGGTCAACCAAATTTTCGATAATAGGTGGCTCACCAATAATGGAAGCTACGTTCAGGAATTCGAGAGAAAGATATCCGCAATGACGGGCAATGAACATTGTATTGCCACGTGCAATGGGACCGTAGCATTGGAGTTAGCAATTCGTGCACTCGGATTTTCAGGACAGGTTATTGTTCCGTCAATGACCTTTATTGCCACCGCTCATGCATTATGGTGGCAAGGCATTACTCCAATTTTCTGTGATATTGAAACTGATAGCTTTTGCCTAGACCCAAAACGGGTAGAGGGACTTATCACACCAACCACCACGGGAATTATCGGGGTTCACCTCTTTGGCCATCCTTGTGATGTCAATGGCCTCGCGGCAGTTGCTGCGCGAC
This sequence comes from Nitrospirales bacterium, assembly GCA_049289415.1. Lineage (GTDB taxonomy): Bacteria > Nitrospirota > Nitrospiria > Nitrospirales > UBA8639 > Nitrospira_E. The sequence continues at coordinate 5,040 of JBATLR010000341.1, forward strand.
ATAATCTGAGACTTCTTTACGATGCCTCACATGCCTTTGGTTGTTCAAAAGGCTGTAAAATGATTGGAGGATTCGGCAATGCAGAAGTCTTTAGCTTCCATGCCACGAAGTTTTTGAACACCTTTGAAGGCGGAGCGATCGTCACAAATGATGATGCATTAGCGCAAAAAATTCGTCTCATGAAAAACTTTGGCTTCTCGGGATACGACAAAGTTATTTATATAGGGACAAACGGAAAAATGAGCGAAGTGTCCGCCGCCATGGGTTTAACCAACCTAGAAAGTATAGATGAATTCATAGAACACAATTACCGAAATTACAAAGATTATGAACGCGAATTACAGGATATACCTGGAATTACATTGACCCCCTATGATGAATCGGAAAAGTGTAATTACCAGTATATTGTCATAGAAGTAGATGGGGAAGATTCACAACTTAAACGGGATGATTTAATGCAAATTTTATGGGCGGAAAACGTCATGGCGCGGCGATATTTTTATCCAGGTTGTCACCGCATGGAGCCGTACAAAGCTCAATTTCCGAATGCTGGGCTTTTGCTCCCTCGGACGGAAGAAATATGCAACCGGGTGCTGTCATTACCAACAGGTACAGCCATCAGCCGTGACCATATCTCAGGCATCTCTGGTATTATCAGGACTGCCATGTCCCATAATGAATCGTTAAGCCGCCATCTCGTCCAAAAGTAGCGGTCCCCGCCTTTGGCGGAGACTGCTCCTCATCGGGACACCCAATCTTTAACACAACATTCGAATCGGAAAGTGCTCGCTGCAGTAGGAAATCTTGCTTATTTTCCATCATGTTCATGGCAACAAAACACGCCGCCGATTTTTTTACAATCCCGTTTTCCCTCCACTCGGACCAGGTCCTCATCTTGAGGCATACCTTGGCCTCGAAACGCCTTTGTTCCATCTCGAGGTGGCTTCTGGTACCACCGATGAGCATATTGGCAGAAATCCCGAGGTTTGCTGCGACTTGCTTGATGGACAGGTTGGAGCCCGAGATTATCTGGCCGCCGCACGTTTGAATTGGGGCCAGAACTCCCGTCGCGGTAAAGGGCACACCTTCTGATCTGTTCTGTCCTTTTGGGAATGTGTCCGTAAGATAGGGGAAGACCTCTTCAGCCTTGTATTGCATGTCCTAAAAGGTTCTTAGCACTCTGGCATCTTTTTGACGGTGCCTTCATCTTTGAGATTCTTATAGACTTCAGCAATATCTTCAATAGCTTGTCGGATGTCCATATTCTCTTGACTAAATTCTGTCCCACGCGCACCAATTTCCTTGCCTTGGTCAGGTAACTCCAGAATCTGAGCCACAGCGTCCGAAAGGGCTTTTACATTTTGATTGGGGACCAAGATTCCATGACCAACCTTTTTTATTAGCTCGTTTTTTACACCCGGATCGAAGCCTACAATAGGAAGGCCCATCCCCATCGCCAGATGGCTGCAAAAATTCTCCGCTTCAAGAACTGCTGTACGCAGATACACGGAAGCAGTTGCATAAAAGGGTAAAAGGTCATTCTGAAAGCCAAGGAAATGCACATGGTGGTAAATGCCCAAGGTTTTCGCCTCTTCCTCCAACTCAGCTCGTTGTTTCCCCTCACCAATTACAAGCAAGTGGAGATTAGGAAATTTCGGCAACAAGGCAGGAAGGGCTTCCAAGGCAAATTGGTGCCCTTTTATTGGGGTCAATCGACCGACTGAGAGGGCAATCAAAGCATTTGAAGGCAAGTCTAATGTTTCTCTAATGGCTTTTTGATGATGGGATTGTTCTTGTCTCACCAAATTAATCTTCTGAAGATCAAGAGACCCTCGCATGGGAAAAACTTTTGAAACAGGGATTCCCAACTTAAGCAATTCATCTTGAGGGAGAAAGCTGAAGAAACAGTCGATCAAGGAATGGAACCGAGTGTAAAGCTTTGGCAACCATGCTTTCCCTTGTTCCACCATTTGGGAAAAGAGGCACGGAATCGAATGGACCACCGGACGCCGCAGGACTACCTTTGAAAGAAGGCCTATAGGGTATATGTATTTTCCATGCACATGAATAATGTCCGGTCGAAACCAGATTGATGATTTACACACATGCCACAACGTTGAAATGTAACGTATGAGGAACCTTGTCATAGGCCAGCGACCTAATTTCAAGACACGCCGCTTAGGAACTTGGCCATACGCACCTTTCGTGCGGAGAAGATCGGCATAGACCCAATTTCCCTTGTCAGGTGAAAACGTGATGACCAAGTGTTTGACCTTATCCGGTTGGGTTAAGCGCACGATGTCCCATAGCAAACTCTCGACCCCACCGCCGTGCAATCTGTCAATTAGATGGAGTACACGGACTGGCGCAGTATTCTTGATATTTTTCTTCTCGTTTTCCATACCATTCCCTAAGAAGTATTAAGATCCCGGCCGACGTAACAATCGCTGTGTCTTTTTTTTGACCCTTACCTGGGAAAGGCGGATCCGCCAGCTCCATTCAAGCCACCACAAGCGACGGCGAATAGCCTGTAGGCTAGGCCCATCCCCTACATCAATCTGATGAGGGAAGAGTGCAGTGGCTTCTCCTGCCTGGGGTTTGCGTGCGACTATTCTGATGTGGCGAAAATCACTGCTGCGGTGTTTGTCAATTTCGCATTGCAGCAACTCAAATCCCGTGGAGCGAATGTAGTGCGCGGTCGTATGCAGGGTCAGTTGAAATTGGTGCGCAGGGCCTGAATCAAGCGCTGAGCGTTTCTTGTGGCGAACCGGCTGGAGAATATTTTTTTCGTCCAGGAAGAGATATCCCCCGGGGGTGAGTGCGGTAAAGATGTGTTCAAGGAGAATTCGTGGAGAGAGTACATGGGCCAGGACATGATGATTGAGCACATTTACGACATCAAATTTCCCATTCTGTGGGAGAGGAAATTGATGGAATCGGGAAAACGGTAAATCAACAACGTTGGTAAGTCCCCGTAATTGCCTGGCATAGTTGGCGTTGGCCTGAAAGGGTTCAACCGGTAGGACTTCTGCTCCCTCTGCCTGGAGGATAGCGGTCATTGCACCTGTGCGCGCTCTCAAGTCAAGAATTTTCTTCCCACGTGGGTCAATGAAGCGTTTGATGATCTTGATGCACCATTGGCCCGCGAGAGTCTCCTCTTTCAAACGATCTTTATCATTTGGAAAGGCTGATGATCCAGCTCTTTGAAGGGAACCCGGGTCGTTGGCAAAGATGTCTTCATAAAAGTTGTCCAAAGCTTTCGCGGAAAGCTGTGGCCAGGCATATATGAGCCTGCATTGTGTGCAAATGACTAGTGGACATGATTCCGCGGAGCCTTCGGTTAAGTTCAATGCCTCGGTGGAATGACACAAGTCGCACCCATCGGTATGGACCGGTCTGACTGTTTGTTGGGGAAGGGAGGCTATCGCGGCGTCTTTCATGGAGGGTCCCTCTTGAAACATGAGAATCAGGTTCTCATTGAACTTAGATTAGCCTTTAGGCAGTTCTGAAATATCTGGTGCCGGAAAAAATTGGTCGTGAAATGCCGTTGTGGGATTTCTTTCATTGGTTCTGAGTGACAATCCTTTACCATTCCTGATCGTACCGTTCATCCGTGTGCAGGCTTCTCATGTCTTTTCCTTCCCATGCGCGCCAATCAACGGCAGAATCCAGCCCCTATGTTTCTTGTGACGAGATGATGGAGGAAGAGAGTTGTGATGAAAAAATAAATTCCGCCAATTTGAGGTCCCACATGGTGTCAATACTGACCAGATGTTCATCGAGAAGGAGCGCTCCAGTTCGTTTACCCATGATGCTCCTTCCTTCCAGAAGACAGTTTCGTGTCATGACATACGCAACCCCGTTTCGGTGATAGACCGGGGTCAGTTGTTGCCTTGCAATGATTTGGCCCCCGTTGGGGTCATAATAGTCGATCTTGCCTGAGTCAAGAGTCAGTTGTTTAAGGGGATGTGATTTGGACTCAGTTTCGGACAGGGTCCATACGGCGTCCCACTGTTCGGCCACCAGCATTTCGATGGCCTGGATGACGTGCTCCGGCCGGCGAAGAGGGGATGTTGGCTGAAGCATGATCACGATGTCGTATTGGACATTGTCTTGATGCTCCATTTCTTCTAACGCATGGATCAATACCGGGGCGTCCGATATTCGGTCCCCTGAAAGGTCGGGAGGCCTGAAGAACGGGGCGTCAAGCCCGGAATTTTTTGCGATCTCGGCAATTTCAGGAAGATCGGTGGAAACCACGGCCCGGTCGATGATGGGGATCTCTCTAACCAACTGGCCAACTCTTGCGACTAATGGGATCCCCCAAAAGGGAGCCAAATTCTTGAGGGGAATCCCTTTGCTCCCTCCCCGTGCCGGACAGACAGCCAGGATACGTTGGTTATCTATCATGAGAATTCTTTTCGCAATTTGTTATGTTGTTGATGAGGACCTTGTTGTGGAGGGAGTCGTCAATGGTCTGCAAGGGTGTCAACGATTTTCGATTCACTGGTGGGGGAAGGTGATTAATTGTTTGGGGCAAAGCCATTTTGCTTCTCCTGAAGATTGGTCACGATCGTTTTGAGTTCTTCCAAGTGTTTAACCTGGAACCTAGGCATCTGTCTGAAGCGACTGTTATCACTCAGGAAAACTCCTACAAAGTGACAGCCAAAATCGGCGGCAGCCTTTCGGTCATCCTCACTGTCTCCAACAAAAAGCATCTCATCCGGTTTTGCGGTGTTCAGCTCTTGGATATGTCGTAAATTTTCTACTTTACTTGCAGGGGCTCCATAGATTCCTGAGAAATAGTGGATGAGATTTCGTAAAGCCACAAGACGTGTAAGAGTTTCTGTCGGTGTTCTAGAGTTGAGATATAGGGGAATCCCTTGACCCAACAGCCATGACAAGATTTTAGAAGCTCCAGGTACGTCTGGACAGTTGGGAATGGCTGTTTCGCAGGCGGCTGTATAGGCCGCAGCCCATTGTAAACCGAGGATTTCTGCGCCTGTGTGCGGCGGGATTAGGCCTTTCGCCATGAACTCGTGGGCAAGTTCACGGGTGATTCCGTATCGATCTTTATGAGAGCACCGTTGAAGAACTTCCGTGACGGTGTACCCGTTGGGATCATAATCCTCGACAATCTTGAAAAAGGACTGAACCTTCACCTGGTTGGAATCAACCAGCGTTCCGTCAAAATCGAATGCGACGCAAGCAATCATTGCGCATGAGGATCGGGCAACGGCACTTCGGGAGCCTTCTCCGATGATGGCTGCTGGGCGATTTGAAAACGTCCCCAATGATCAACCATCGTTTTCCGCTCCGATCGTTGTAGTTTATTGATTCGTTTGTCGGCATAAAATGAGTCGTTGTGGAAGTGGGTGGTGGACACTTCTTCAAAAACCACCCCGGTGTCTGTCCAAAAGGAATGCCACACTCCAGGAAGGATGAGAATGGTTTCGCCGGGGTGTAAAATACGGGGGTATCCATCGATATTAACGTGGAGGATGCCATAAAGTATTTGAAACGTTTCTTCCTTCCTCGCGTGATAATGCGAGGGATGGCGCTGTCCCGGCAATTGAATGACGAGTTTTTTGCAATATTCCCGATTGATGCATTCGATGAGGACCGCACCGGTTTGGCGAAAATTTTCAAGTCCGTAATGGTGCGAATACTCGACTTTAAACTCACTGCCTAATTGAATGTTAGCTTCGTTGAGCAAGGCTTTGACTTCATGAATCGCTTGTTTAAGAGTCACAAGGCCTTGGTTGATGGTGGTCTCGACAGCATCACGCATGACCGGTTGATCAGGGTTCATGTCCTGAATGGCCGTATAGCCCTCTTTCCAGGCCCCGCTTTCCATCTGCCCTTCGACATAGGGCATGGCAAAATACACAAGGTCCCGTGTGAGTTCCCGGCCTTTTTTAATGAGCCGTTTGGCAAAGACCCCCCGTCGAAGGCCGTCCAATGAGGACTGTTCCACTTCGGAGGCCGGTGGACGAGTTTTTGGGCCACACAATACTTTTGCTCGATGATAGGCTTCCAGCCAGGTGTCCACTTGCTGTGATGTGGACGAGTAGGCATTCAATTTGATGGAGTCGGTTTCCAGTCCAATGTGCCGTTCGAAAAGTCTGGCTCCAAGGGCGACGGCAATGTGAACGGGAACCGTATCCCCGGGGTTTTCATGCGTGGACCAGCCGATGGGGATATTGGGATAGCGGCTACGCAACACCTGTATTTGATTCAAGTTCATTAACGGGTCAGGAGTTGGATAAACTGACACGCAGTGCATTAACGCGAATTGCACGGCCCGATGTTGGAAAAAACTCACCACATTATCGATGTCCTCCAGTGTCAGGCCACCGGTTGAACAGACTACGGGTGGACCAGCGCCGGCAATTTCCTCAAGAAGTGGCCAATCCTTGGCTGAACAACTGGCGACCTTCAACACATTAAAACCCATGTCGACGGCAATATTGACGGACTCTTCATCGAAAGGAGTGCACATGGCTAGCAGCCCTTGTGCCCATACTTCATTGAGCAATGTTTGTAATTGTGCCTGGTCTAATCGGGTGGATTGAAATCGCTGGATGTATTTGAGTTCGCTGTTTGACTGATGATCTGTATGAATGAAGGTGTCGAGTTGGCGGAATTGGAATTTAATCGCTGCCCGGACTTGGTGCCGATGGACCACCTCAGCCATTGATTGGATGATTCCCAGGCCGTGTTCTACACTTCCCTGGTGGTTATTGGCAAGATC
>JBATLR010000342.1:0-2368 GCA_049289415.1 Nitrospirales bacterium
TCACGAAATGCTCTGAAATTGAAATGACGATAATTCCCAGGACGTAACGCCCAACCGCGACTTTCATTATAAAGCTTAAAATCGCTTGACAAACCAGATGCTTCTGTCTTGATAGAAAGCCTAAAATAGGTTTCTCCAATAACAAAAATAAAGAGGATCCCTAAAAAGGTTCCCAGACCGATTAGGCCAAGATTGATAAGCCTGCTGTTGGAATTTATAGCCATTACATTCACGTATAAATCTGAACTTTAAATTATAGGTTTCATTGCTTAGGGAAGCACACATGATACAAACCCATTGGTTATTTAATGTTTGTTTGGAATTTTCTAAAAAAGGATTTCTCCCAAATGCCCAAATGATATCTCCATTTCTTTTAATCGAAAAAATAGGCCGTGTGAATAGGCACAAACTTGTAGGATAACTTATGGTTGCGTATGCCATAAATGGCTTTGAGCCCAACATTTTCGCAAAGCCTAAGGTAACAAGCACCCCTACGAAGCCAGTGTTCGCACTTTAGATTTGAAACATTGCTGACAACAGAAAGGTGTTTTGAGAATTGTCGCATAGATTTCCTCAGTTCCATCCATCCTTCATTACGAGTTGGACATGAGCGCTAAAATGGGTGCTCATACTTTCCATGCCCGTTGGATCCTCATCGGGGGACTAATACAAATCCTTGCTTTGTTCGTTGTCATCCCAGGTATAACGGAATATTTCCCTGGGATATATATGATTAACAGTTTTCCGGATGACTACGACAAGTTGGCCTCAAACATTCTTGCCGGCAACGGGTATAGAATTTTCCCTGACACCTCGGAAACACTTCTGCGAACTCCCGGCTATCCCCTCTTTCTGACACTAATCTTCTATTTCTTTCCGAACAGTTTGGTTGCGGTGAAGATAGTCAATCTGACTTTGGGCCTCCTTACGGCCTGGATTGTCGCTCTCCTGACCTGGCGACTTACAGCTCACAAAGCGACCGCAACATTGGCTGCATTTTTGTTTTTGATCCACCCGGCTATTCTGTTTGCCCAAAGCAGAAGTGGTCCGGAATCTTTGTTTACTCTCCTTATCACTGGATTTGTTCTCGCACTCTGTCAGGCTTTTGATCGAAAAAAGATGCTCGACTTTGTTGTTGCGGGAATCTTGTTAGGGATGGCGACAATAGTGAAAAGCACGACCATTTTCTTTCCTGCATTCCTCTTTGGTTTTGTGTTGTTAAAAAAGCAATGGCCCTCAGCCTTCAAAATTTGGGTGCCCAGGTTGACGTTAATGTTTCTAGGCATGCTCGTTGTGCTGGCCCCTTGGATTGTCCGGAATTATTTGCTGGTCCATCAATTCATCCCAACCATGACGGTAGCGGGTACTTCAGCAACCCATGGCTTATATGTCTGCAAAAATTTTTCCTTCAAAGCGAATATGGGTCAGCAATATACTGAGGCAGCCATACAGCTCAATGCGGTTGCCGCGCAGCTACAATTACCTCAACGTGGAATGTTTTTCCAATATTTCTATAACGTTGAAGATGAGGTTCGTTTCAATCAACACCTCTTGAGAACCGTGTACGATGAATATCGAAAATCGCCTGCATTACTGGCTCAATGTTCCTTGCAAAATGTTTTCAACTTTTGGTTTGCGGGGCGGACCTGGAAGTCGACCATACTCAATGTTTTAGTCCAAACCCCTTATCTCATTTTGGCTGCTCTTGGCGTGTACTTCTGTATCCGAAATGGCTATTTCAACCAAATGGTTCCAATTTTTGTATTTGCCGGGTATTTCTATATTATCCATTTGCCAATTATTGCTTTAGCCAGGTATTCCGTGCCCCTCATTCCATTTCTCGCAATTTTTTCCGGAATCGCGATCAATGAATTGCGAATAAGATGGTGCAACCGTTCTATCCTTAAACCACAGACCAGCCAGGACTGAAATAAATCTCTTATCTCGGTTGAGGCGCCGGAACGGGACCGTTTTCTTGGCGAGATTACGTTGCCTCACGCCCTTTCGGTCGCTCGGACTTTGCGTTGCGATCGGCAGGAACAACGTTCAAATAAAAAATTTTCCTTACGTCAACGTTGGGGGGATTGGTTAAGGAGACATTCCAATCCAACCGAACAACAAGTTGATAGAGCAGAAATAGGGGTAAGTCCTCTTGAATTTGTAGAAATCATTTTTGCCGGAGGTACCAGTCATATGTAAGGTTGATCCCTTCTTCTAGAGAAATTGCGGCCTTCCACCCTAACTTCTGCAGTCGGGTAATATCTAATTTTCGTTTTGGAGTGCCATCTGGCTTGGTGGAATCCCACTGGAATTCGCTTTCGTCTCCCACAGCCTTTCGGGTGATGTTGGCGAGATCTCGAATCGTGAT
>JBATLR010000343.1:0-1669 GCA_049289415.1 Nitrospirales bacterium
AGATGCATGTCCGCCGTACCGTCGCGCCCCGATAGCGGGGCACCATCGCTGGGCCAAATCTTGCCACATCACGCTAGGTTTGTCCGCTAGGTTTCAGTAATTTCGCAGGTTGTTTGGTGGAGGGGGGGCTGAACGGGTACGACGGAATTCTTGTTCACTGCCACGAGCGACCAGACGAAATTGGAGTTCAGTAGTCTCGGCACACCGGGTTATGGTCCGGTTATCGACAATGTTCGCATTGAGGTGGTTATACGTCTCTCACATGAGACTTCGGCTTAGGACTCGACGGTAACCAATCGATCTTTCGTGTAAAATTCAGGCCATGCACGACTACCGTCTTAACAAGCAGGAGATCACCGAGCTGCGCACCGCAACCGCGGCACGCGGAACGTGCGCGAGGCATACCGGATCAACGCCGTTATCCTTCTTGGCAACGGGCGGAGCGCGGCCGATGTTGCCGACGCCTTGCTGATCGATCCGGACACCGCCCGCAGCTACTTCAAGCGCTACAAGGAAGGCGGTCTCGATGCCCTGTTGCGGATGAGCTATGTGGGAAGCGAGGCTTTCCTCGACGATTCCCAGTTGGCGGCATTGAGCGCTCATCTTCGCACCCATCTGTACCCGAGGGCAGAGTCGGTCGCCCGATGGGTAGAGAAGCAGTGGGGGGTGTCTTACACCGCCAGCGGCATGACCGCCGTGCTCCACCGTCTCGGCTATGTCTACAAGAAGGCCAAGCTTGAGCCTGGTAAGGCCGACCCCGTCGCCCAAAAGGCGTTCCTCGAAACCTACGACAATATCAAGAAAAACAAGGCCGAGGGCGATCCGGTCTATTTCATGGACGCGACCCATCCTCAGCACAACCCCGTCATCGGTTGCGGTTGGATCGAGCGCGGCAAGGAACGCGCGATCAAGAGCAACACGGGGCGTCGGCGCCTCAACATCAACGGAGCGATCAACATTCAGACGATGAGTGCGCAGATCCGTTTCGACGACACCATCGACGCGACGTCGACCATCGCTTTGTTTGAGCAGATCGAAAAGGCTAATCCTACTGCGTCCTGCATCATCGTTATTTGCGACAATGCTCGCTATTATCGTTCCAAAGCGGTTACCGAGTATTTGCGGACATCGCGAATCCAACTGGAATTTCTGCCGCCGTATTCTCCGAATCTAAATCTCATTGAGCGCTTTTGGAAGTTTTTCAAGCAAGAAGTTCTCTACAATCGATATTACGATTCGTTCGACAAGTATAAAACGGCGTGCAGGAATTTTTTCGGCGAGCTAGATTCGTACGCCCCGCGCTTACGGACACTTCTCACCGAGAATTTCGAGATTATCGGCAATTGATTAGCCGAAATCCAGCATTAGCTACGTATACTTCACTCTCCTATGCTCTCCCGACTGCACCCATCGGTATGACCATTGAGCCGACGAATGGCCTGATTGAATGGGTTCCAACGGCAGATCAGGTGGGCGCCCAGTCTGTAACTGTGCAGGTGGAGGATCAGGAGGGCCTAACCGCCCAGCAGAGCTTCACCATCCATGTCAGCGCCGGTAACCAGGCCCCGGCCATCACCTCGGTGCCGCCCCCAGACCCCAAGGTCAGATGACCTGATCTCCCGGAATTTACGTCGAGCCCAATTGCAGCACCAGGCGCAGATTCGTGCGC
>JBATLR010000344.1:0-31467 GCA_049289415.1 Nitrospirales bacterium
CAACGACCCATAGGCGGTGAGGAGAATGACCTGGGTAAGGGGGCTGCGTTTCCGGGTTTCAGCCAGGAGGGCCAGCCCGTCCATGTGTGGCATTTGAATGTCCGACAACACCACATCCGGCGTTTGATCGACGAAGGTGTGTAAGGCGGCTTGACTACTCGTCGCGGTGTATACCTGATAGCCTTCTTTTTCCATGATTTCCCGAAGCAGGATCAGTGTGTCCGGTTCATCATCGACGATGAGGATGGTGGCTTTATGCATGATCCGAGTTCCTCCAGGCCGGCAGCCGAATGAGAAAGCGGGTGCCATGGCCCTCTTCGCTGTGCACGGTAATGTGGCCCTTGTGCAATTGAATAATTTCGGTGGTGATGGCCAGCCCTAGGCCCGTTCCTGACCCCACGCTTTTGGTGGTAAAGAAGGGGTCAAAGATTTTTTCTATGTGTTCCCGTGGAATCCCTGGTCCTGAATCATGAATATCTATGATGACCTCCGGTCCCGCTTGAGGGCTATCTTCGGCGTTTCGTGCCTGAATGGTCAATTGTCCGCCGTCCGGCATGGCATCGATGGCGTTATCGATGAGGTTATTGATGGCCTCCTGAAGATGAAAGGCATCTCCCTGGACCGGCCACAGATCGGGTGGAAAGTGCGTAAAACCTTGAATGCCGTGCTCTTGGAGAAGCGGGCGAAATAATAGCAACGACTGGTCGATCAGGGTCGGAACCGAGACCTGTTCGACGGAGATGGTGGGTGTTCGCGTAAAGGTGAGTAAGTCCTGGATGCTGTGGGTGAGCCGATCGGTTTGTTTGAGCATGGTTCGCACCCGCTCCAGGACTTCCTGGGGAAGATGCGGATCTTCCTGGAGCAGTTGCAGGTGTCCGAAGATGGCCGTTAAGGGTGTGCCGATCTTGTGGGCGATGGTGGCGACCAGTTGGCCCAAGACCGCCAACCGTTGTTGCCGGAGAATGTCACGTTGCGCAATGGAGAGGCGCTCGTTGACGGCGGCCAGTTCTTCATTCCGTTGGCGTAGTTCTGCCGTCGCATCCTCCACTCTGGTCTGTAGGGCATCCCGGGCCTGAGCTAACGCCTGATTTAATGATGCATTTTCCCTCATGACCTCTTGGATCTGTTGTGCCATGGAATTGAACTGGCGGGCTAATTCGCCTATTTCGTCTGTTTTTTCGATCGAGACCAGGGTGGCCCATTGGCCCTTTTCGACTTCAGCCAGCCCGGTTTTTAGTCGCCCTAGAGGTCGGATCACATGCCGGTAGAGAAAGAAGTTTAATGCCGCCACGATGCCGAATCCCATGATCAGGCTGATGATGAGCGACCAATTGAGAAAGAATCGGGTGATGGTGGTGAGTTGTCCCGTCCAATATTCGGCGTAGATGACCCCGGTGGTTTTTCCCTGTATGGCAAGAGGCGTGGAGAGTTTGAGCCGATCGTCACCGGGTTGATTGTGAAAGCGGCCTTGGGGTTCTTCGAATTGGAAAGTGTGGGTGACCATCAACGGGATTTCACTTGAAGCGTCCTTGGTGTCTCCCACTTGCGTCAGCAGGATAGGCGGTTCATCGGGTTTGGCCCCTTTCCCATACACACGGAGGAAGATGAGATCCGGGTTCCGGCTCATCAAATCTTTTAAATATTTTTCCCGCAATATCGCATTGTGAAAATGCTTTTCTGATTGAAAGCGCGCGCCGATTTGGCGCAGAAGGACAAGAGATTTGGAGTGAATGACATCTTTGGCCAATTCCGCCACATAATATTGATGCAAAAGCTCGGTGACCAGAATGGCCCCGCCCACAATGAGGATGATGATGAGGGAAGCCTTGGCTTGGAGCTTCCAGGGATGTTGCCAGGACATCATTGTGTGAAATTTCAACGGATTGTTACCATCTTGTGGTAAGAATTCCTGAGAAGGCAAAGCCCGCATGCCGGATGGAGTATGGTGAATGCGTGCGTAACATGCCTCTATCCTGCAAATGCTTTGTCATCCTGAGAGAAACGAAGGATCTTGCCAAGGTGTGCATCTTCAATCCTGGCACAGATTCTTCGCCTCCGGCTCAGAATGATAATATGGTGCGGGCTTGCCGGTTCACCGTGCCAATGTCTCATGCCGGATGAGTGCCTTTCAGGGTCGGTTGAAAAAAGCCGCCAGCGGCGTTCTCGCCATTTTCCCGTGCTCACGTACTAAGCGTACGCTCCGCGCGTAAAAATGGCTGCGGCCTTGCTGGACGGACTTTTTTGAACCGACCCGGAGCCTTTGATGAGTAATCTAATCCTGCGCAAATTTGCCCTTGAACATCCTTATTATTCAACACTCCCTTTCAGATTGCCGCATGACACAGCCTGTCACTCTTTCCCGTCTCATTATCTGATTCCTTGCCCGTATTGATTACGATTTTTTGGTTGGACAAATAGGACGAGTGGAGGGACGATTACGGGTTTCTTGTTCGCTGGTAGTGTTGGCAGGATCGGACAAAGGCCCGCAAGAGCCGTTGTGTGGTTTGGCTGCGGAGTTGTCGTTCCGGATGCCACTGAATGGTATAAATATGAGGGTATTTGGGATGTTCCATCGCCTCAATGAGTCCGTCGCTGGCGATGGCGGCAGGAATGAAATCGGGCGCCAGTGTCCGGACGCCCTGGTGATGCTGTGTGGCCACTACCTTGCGACCCTTTCCGAGAATTTTCGCTAATCGAGTGCCCTGAATAACTTTGACCGGATGCAGCCCGTTTTTCTTGCCTTCATGATCCACATTGTAGCCCTTCTTAGGCGGATGAATATGTTGATGAAGGGTTCCCCCTTCCAGGACATTGATCAGCTGCATGCCATAGCAGATTCCTAAAATGGGTAACCGACGGGTTTTCCCGGCCTTGTATAACCAGGCTTCAAATTTGGACCGGTTTTGAAACGCAACTTTTGTGCGTTTTTTAGGGCGCTCTCCATACCAGGTGGGATCCAAATCGTCTCCTCCGACAATGACCAACCCGTCGATGCCTTCCAGATAACGGTTGCGAAGGGTTTCTCTGTGGTTAATCGGGAGCAACACGGGATGCCCGCCCGCTTCGGTAACGGCGGCCGCATAGCGGTGATCACATAACAAGTCGTAGTTGGCGAAGTCCTTACGTTTAGACACCGCTTCACAGGTGATCCCGATCAACGGGGCAGGATAGCGTTTACTCATCGATGGATGCTCGTTTCCGGCCCAGCCACACCCGTTCGGTGCTGGGAAAGGGCACTTCGAGTTCTGCGGCAAAATCCTGCAAGGTATTGCCACTGAGCAAATGACCCAATCCTGAGCGATAGCGTTTGGCGAAACGGCGTTGCCAGGTTTGCGGGTGCTCGCGAATGGCTAGGGCCACCGCATCATGAATGAGCCGGGCTCCGTTATACCTGCGTTTGAGCAGGCGCAGGACCTCGTATATTTCTTCAGGAATATCCATGGCGTCGAATTCCTCCCGGTGTTCCCACAAGAACTGGTCTAAATAGTCCGGGGCCGGCATCCATTCGCGTTTCCAGGGAAGCCTGGCTTTCATGCCTTTCGTGGCGGCTTCTGTCCGGGCGAGGAGGTAATCGGCATGGCTCATCCGGTTGGCCGCGGCTTCTCCCCGTAGCCATCGCAGGCAGACCGCTTTCACCAGGCATAAATTAGCCACGACAAATTCCGGAATGTTGGAATCGAAGACCCGTATTTCCAGAGTGGGAGGTTTGGTTTTCCGGCCTTTGCTATAGACCAGTTCCCTGGTATCGACCGATGTGAGATCGCCTCGTTTCGTGGGCGTAAAGTAGGTGGCATTTCCACGAAGAAACCGGTTGGAGGCTTTGCCCGTAACTTTTTTGTCCCATATGGGAGAATTGGCTCCGGTCGCGATGAGCAGCGGGAGTTGGTCATGGAGATGCCAGCTGAGCGCGGTGGCTTCTTGTTTGGTGAGTTTACGATTGGCGACAGAGATGTGGAGGTGGGTGCCGGCAAACCGGTTCGTCCAGCCTCCCACAAATAACGGCACACGATAGTCCTGTTCGTCTTCTCGACTGCGATACAAGCCTCGCAGATATTTTCGCAAACCGGCCTTGAGTAAGAACAAGCTTTCCCGGATGGTCGTGAATGGTCGGCTATTATATTCACTGCCGATGGAGGCATCCCGGGTAAATCGTTCGCCGGACTCAGAAAGACCAGGCCGGGGTTTTGACAGGCGCCTGCCGATCTTGTGATCGGTGACATTGATACTGTATGCCTCAATTTCGACGCCAATGACGATTCGTTGATGAAACGGAGTGTGTGTTAGGCCTGCCATGGCAAGATCGTATGTCCTTATCTGTTGTGGTGGTCCAAGAAGGGGACTGGTTTTGTGTCTGGTGTCTTATCGGATTCGTGCCACCTTCCCTCGGCGGAACCATCCGTCAGAGAAGGAGATTTTCCTGCGAATGGGAAGGGGATGCGTTTGGTGAATGTACAGCAGACCACTGCAGAGTATCCCGCTCAAAATTTCGGGAATAACTTGTAATGTGGAAACACGTTCAATAGCTACCGGAATATTGGAAGGTCAATGGGACAAACAACAGGAACTAATTGTATCCCTCTGGGCAGGAAGAGTCTAGAAGGGGTAAATTGTTCCTCGATTTTTTCGGGTTGTTCCTGGGGTCCAAGGCCCCAGGTTCGAAGAATCAATCGGATTAGGTGTGAAAACAGCACTATCCTAATTCAGACAGGTGACAGACACATGCTGGCCCAGCAAGGCTCTCACCCATTTGTCATCCTGAGCCCAAGGCGAAGAATCTGTGCCCAGGTGGAGCATCCACGGCTCAGCACGATCCTTCATGGAACGTGCCTTGGTTTGCCGAAGGGCTCAGCATGACATGGCTTACCCATGGATGCTCCGTGCGTTCACGGCTCGATATACCCTGAGATTGTCTGACCACACTCGCATACAAAAAGTGCCGGAATCAGGCGCCCATGACAGCCGCTTTTCCTCTTTTGACAAAATCGTCAACTGTTTCTTTGGTATTATCTAGCCAGTCTTCGGCTTGATCCAATGTATCGGAGGCAAGATCCTGGAGGTCTTCTCTGGTTCGTTTCCCGGACTGTGGAGCCCACAGGAGCCCTGCTGCGATTCCCAATGTGATTCCGGACACAAAGGCCATGGTCCCGATTGCGCATCCTGAAGACATCCTTTTCATTGCAACCTCCCTCGTTTTATACGTCTGCTGAAACTGGTGAATGTTGGCCGTCCCGTTCGGTTTACTTTCTCTCTCTCAACCTTTTCAGAAGCAACTGATGTGCCAGTGATGGTTGTGTCTGTTTATTATAAACGATGGCCTGATTGTGAGCATTACGTGGATTTCCCGTTCGGTTCTGTATTCAAGCTGGAACAATTTGTCTTTGTGTCAGACGGTTTGTTTTGGTAAAGGATAGAGCTGCCGGGTTTTGGGGTAAGAGAATTTGCCGGGACATGCACTGCCCTCGCTTGAGGTCTATGGACTCTACCGATTCCGGGAAGACGTTATGTGTTTGATATGGCCTGTAGGCCTTGTTTAATTGTTCATGGGCAGGAGGGCTTGTGGATGTCAGATGACATGTTGAGTTCAGACATATCCGCTTTCATTCAGATTCACCATGCGACGGTGTACCGGGGCACTCTGCCTGTCCTCCATGATTTGTCCCTGGTGATTCCCCAGGGGTGTTCGACCGTCATCCTGGGGCCCAATGGGTCAGGGAAATCGACATTTATGAAGCTGCTCTCGAGGGAACTGTATCCGGTCGTCGGACCAGATCAATATGTCCGGCTGATGGGGAAGGAGCACTGGAATGTGTGGGACCTACGTTCACAGATCGGGTTAATTTCGGCGGATATGCAACAGGCCTATCCCTGTCATACAACCGGGCTGGATATTATTCTTTCGGGGTTTTTCTCTAGTTTGGATGTGTATGAACATCAAACCATCAGTCTGCAACATCGAACCAGAAGCTCCGAGATGATGCGCATGCTCGGGATTGCCCATCTTCGAGATCGCCCTTTCGGGGAGATGTCGACCGGAGAACAACGGCGAGCCTTGTTAGGACGGGCTTTGGTTCATGAGCCTCAGATCCTTGTGTTAGATGAGCCAACCACCGGGCTGGATGTGCAGGCTTGTTTCCAATACCTTCAGATCATTCGGAATTTCATACGCCAAGGAGGCACGGTGATTTTGGTGACGCACCATGTCCATGAGATTCCTCCGGAGATTGAGCGGGTCGTGTTGTTGAAGCAGGGCCGGATCATGAATGATGGTTCTAAGGGGGATGTTCTGAATGATCACAGTTTGTCTGTCCTTTTTGAGACTCCGGTTCATCTTCTTCATGATCACGGATGGTTTCAGATTGTTCCGGCTTTACCCGGATAAGATCGGGTCCTGAAGACCGTTTAATGGGCTGAGGATGACATTGCCCTCCGGGACGTGTTCTATTCCCTAGCAGGCTTTTTGTTCATCCGGCATGGCCTGGGCACGAAGTTTTCCATTTTTTTTTAATCATGTGTTAAGGAAAGAGAACGTATATGGTTGACGGGTTTCTCCTCTTTACGATCTTGGATGTATGGCGAATGGTGTTGCCGTTAGGGTTGACGCTTTTGTTACTGATGACGGACCTGCTGTGTCGATGGCAGAGCGATCCCCCCCATAAAGGCCTGCGCGACCTTCTCAGCCCCCTGGTTTTTCGCTTGACGCTCGGTTTATTGGTGTTGTCCGGGATTGTCGGTCTTCTTGTGCCCGCCATCCTTGGTTTTCCGCTGCCTGAATCTCATATTGCCGGGGGACCGTGGAGCTATGAAGAAATCCTGGGTTTTGTGTTGGGGGGAATCTGTCTTTGGAAAAGCCGGCCGCAGGAATGTCCTGGAAGAAATACAGGCCTTGTCTGGCTGGCCTGTGCAAGCATGCTCTTCTTTGGAGTAGGTGTCGTATGGGTTGGGCGATGGGATGCAATGGCTTATGAGGGGTATGTGGGGGGTGGGTGGTTTCTCCTTGGATTGTCGACCGTGGATTGGACTCGTGTCATTCCGAAAAGCCTGCACCTTCTTTTTGCCAGCTTGGCTGCAGGGGGGTTGGTGGTGACGTTGCTTGGCCTGCTCGGATGGTCCGGTGCGTCGGCTGGGTCCGGCTCCCTCTCTCGTTCACGCTTCCTTCCTTCTGATGAGCGTGTTCGTTACGGTGTTGGATGGATGTTAACGGGGCTGGTTCCGCAAGTGCTTATCGGACCCTGGTTGTTTCTCGTCTTGGGTGAGGTGCCAAGGGGAGGACTGATTGATGGGGCGGGTTTGCCCTCTGCGTTCTTCTTTGTGGGGGTAACGGCTGCGTTACTGGCCATGGTTTTGTTGAATGCGTCATTTATGGTGCCGCAGGTCAAAGGACTTGTTTGGGGAGGGCTCATTTGTACGGTGATTACGCTGGTGCTGATGGGGATGATCCGGTATGTGATGTTTCTGGGTACCCTGCAGGCACAGGGGATTCCCATTGCGATTGGAAATCTGACCCTGTTTCATCTTCTGACCGTTCTGGTTTTGACAGGTCTTGTTGGAGCGATCCTCGTTCGTTGGTGCGTATGGCCCATTGCTGTTTTTCAAACAGGGCCGAACCGTGCTGGAGACTAGACAAATCTTGGTGAGCAATTTAAGGTATGGACATGCATATTTCAGAAGTGTTGCGGACGTATAATCCTGCGATTAGTTTTGAGTTTTTCCCTCCAAAAACGGAACGGGGGTTTCAAGAACTGTTTGAAGCGATTTCGGCCCTCATGCCGTTAAAACCTGCCTATGTCAGTGTGACCTATGGTGCCGGCGGATCTACCCGTGAACGCACGCATGATTTAGTGGTCAAGCTCCAACGAGAAACCGACCTAACCATTGTGTCGCACTTAACCTGTGTGGGGTCCAGACGTGACGAAATTCATCATATTCTCTCGAAATATCAGGAGAGCGGTATTCATAACATTATGGCTTTGAGGGGAGATCCTCCCAAGGGAAGTACGGATGTCCAGATTCCCGAAGACGGCTTTCAGTTTGCGTCTGACCTTGTGCGGTTTATTAAGCAGCAGTTTCCTGAAATGGGCGTGGGCGTGGCAGGATTTCCCGAGGGACATCCCGGTACGCCCAACCGGTTACAGGAAATGGACAATTTGAAGCGAAAAGTCGATGCGGGAGCTGATTATATCTGCACCCAATTATTTTTTGATAATCGGGACTTTTTCGATTTTTGTGAACGTTGCGAAGTTGTGGGCATTAAAGTGCCCATTATTGCCGGCATTATGCCGATAGTTTCCCGAAAGGGCATGGCTCGCATGTCTGAGTTGGCGCTTGGCGCGCGTATTCCTGCCAAACTGTTACGGGCTATGGACCGAGCTGAGAATGATGCTTATGCCGAAGGGGTTGGCATTCATTGGGCGACCGAACAGGTGGTGGATCTGATTGATCATAAAGTGAAAGGAATTCATTTTTATACCTTGAATAAATCAAAAGCGACCTTGAAAATCTATGAGTCTCTCGGTATTCAAAGTTCGGAAAGTTTGCAGCAACCGGTTGAATAAGTCCTGCCTCAGTCATCCTGTATTTTTCTCCATTCATCAATGATGGGCATTCGGCTTCTCAGCTCTCGTGGCCTGGTCCACTGTTTCCCTCTTTCTGTGTGCTGTGGTGGCGGTGAGCTATGTAATTGGGTGGGCCAGGGAATTGGGGATTTTCCCCTTTCCCCTTGTGGTGCAGGTTGGGTAAGATATCTCGGGTTCTAAAGGAGGATACTCATGACGAAGAATGCAGGGTTTCAAGTAACAGTTGATTTGGATGGCCGCCAGTGTATGGTGATTGGTGGTGATGAGGAAGCCGTGGAGAAGGTGCATCGCTTGTTGGATGCCGGAGCGAAAATTACCGTGGTCAATCCCACCCTTCATGTTGATTTGCGGAAGTTGACCGCCTCAGGAAAAATTATCCACCGGGGACGGACATTTCGATCGGGGGATACCCAAGGGGTTGTGCTGATTATGAATGTGTTGAAGAATGATTTGGACTTGGCCAAGTGCTTGTTTGAGCTGGCGAAAACCGAACGCTTTTTGGTGTGGTCGATGGATTTGCCTGAATACTCCACGATCATGATGCCTGCCCTGGTCAAACGCGGGAATCTTCGAATAGCGATTAGTACGAGTGGGACCGCTCCGGCTCTGGCCAAGGTGCTTCGTCACAATCTTGAATTGCTGTTTGATGAAGAATTTGACCAGTTTCTGGATTGGCTAGGAGCCCTGCGCGAAGAACTAAAAAACACGGAAATGAGCGATCTGCGACGGCGGGAACGCTTGGCGGAAGCGGTCAATGGCTTTCAATTGTCCGGGGAGTTGGAGTATCCCAATAGTTGGAAATTGTCCGGTGAAGAGCAGGTGGAACCCGTTGGAAAGGAAGGTGGGTAATGGTGCTGTTGGAATTTAGCATGTCACCTCTTGGTAAGGGTGAAAGTGTCGGAAAATATGTGTCCCGGTCACTGGACCTGATTGATAAAAGCGGGGTGGAGTACCGCCTCAATCCCATGGGAACGGTGTTGGAGGGGGAGTGGGATGACGTGTTTCGCGTTGTGAAACAATGCTACACCAGGATGAAAAAGGATTGTCCTCGGATTTCTTGCGTGATTAAGGTTGATTACCGGCGTGGCCACAAAGGCCGGTTAGCCGGTAAGGTGGCCAGCGTGGAGAAACATTTGAAGCGTAAGCTGAAAACGGCATGATCCTGAAACGCTTTCAACGAGCCAGGGTGGCCGTGTTGTGAAGGCATCGGTGTGTTGAGGTGTGTGAAGGAGAGGAGTCAAGTATGGGGGGGAAGGTAAATCCGGTTTGCTTTTCCTCCGATCCCGCACAAGACTTCATAGGGAATCGTATTCAACCATCCGGCATGATCTTCAGCTGTTATTTTCCGTGTTCCCTGTTTTCCCAGTAACACGACCTCGTCTCCAACGGTTGGATGGGGAATGTCCGTAACATCCACCATCATCATATCCATGCAAATTTTTCCAATGATGGGGGCCTGTTCTCCTTTGATGAGGACATGTCCGATTCCCGTGAGGTGTCTGGGAAATCCATGGGTATAACCTACCGGCAGGACGGCGATTTGAGATGGCCTCCGTGTGCGGAAGAGGGCGTTATATCCCACAATTTCACCAGGCTGTAGAGACCGGAGATGGGCCAGGTATGTGGTGGCTTGCATCACCGGTTCAAGAATGTGGGATTGGGGAGAACTCTCCTGCCGGGGTGCGTATCCATATAACATTAATCCAGGTCTGACCATTCCTAAGTGGGCGGTTGGATGAAAAAGGATTCCTGCGCTATTGGCCATATGAAGAATTGGTGGCTGGACTCCCAATTGCTTCGCTTGGTCGATAAAGGCCAAGAAATTTTTGATTTGAACATTGGTTAAGGTGTGATCCTGATTGTCGGCGTCAGCAAAATGGCTTAAGAGGCCCT
Organism: Nitrospirales bacterium; assembly: GCA_049289415.1. GTDB lineage: Bacteria > Nitrospirota > Nitrospiria > Nitrospirales > UBA8639 > Nitrospira_E. Next base: position 10,467 of record JBATLR010000344.1, read on the forward strand.
CTATTTCAATGAGAGGAGCCGAGAGGAATAGCTTGCCTAGGAGGGAGAGGGCTTCATCATTTTCGAAGCCGAGTCGGTGTAATCCGGTGTCGACTTTGAGATGAATGGGAAATGGGGTGGCGCGAGGAAAAAGTAACTCGATAAGTTGTTGAAGGATTTCTGCACGAGAAATCACCGGAGTAAGCTGATGGTGAATAATTTCGCTTAGATGTTGAGGGAGGATGGGCCCCATGACCAGGATGGGGCAGTGAATGTGGTGTTCTCGAAGGGTTATCCCTTCCATGACGGATGCCACACCAAATCCAAAAATTCCCAGGTGTTCCAGGGTCTGAGCCACAGGAATCGCCCCATGGCCATAGGCGTCAGCTTTAATGACGGCCAGAATTTTTGTAGATGGAGCGATCCATTGCCGGATTTGTTGGAAATTCCTGGTTAGGGCATCAAGACTGACAGAAACGGTAATCGGAGACGAGACGTGTCGGAGGTCGGAAGGTGAAGGTGGCCTGATCGGTATCACAAATATTCCTCAAATCGCGAGTATTTCCTCCTCCTTTTTCTTGGTGAGGTCATCGACGGTCTGTATAAATTTATCTGTGAGCTTTTGGATTTCAGCCTCGAGCCGGTGCTGGGTATCTTCTGTCAGTGAGCCTTCTTTGTGAAGGTGTTTGAGTTCGTCATTGCCTTCCCGACGAAATCCACGAATCTGTACCTTGGTCTCTTCCCCGTATTTTTTGCTGAGTTTGACCAAATCTTTCCGTCGTTCTTCACTCAGTGGGGGAATGGGGAGCCGGATGAGTTTGCCATCATTGGATGGAGTGAGGCCAAGTTCTGAACTAATGATGGCACGTTCAATTTCTCTGATTTGGGAGGTATCCCAGGGCTGAATGGTGATCAGTCGGCTCTCAGGAATCCCGAGGTTGGCGACTTGCTTGAGTGGAGTGGGCGTCCCGTAATAATCAACCGTAATATGGTCGAGTAATCCCAAGGAGGCGCGACCGGTTCGAAGGGACATGAATTCTCTCTTGAGGTGCTCAATGGCTCCCTCCATTCGCTGCGTGGTTTTAAGAATGGTTGGATCGTTCATGATCATTCCCCACGTTAAGTGACAAGCGCATTTTTGGAAACAATAGTGCCGACAGGTTCCCCTTCAAGGATTTTTCTGATATTTCCTGATGAGGTCAGATCGAACACAATGATAGGCAGATCGTTATCCATACAGAGTGTAATGGCTGTGGCATCCATGACTTTCAAGCTTTTATTGAGCACCGATAAAAATGGTAATTCCGTGAAGCGTTTGGCCGAGGGTGTCGTCATAGGGTCCGCGTCGTAGATGCCATCAACCTTCGTGCCTTTCATGATAACATCCGCACCAATTTCCATGGCTCGGAGCGCGGCAGCGGTGTCGGTGGTAAAGTAGGGATTCCCGGTGCCGGCGGCAAAAATCACCACGCGCTTTTTTTCCAAATGTCGAATAGCTCGACGACGAATGTAACTTTCGGCTAACTGCCGCATTTCAATTGCCGATAAGACACGGGTGGGGATGTCTTTGCTCTCTAAAGCGTTTTGTAAAGCCAGGGCATTCAACAAGGTGGCGAGCATGCCCATGTAATCAGCCGAGGCTCGTTCCATGCCAGAGGCACTGGCAGCAAGACCTCTGAAAATGTTCCCACCTCCAATCACAATGGCGATTTCGACCTTCAGGGTCAGTACGTCGGCAATTTCGGCGGCGAGATTATGTAAAATGGAAGGTTGGATGCCGTAAGTTTGCTCTCCGGCGAGCATTTCTCCACTAATTTTCAAGAGGACCCGACGATATTTGAGGGGCATTAGTCCTGGCCGAGTTGGTAGCGCGTAAAGCGACTGATCGTGAGGTTTTCTCCTAACTTCGCGATTTTCTGCGAAAGGAGATCTTGAATGCTGATGCTGGGATCCTTAATGAAGGCTTGTTCCAAGAGGCACTGCTCCTGATAATATTTTTCGAGTTTCCCCTTAATGATTTTTTCCCAGGTCCCTTCGGGTTTTCCGGACTCTTTCATCTGTGCGAGATAAATATTCCTTTCCCGTTCGATCAAGTCCACCGGAATGTCTTCACGTTTAATATACATAGGATGGGAGGCAGCGATTTGTAAGGCCACTTCCTTAACGAAAGCTTGAAATTCTTCATTGCGTGCGACAAAGTCTGTTTCGCAATTGACTTCAATCAGGACTCCAATCTTTGATCCTGAATGAATATACGAGGAAATAATACCTTCTTTGGTTTCTCGGCCTGCTTTCTTTTGTGCAGCGGCCAACCCTTTTTGACGCAACAGATCGATGGCTTTTTCGACATCATTTCCTGTGTCTTGAAGGGCTTTTTGGCAATCAAGGATTCCTGCCCCTGTTTTGCCTCGCAACTCCTTCACCAAGGCACTCAAACTAGACATGTGCATGCTCTCCTACTGACAGTAATATTAATTTCAATTTAATTAGATGAACCCAGGATCCTTAGACAGGTTGGGTATTCTTGTTTGGCGCAACCGATGGATGACCTTGTTCGATGTTGTCGGGAAGAAACCCCTCGCCATTCGCCACTGACTCCTGGCGCTTCCGGCGAAGTTCCGTACCTTCTATGCAGGCATCGGCAATTTGTCCGGTAAACAATTTGAGGGATCGAATGGCATCGTCATTACCGGGTATAGGAAAGTCCACGCCTTCAGGGTCACAGTTGGTGTCTACTAAAGCAATAACCGGAATGCCAAGGCGATTAGCTTCCTTGACCGTAATGTGCTGGATCCTGGTGTCCAATATGTAAATGCATCCGGGAATATCGTTCATCCCTTTGATGCCGCTCAAATATTTTTCCAGTTTGGCTTGCTCTTTTTTCATGCGAACGATCTCTTTCTTTTTGAGTCGTTCGTATGTGCCATCGGTTTCCGCCGCTTCAAGTTTTTTAAGTTGGTTGATGCTGCGACGGAGTGTCTGGAAATTCGTTAACATGCCACCCAACCATCGCTGGTTAACAAAAAACATTCCACAACGATTGGCTTCTTCCTCCACAATACCCATGGCTTGCCGCTTGGTCCCCACAAATAAGACGGATTCCCCGGCAGCCACTGTATCCCGGGTAAATTCGTAGGCTTTTTGAAAGCATTGGAGAGAAATTTGGAGATCAATAATATAAATGCCGTTTTTTTCCCCAAAGATATAGCGTTTCATCTTCGGGTTCCAGCGATTTGTTTGATGCCCGAAGTGAACCCCAGCTTCTAATAACGATTTAATCGTGACCATAACGGACCTTCCCACCCCCTTTCAGAGATATACGGATTAACACAAAACCGTGGATTTTTTTAAGAAACACAAAACAGTAATTTGGCTCAAATGGGACCGGCAGGAGACAATAGATTTGGATTGTCTTATCAGGCAGGCTGTTCCAAGTGAAGAGGCATTCATGCAATTAAGTGATGTTCAATATTTTTCCATTAAACCAATGGAGATTAGCATAGGTGAAAATTATAATTCAACCCTGACTATCTTTTATGGGTATGCGACGCGTTCTTAGCTTCGGAGAGGAATCCAAGAATAAACTGAAAGTATTCTGAGGAAAATCTTTTTTGAATCAATGCTATTTTTGACTCTGTGAGCCTTCATGGCTATAGTCAGTCCCGCATTCAGAAATTTTTTATGATGAAGGAGTGCGAAGGATGGTTGAAGTACCTCTGAAATTATATGTGCAAGCGCTTCTGAAGGGAGCGAAGGAGGCTGCCCGCCCCATGGCGTGCCTGTCTTCCTGCGTGAAAAATCAGGCCTTACAGGCGATGGCCGAGAGTTTAGTCGATCATACTCAGGAAATTTTAGAGGCCAATGCAAAAGATCTGGCTGGCATTTCTAAGGAAACCGATCAACAAGCCCATCGTGAGGCGTCAGAACGGATTCGAATTTCAGAAGACACGATTCGCCTCATGCACCAAGGGTTGTTAGATTTGCAAGCCCTTCCTGATCCAATCGGAGAGGCGAGTCATGTCTGGCTGACTCCAGATGGAATGCAGGTTCATACTGTCCGTTCCCCCCTGGGTATTGTCGCAGTGGTGTCGGATATGGGGCCTTTGGTGACCGCTGAATCGTTAGGGATGTGCATGAAGACCAATAATGTTTGTGTCTTTCGTGGGGGAACCGAGTGGTTTCATACTAATAGTGCCATTGTTCACTATCTCCAAGCGGCGGCGGCGGCCCATGGTGTTCCTAAAGGGGGGCTGACATTTCTCGACCGGAGTTCCCCAGAGGCGGCCCTGGAAACGGTGCGATATCCTCAGTACGTCCAAGCCGTGATTACACGAGGGAGTGCTGGTTTGCGAAATGGGATCTTGGAGCATTCGAGAGTTCCTGTCATTGGATTTGAGGGAGGCCTGTGTCATGTTTATGTCGATCAGGATGTCGATATCCCTTTAGCTCAAACCATTGCGGTGAATGCCAAACTTCAATTGCCATCTGCCGCGAATGCCATGGACACTCTCTTGGTTCATCAGGGCGTTTCCCGGCATTTATTGCCAGGGTTAACACGAAGACTTCTTCAGGAGTATCGGGTGACCTTGCGTGGCTGTCCTAAAACGGTTTCCATGATGGGTATTTTGGAAATGACCGGGCATTTAGGGATTAAAGCCGCGGAGGAAGCGGATTGGGGGAGGAAATATCAATCCTTAACTCTGAATATTAAAGTGGTAAAAGATAGTCAAGAAGCTATCGATCATATTGGGGCCTATGCCCCAGGGCATACCGATACTATTGTCACTCGGGATTATCAGTTAGCCATGCGCTTTGTTCGAGAAGTCGATTCGAGCGCCGTTATGGTGAATGCTTCGACCCGTCTTCATGGCGGACCCCAGTTTGGTCTTGGTCCGGATATCGGGAGTAATAGCACTCGTATGCATGGGCGAGGTCCTCTTATTCTCTCGAAGCTCACGATTGAAAAATATATGGTATTGGGAACCGGACAACTTCAACAGCCACATCCAGTTCCTCAGACCTACCAGGATGCGATGATGTTATCTGCCAAGTTCTAGCTTTTGAGATGAAGCATGCATGGCCGGGCCCTTTGTGTCGGCTGTGCATATGCCCAGGTCTCCGTTACCCACTCCTGTTATCGGTCTTTCTTTTCCTCTATCCCTGTGTTTCTTTTGTTTCCCAACATTTCCTGTATTCATTTTTTAGAGGAATTATCTTAATCTGGTTTATTATGGGATATAAAAGGGAAGAAATTTCTGATTACCATGCGGAGCTTTTCCCGTATTTGCTGTCATGGGGATTGCGAGAGTTTCATGATGAGGCCTCATACTATGATTGGCAACGAGAGACTCTTTCCAAAGAGGAATTGTGCGATTTTCAACGATTAATCGAGCATCGATACGGTGGTGAAGACGTAAAAGGCGACATTGATTTTTATGATGAATTGGCGCGTCGGGAATTGATCCCTGTTCTGTATTCTCAACGGTTCCATTATTTTTTGACGATTGGAACCTCTGTGTGTGCCAGGATTGCTCCAGCCAACCAGGTATTGGACTTTGGTTGTGGGGTTGGCATTCTGACACTTTTTTTTGCCCAACAGCATCCTGGGGTTGAATTTGTAGGGATTGATCGGTCGTCTCGATCGATTGAAATGGCTTGTTTAGAGGCAGAAAAACGACGAATCAGGAATGTTCGCTTCGAGGTCTCTCAGGTGCCACCACAGCAGATTTCGGGAACCTACGATCTTATTCTTTCAACGCATGCGTTGTTTCAGGCGGAATGGGAGCCAGGGCTACCAAGCCAAACCTGGAAAACGTTTCAACGTGCCTGTGACCTTGAACGCCAGGAGCAGTTGGAAGTTCTGACGGGGGTACAGGGACGTTTGGATGTCTTGTTGCGGACTTTAGGGCCAATGGGGCGAATGATACTTTTTGAGAAAACATGGAATCTTGGTCGACGGATTTTGTTTCAACGAGCGTTAGATGCCAGAGGCCTGTTTCCCATATCTTCTCCGGTTTTCTGCCGATATCGGTCAGTTGATGAAGAGGTGATTGATGGACCTCTGTATGAGGTTGCCCGATTCTCACATGGCGTGGAACCTTTTGAGTGGAACGAGGAACCGTATCGGGCACCAGGCGAAACACTTTATCGTTGTATCGGGATTGCCGCCGAGCGAATGGGGCAGGTGCTGGTTAAGGATAAAGTGAGTGCCACCATTACTGGTGTTCATTCCAATATGGGATCCTGGAGGTTTCGTTTCGGACTATGGAAGGAGATCGTTGCTTGGGGTTTGTGTGAGCATTCTTCTGGTTTAACAGGATTGGTTATTGGGGGTGAGGCAGATCGGGATTTATTGAATCAATTAGTTGCAACTGTTGCGCACATAACCGAATCTGATTTTCAACAATTGGTTCATGACTTTTGGGGAAACATGATTCACGCTCCTGAGGATCCATCCTTGCCTTGTTATGAAAATCACCATTCCTCTGCTCAAATCATCTACGAGGGCCTTCCCTCCAAATGCATTCAACAGGAGACGACGTGCCAAGATGGTGGAGGAAGAGAAATGCATGTCGAGTTAGGGACCACAACCCATTTGACGTATCTGTATTGCGCCAATACTTTCGATCAACGCCAGCTCGTTCTTATTGATGAAGGACGGGCTCAGGTTCTTTATGAATATTATCGAGAGTCTCTCCAGCGCCCCCACGGTCTACCTGCCTGAGTTCCTTCAAGCTGAGTCGTTAGTCAGGTTCTTTATTGCGTTTCAATTACCTGTAGTGTGCGCTGTTGTGTTTTGGCATAGCAGGCGACTGCTTCATATGTCTCCTGCTGAACGTCTGAGGGGAGGGATGCCCAATCAGAGGAGAGGCCAACAGTGAGTATGTGCCCATTATCCCTTATGCCCTTAATCCTACCTATGTATAGATAATCCAGTAGGACTTCTCCATTGGCTTCTCCTGAACAGGCTTGAGCCGTGGAAGGGGTGCTGGGATTTCGATTCCCATACTCAATCGAGATGGTCATTGACCAGAAAAGAAGACTTGACAAGAAAATAATGACAAATCGCATATGACTAGATCTCAATACTGCGAGGAGTCTGTCTGACCTACCCCTACCGGTAAATACCTCAAAGGTAGGACCCTGGAATTAACGGGATGTCATGGCGCCAGGGTCTTGGGAAGGAGATTGGACTGGAGTTAATTGTCAAAGCAAAGAGCTTATATCAAAGTGATTGGGAAACCGTTTTCTTAAGATGCCTTGGGAAATTTCCGACAAAGAAAGCGAGGCTATGAAATGTACCCAGAAAGGGTTTTATATTTCGTGGTTTGATCCGTTCTTGTCATAGCCGACATTATTGGAGGTCACGAAACACGGTGAAGAAAAAGTGGGCTCATTTAAGGTGAAGAAGGAATGTTCAAGTATCACGAGGGAAGGATGTCTTAGGTAGATGGATGGTGGAAATTTCTTGTTTTGGGTGTTGATCGCAACCTGCCTGATGCATTGGTTGACGGTCTTTTTGCTTCTTCGTCGGGTACGTTCGACTGAGAATCCCCTGGTGTGGAACCTCTTAAGTGCGGCAGTTGGGCTCCTGGCCATTCAAAAAACCTATGGGGTATCTATTCCATTTCTTGAAAGCAATCCTCCTCCATTGAATTTTGTGAGTACATGGCTTGGTTTTGTTATCGCGGGATTATTGTTAGGCGGAATCGTACGGTTGTCTCCATTCCTGTATCTTCTTCAACGCAATAAGGAGTTATTAGCTGTCATTGAAGAGCGAAATGTTATTATTCTGCATTTTCATGAACGAATAGCCCGCGCCTTGCATAAAATTCAAATGGCTATGGAAGTAGGGCGTCCCACCACCTTCATTATTGAGCAAGTGGCGGAAATGTCAGAAATGCTCCAGGTGTTTTTGGAGAATCTCAAGGCAGGAGTTCTGCTCGGAAACAAATTTGAGGTGGCACTTAAGACCCTTATTGAGGATTTGAGTCGGGAAGCCTCATTCCCGATATTGGTCTATGTTGATCCTTCTTGTGAGGATCATCTTTCACGAGAGCAGGGTGCCCAACTGTTACATATTGTGCGAGAAGCCGTTCGGAATAGCGTGCAATATTCGCATGCCAAAAGAGGGCAAGTGTCTGCAAAGACGACGCCTACAGACACGGTTATTGAGGTCTCGGATAATGGAAAGGGCTTTGAAGTTGATCTTGTCGGGGCTCAGGGACATGGATTGGGTAATATGGTCAATCGGGCAAAGAAGATAGGGGCTCGTCTGAAAATCCACAGTCAACCGTCTAAGGGGACTTCGGTATTCATTGAAGTGCCATTGAATGAAGCGTCGTCTGATGGAAGTCATTCCGCTTCAATCGTAGATGCCTCATTGAATGCAAGCAAAAACGTTCATGTCGGGTGACGTTTGTGTCCGATGCTTCCGAAGGGGGAGAACCCCTTCGGGCGTTTTCTGGGATCCGGAGGCAAAGGGGAAGAAGGAACTTGGTGGCGGTGGAGGGATTTGAACCCCCGGCCCGCGGCTTATGAGTCCGCTGCTCTACCACCTGAGCTACACCGCCGTATTTCACCCGGAACGAAAAGATCTATACCATAGCTGGAGAACTTGGGACAATTCTTTTTCTGAAAATGATCAAGTTTCAGGTGGATTTCTTAGCCCTAGTGCCCTGAATTCAATTAGAGCCGTCTTTACATGATCCTTGTAGGTCCTAGGGATCGTGGAGATACTTTTAAAACTCTTATTTATTTACCTTGGAAGGTTTTTATGACTTCAACGGCTGCTCCAAACATCAAGCAATCCGTTCTGGTTGGGCGACAAGCTATTTTTGATCGTCAAAAAGGAGTTTTTGGGTATGAACTCCTGTATCGAGATGGTCAAGCCAATAGTGCGCAAGTAGTTGACGGGGATGAGGCCACCGCCAGGGTCATGGTGAATACGTTTTTGGAGATGGGAATTGACCAAATAGCTGGAACGAGTCAGGCGTTCATCAACCTGACAGCGAATTTCTTTTTAAGCCAAAATTATGAAGTCCTGCCAAAGCACAATGTGGTTCTTGAGGTGTTGGAGTCCATTGAGCCTACGCCCATCGTCATCCAATCTCTTGTCAGGGCTAGGCAACTTGGCTACAAAATTGCGTTAGATGACTTTATCGTTCGGGATTCTCATCGAGCCTTACTAGAGGTTGCCGACTTTGTAAAAGTGGATATATTGGCATTAACGAGTGAACAGCTCCTTGAGCAAATTGATGTGTTGAAGCAATACCCGGTTCGATTGCTTGCAGAAAAAGTCGAAGATCAAGAAGTGTATACGCTGTGTTATGAAAAAGGATTTGAATATTTTCAAGGGTACTTTTTCTGTAAACCGCAAATCATGGAGGGAGTCAAGCTTTCCGGTAACCGCATGGCGATTGTGCTTTTATTGGCCAAATTGCAAGATCCTGATATTCAAATAAAAGATCTTGAGGAATTAGTCGAAAATGACCTGTCACTAAGCCTCAAGCTTCTTCGTTTTGTGAACTCTGCGTCTGTGGGCCTTCCCCGAGTGGTTAATTCAATTGGACAAGCCGTGGGGATGGTAGGAACCGAACGTATGCGGCAATGGGCCTCCTTACTGGTGCTGGCTCATACTGGTGGAAAGCCAAGCGAGCTGATGCGCATTGCCCTCATCCGGGGACGAATGTGTCAAGGTTTGAGCCGGTTGCAAGGGGAGTCTACCAGCCAAGGCTTTACCGTTGGCCTCTTTTCTGTATTGGATGCCTACTTTGATTGTGAGATGAAGCAACTTCTCGCAGACCTTCCTCTTGCTTCTGAAATTCTGCTTGCTTTGACCGAAGGGCAGGGATGTTTAGGGGAAATTTTAAAATGCGTGATGTCTTACGAACGAGGGGAGTGGGATCAAATTGAGAACAGTCGTTTTGAACCCCATGTGGTGAGACAAGAGTATTTTTTCAGTACCGAATGGGCCAACCAGGTCATGAAGACGACTCTTGCCGGGAATGAAAAATAGCGGAGAAGGATGAGGTGGCAGGTTTGGAAACCAGGATTATCCCCTTCGTTTGTCGTCTGGTTCTCCTACGAAATAATTCAGCACACCTAAACCCTTCTCGCTAAGCTCAATAGGCTTATCATCGGATTCAGGGGCCAGTTGGTCATCAGGGAGTTGTGGGTAAATTTTGATCCGTAGGCTTTCTTCCAATCCTTCATCTGAAAAATCCATATCATTGAGCAGAGCGTGTAATCGTTGGAAAGCTAAAATGGAACGGGCATGGGATTTCCATGTTCCGGAAAATTCCGTGTCATTTACTTTGGTAATGCTTGTCCAAAACTTTGATTCTTCAGGCTCTGACATGCTTCCGTCGACGAATGCTCGTAATTTATCAAGTAACGCCTCCTCTGTTTTTTCCAAACCATCGTATTCAACCATTGACCTTTCAATAGGGCGTTGGGATAAGAGGACAAGTGTTTCTTGCCAGAGGTTAATTGGTTGCAACGCCTCATTCGATACGGAGAGTTTTTCCTGGTATTTTTGTAATTCAGTCAGAAAGTATTGAAGGGCCTTCACCTTCCTGGCAACTAGGCTCCCTAAAGGAATTCCCCAGACATGGGCAATCTCGTGATCCTTTAACGGGGAGCTTCCGGAAACAATGAATTCATTTTGAGCGAATTTCAGTCGACGTCTGAAGATCCCACGTCGTCGCAATAAGGCCTGATATTCCAGGAGCAGTCGCTGTATTTGATACTCCTTCGGGGAGAGTTCCTGATTATCCCATGCACGCTGTAATTTCCGGAGTTCCTGTCGAAGTAGAATCGAGGGTGCCTGGGTTTTAGCATCATGCAAGGCATTCTGGGCCAATCCAAATTCTGAAATGAGTAACCGCTCTGCGATCTGAATGGATTTATCAATGTTTTTCAATGCTTGAGTCAGGAATTCAATGTGCATTCCTGGGCGTTCCCGTTTTTGTCGGTAGTAATCTTTGTACTGGTTCGCCCGGGATGTGATATTTCTTTCGGCTTCAAGAGAGAGTGGGTTTCCTTTTGGCTGATTGCCTGCCAGGAATCGGGAATCGGGTTGATCGCTGACCATATAGCCGATGGCTTCAGAACTCAGGTTCATGTACTGCAGCAAAAGAAGCTGCAGCATGGTGCGGCCTTGAGTTGGAAGCGCCTGAATGGCTGATTCAATGTGTTCAAAACGCAGTGTTGTAGACATAATTATTTATGAGCTCAAGGGCAAGAATTTTGTATTTCAACCTGTAGTTTTTGGAGTGCCATTATCAAGGGATTCGAGGCATGTGGCTGCGTATTCTCTTAGTTGCTGTACTGTTCCATTGGCATAGAGTTCTCGGGGAATTTCAATTTTGACTAATTGCGATGGATCGACCCCCCGTTCTGCGGCCCAATCTTCGTCAATATATAAAGTTACCGCGCCATCTTTGTCCCGGCGCACAAAAAGAATATCTTTTTCCCCTTCCATCTCGGACACTCCCAAATGAAAATTTGACTTTGGTTTTCTTGATAACACACCTCTTTGAGGCCTGTCAAAATGGTCGAGTGTCTTGGTGTGGGTTAACCAGAGGTTCTGAAACCCAAGGCATTTTAGAAGAAATTTGTTGCTGCAGGTGGGAGAATCGGGAAGGCAAGAGATGCTGCTGTTGTAACTGATGAAATCCTCCGTAGACACTGTCGGGCAGGAGCACCATCAAGTGTCAGCCCTATCTAGGATTGAGAAAAGTTTTAATCTATCTGGAAAATTGGAATTATGAGCACATACAGATACCCTTCAATTGAAGGGTATCTGTTAAAGGGATCATTTTGGAATGAAGTCTGTGGGCTGTTCTGAAGTGCGATATGAGAATGATTGAGAGAAATTATCCTCCGAGGGTTTCAACAGCTTCTTTGAGACTTTTCATAATACAGGTAAAAATTGGAATATCACGTTTGACATACCGGCTGCCTTCGGTAGAGCGTAATTCCATGACGAGGTCTAGAAAGTCCTGTGGGGAATCGGTTTCAAAGGCGACCACAAATTCCTGGTCATCCAATCCAAATGAATAGGTGGTATTGAGTTTGACTGAGGGGTACTTATGGCCAATGGCGATATGTTCATCCATCATGCCTTGGCGGGCGGCTTTGGTGAGTAGGTACCACTCTCTGGTTTTTTCAAATGGATAAACAAATATATATTTCGCACGGCCAGGAGAAATTTTCAATCTTCGACTTTCTTGGCCCTCATGCACGTGATGATCGACGTATATGGATCGTTTCGTCATGGAAAGATAAGAGTACGGCGTGGTAAGGTACCGTCCCAAGCCTGTAGCCAAAAGCTTTGAACTCATTTCTTGAAACATTTCGAGATCATAGCTAATTCGCCATAACATAAAGTCGCAATCACCTCGTATACCTGTTGTGGTGTAAGGCACGACAATGACCTTGCCGGTATATTCTTCCGCTGCGCGGATAAATTCTTGCTTGCCGAGGTCTCGCTCTTCTTTGGGAAGACGTCTCCACAAAGGATCGACTTTATAGAAAGCAAAATTGACAAATTGTTGTTTGGCAGCCTCTTCGGCACCAGCCATAATCATACCTCCCCTGGAAAGAAAACCCGTGTTTTTTTAATCACTTAAAAAAATAGGTCTTAACATCGCTACTGCAATATTGTCAATGAGCAGGTGGTGTGATGTCTGTTAAGATCCACTCTGAACAGGAGGAGTAAGGAATAGGACTTTAATCTTTAGGGGGGAGAAACTTTTTAGGTCATAGCCAATGAATCAAATCTTGTTATTTCAACTATTTACCCAACGCGTAGGGTCTATTCTGGGGTTGGTAAGATGTGCCGGTTTTTGGTTTCTTTTGGAAGCGGGGCTGGTGATCTTAGTTTCTTCTCCGGTGTGGGGTATTGTTCCGCACCCCTCGGAATCTCAAATTCTTGAAGCCATCAAAAATGGTCAGGAGGGAGCCAGAAGCCGAACCCCACCCAATATGCTGTATTGGCATTTCGGTATATCTTCTGAAGATGCTCCTCATGCCCATGGATTTCTTATGACGAAATTAAATGGAATTGCGGTGATGTCCAGTCATTTTGCTCTTCGAGGAGAACGCCTCGCATCCCAGGATATTCAGCGAGTCCTGGATGAAAAATCCCTTCAAGTCGTGGTGTTGATTTTTGGGGATTCAGCAAGCTTTGCCAAAGACAGCTATCTTTTGCTTAAACAGGGAGATCGGTTGATTAAGCCTGATCGCATTCGGTTTGATGCCAGAGCGACGCTGCTCAGCCCAAGCCAAGGACCTCCCATGTATCGTGCAAAGATTGTGGCGTCCTTTAACTATGACGTTTTTGATGCCTTGGCTCAAACCACCGTCAAAGTTTTCCCAGGAACCGGAGGCGAAGTGACCTTTGATTTAGATTTTGCTTCCATTCCCTAAGGACCAAGGGGATGGGTGAACGACTGTTTGATGCAATTGGGCTGAGTCTCTTGAACATGAAGTCCCTTCATGCTGACATCATTGCTGTGGGTTCAGAATTGCTCCAGGGCGGACGCCTCGATAGTAATTCGGTATTTGTCGCACATCTTCTCGCTGAGTGTGGCATTGAGGTTCGGAAAAAAATCTCCGTTGGTGATCAAAAAGGTGATATTCAGGAAGCCCTTCGTGGCTCGCTGAAGCGCGCTCATGTGATCGTCTTGACGGGTGGACTCGGTTCAACGCTTGATGATTGTACCCGTGAGGCTGTTGCCGCGACGCTTCAATGTCCACTGATCAAACGAAAAAAAGCTTATGACAATCTCAAGGCTTGCTATCGACGCTTTGGAAGACCGGTGACACCGCTATTGGCCAGGCAGGCTTTTCTTCCCTTCCGGGCCACGATGTTGGCGAATACCGTCGGCACGGCGCCCGGTTTTTTGATGCGTAGCGGGCGATCAGTCATTATCGCATTACCAGGTGTGCCTCGTGAGGCCAAAGTCATGATGGTTTCTCAGGTTCAGCCGATACTCCGGAAGTTATTTCATAGCAACAGGCACTTTTGGCAGCATACGTTTCAAACATTTGGATTGCCCGAAACCGATGTTCAAATACAATTGAATCCTGTTTTGAAGAATTATGGAAGCATTCAGTTCGGTATTTTGGCTTCGCCCAGGGGAGTGATGGTGACGGTGAGTTGTTGGGTGTTCGGCGGCTCACTCTCTTCTGTGAAGGAGATGTCCCCGTTCTTCCCGGAATGGGATCACCTGATCCTTCAGATCCGTGAATGTTTAGGTCCCTGGCTCTTTGCGGAAGGTGAACGTACCATGGAAGAAGTCGTCGGGGAAGCCTTACGAGGTCGTTCCTGGACGGTGGCACTTGCCGAATCCTGTACCGGAGGATTAGTGGCTCATCGCTTGACGGGTGTGCCCGGCAGTTCGCGTTATGTGGACCGGGGAGTCGTGTCATATAGTAATGAGGCGAAACGAGAACTCGTGGGAGTTCCCGCCTCGACGCTTCGTCGGTATGGGGCCGTGAGCGCACAGGTTGCCATGGCTATGGCCAAAGGAATTCGAATGCGGAGTCAAGTTGATGTGGGAGTTGGAGTGACAGGAATTGCGGGTCCTGGAGGAGGGACTCCGAACAAGCCAGTGGGGCTGGTGTATGGAGCGATTGATGGTCCGCAAGGGCCTCAGAGTCAATGTTGGAGATTTTATGGGGATCGAGCGGAAATTACATTGAAGACGTCTCAGGCTGTTTTGGATTTGATCCGACGATACGCCAATGAAGCTGCATTCTAATCAGAAGAGTCTGCGAGTCTTTCTGGCCGTTGAACTTTCCTTGGATTTGCGCCGGAAAGTGGTCGAACTTCAACGTCAGCTGCGAGAAAGCTTACCAATGGTCAATTGGGTTCGCCCTGAGGCGATACACCTCACGCTGAAATTTCTTGGATATGTGGACGCTTCCATGGTGGAATCGGTTTTGACTGCTATTGAGCCTATCCGAACAAGTCAGCCTCCTCTCACATTAGAAGTTCATGGGCTGGGGGTTTTTCCGCATCTTCGACGTCCACGGATACTGTGGATCGGATGTATTGGGGACATTCCTGCCTTGCTCAATCTTGTTTTACGAATCGAAGCTGCGTTGGAACCGTTGGGCTTTCCTCCTGAGGATAAGCCCTATTTTCCTCATTTGACCCTGGCCAGGATCAAACATGACCAATCTCAGGTTGGTGGCGTACTGATTCATTCCGGCTTACTGGAGCAACCTCAGAACCTTGGGATACTCCATGTTGACCGGATCACACTTTTTCGCAGTGAGGTGAGCCAATCCGGTGCGGAATATACGGCTTTGAGGACGGTGCCATTAAATGAACCTGGATCACATATTTCAATCTAAGTTAGGCATTTACCTGTTAAAGAGTGTGGGGTAAGATAGCCGCCACTTTGCATGCTCGGGAATATTGAACAAAAGGATACCCAATGGCAGAACGCGTAGCTCCTCAAAAAGAGACCCAAAAAGACGGAAAAAAACGAGCGCTGGATTTGGCTCTGACCCAAATTGAAAAGCAATTTGGCAAAGGGGCCATTATGAAGCTAGGGACGGAAGACGTTCCTCGTGATATTCCCGCCATTTCGACGGGGTCTCTCGGGCTTGATATGGCCTTGGGGATCGGAGGGTTGCCGCGAGGTCGAATCATTGAGGTGTTCGGACCGGAATCGTCTGGAAAAACCACGTTGTGCCTGCATGCCATTGCCGAGGCGCAGAAAGCCGGCGGGGCGGCAGCCTTTATCGATGCCGAGCATGCGTTGGATATCTCCTATGCTAAAAAGCTTGGGGTCCACACTGATGATCTGCTGGTGGCCCAGCCGGATACAGGCGAACAGGCTCTGGAAATTGCCGAAACGCTGGTCCGAAGCGGGGCATTGGATATCATTGTCGTTGATTCGGTTGCAGCCCTGGTCCCTCGTGCCGAAATCGAAGGGGAAATGGGAGATTCCCATATGGGGCTTCAGGCGAGATTAATGTCCCAGGCCTTGCGAAAATTAACCGGGGCCATTTCCAAGTCTCAAGCTTCGGTGGTATTTATCAATCAGATTCGCATGAAAATTGGGGTGATGTTTGGAAATCCCGAGACCACGACCGGCGGCAACGCGTTGAAATTTTATTCTTCAGTGCGGTTGGATATTCGCCGGATTGAATCGATTAAAGAGGGCCAGGAAGTGATGGGGAGTCGGGTACGGGTAAAAGTGGTCAAAAATAAAATGGCGCCACCCTTCAAACAAGCCGAATTTGATGTCATGTTCGCCGAAGGTATTTCCAAAGTTGGGGAATTAGTGGACTTAGGCGTTGAGCGGCGAATCGTAGATAAGGCCGGAGCGTGGTATTCGTATAAGGAGGAACGGCTCGGTCAGGGCCGGGAGGCGGTCAAAACGTTTCTGAAAAGTAATCCGGATATTGCCCAGGACATCGACACGCAATTACGAAACAGCTATGGGCTCTCCGGGGAGCCTCAAAAACAAGAGGAATCATCCCCGCCTGTCAGTTCAAACTCAAAAAAATCAGCAGGGGATCGTGACTGACCTGGCCGGGAGGCAAAACCATCTTGAGCGAAAATCATTGATATGATTGCAACATCACTTGAACTTCGGCAGGCGTTTGTAAGGTACTTCTCGAGCCGTGGGCATACGGTGGTGCCCAGCGGGCCACTCATTCCCCAAGCAGATCCTACTCTCCTGTTTACCAACGCGGGTATGAATCAATTTAAAGGTGTGTTCTTGGGTGAGGAATCCCGACCCTATAGCCGGGCCGTCTCCATTCAAAAATGTCTGCGGGCAGGGGGAAAACATAATGATTTGGAGAATGTGGGTTTTACCCGCCGCCATCACACGTTTTTTGAAATGCTGGGCAATTTTTCCTTTGGAGATTATTTTAAAGAGGAAGCGATTGCATTTGGATGGGGATTTCTCACTCAGATTGCCGGACTGCCGGCTGATCGATTGTGGGTGACGGTGTTTCGTGAGGATCAGGAAGCCTATGATCTATGGCATACACGAATGGGTATTTCAGAGAGTCGCCTTGTTCGTCTGGGTGAAAAGGACAATTTTTGGCAAATGGGAGAGACGGGTCCCTGTGGTCCTTGCAGCGAAATCCTCATTGATCAGGGTGAGGCATTCGGATGTGGTCGGTCGACCTGTGCCGTTGGGTGTGACTGCGATCGATATCTCGAGATTTGGAATTTAGTGTTTATGCAATTTGATCGGGATCCTGTTGGCACGCTCAACCCTCTACCCAGGCCCAGTATTGATACCGGAATGGGGTTAGAGCGGTTGGCAGCGGTGACCCAGGGAGTCGCGTCAAATTATGATAGCGATGTGTTCAGCCCTATTTTGGAACGAATAGGGAAGAGCACCGGACAGGTGTATGGTGCCTCCCCAACGGCTGACCGGTCGATGCGGGTGATTGCGGACCATCTGCGGGCGATGACCTTTTTAATCACTGAAGGGGTGTTGCCATCGAATGAGGGGCGTGGCTATGTGCTGCGACGTATTATGCGTCGAGCCTCACGGCATGGTCGATTATTGGGGGTGGAGCAAGAATTTTTATATGACCTCGTATCCTCCGTTGTTGATCACATGGATTCGGTCTATCCGGATCTTCGTTCGATGAAGGATACGGTTTCTGAGATTGTCCAGGGGGAGGAAGCACGCTTTATTGGAACATTAGAACAGGCCCTGCCTCTCCTTAATCAAATATTGGAGGAAGCCAAGCAACAGGGGAGTCAAATCTTAGAAGGAGAAGCGGTTTTCAAGTTGTATGATACCTACGGGTTTCCCCTTGATTTAGTGGAAGATGCTGCACGAGAAGAAGGGTTGGCCGTCGATCATGTCGGTTATCAGCAAGCGCTAGAGGCGCAACGTGATCGAGCCAGAAAAACTGCGAGGTTTAGCCAGGCGGATTCTCGAAGCGACCTGGTGAATGCTCTCGGGCAGTTCCCTTTGACAAAATTTGTGGGTTATTGCAGTCAGGAAGATAGAGGGAGGCTGCTCGCCCTAGTGAAGGACGAGCATGTCATCAAGGAAGCCAAGCAAGGGGAGACGGTGGAGTGTGTCCTGGATACCACGCCATTTTATCCCGAAGGGGGTGGACAGGTCGGGGATCAAGGAACCTTGGTGGGCCCGTCGGCAAGAATTGTCGTTCAAGATACCACAAAGCTGGCAAAGGGGTGGTTTCTCCACAAGGGCCAGGTCATCGAAGGATCTGTTCACGTTGGCGATGTTCTCACCGCCACGGTACAGGGTCATTTAAGGCAGGGTGCGGCACGAAATCATACGGCGACCCATCTTCTTCATGCCGCATTGCGGGAAATTTTAGGTCCTCATGTGAAGCAACATGGATCGTTGGTGGCCCCAAATCGATTGCGGTTTGATTTTTCACATTTCAAAGGATTGACACCTAGAAATATTGAAGAAATCGAAGGACTGGTGAACGAACAAATCCGTCAGAACCTGTCTGTTAAGGTTGAAGAAATGGGAATTCAGGATGCTCTGAGTCGAGGAGCTCTGGCTTTTTTTGGTGATAAGTATGGTGAACAGGTTCGGGTCGTAGAAATGGGGTCGTTTAGTCAGGAATTGTGCGGCGGAACACATTGTGCTCGAACCGGAGATGTCGGTCTGTTTCGTATCGTGTCCGAAGGAGGTATTGCGGCTGGTGTCCGGCGTATTGAGGCACTCACGGGCGAGGGGGCTGTGGCTCAAACTCAGCATCAGGAGGCCGAATGGAGAGAATTGGCCGCTGTGTTGAAAGCCGGCCCCAATGAAGTCGTTGAAAAAGTCAAGAAACTTGTTGGAACCCTTCGTGATACCGAACGCGAATTAGAGCGTGCGAAACAAAAATTGCTTGATCAGCAAGGTGCTGGTCAGGAAGCGTCGATTCGGGACATAGGCGGGATACCGATCCTTATCCAGCGGATCGATGGTTTGACTATCCAAGAATTGCGAACCTTCTCTGATAAGCTCCGCCACAAAGTGTCTTCTGGTATTTTGGTTTTGGGGTCGGTTAAAGAAGGAAAAGTTTCGTTATTGGTTATTGTGGCCAAAGAACAGGCTCACAAAATCCCTGCAGGAAAAGTTGCTCAACATGTGGCTCAACTCGTTGGGGGGTCTGGGGGGGGGCGACCAGATATGGCTCAGGCGGGTGGAAATCTACCAGAACAGTTAGATGAGGCATTACGGAGCGTATATGACTATGTTGCCTCATACATAGGTACTTGAAGGAGGAGTAAACTCCTTCAGCATGATGATGTGGCTGAATTGTCCCCCCACATGGACCGACGGGGAGCAGTAGGAAAGGGGACGTCGTGACGTGATCCTTGTTCGCCGGATCGTCGTAAGTCTTTTAACGGGTGCAGTGCTGGTCATGGGTGGTTTTGTGTGGATGAATCAACCCATGGGTGGATCAACCCAACCAGTTCTTGTCGAAATCCCACCCGGTACTTCTTTTACGCAGGTTTCCCATATTCTCGATCAACATCACCTTATTGGATCAGAATGGTTTTTTACTCTTTTGGGGCGTGTGCAGCGGGTCGATCGAAATATCATTCCAGGCGAATATGAACTGGATGCGGGAATGCAACCCACCGAATTACTGCACAAACTTGTTAAAGGAGAAGTTTATCAATATGCCATCACCATTCCCGAAGGCTATACCGTTGCACAAATTGCGGACATCCTGGATGAAAAACGTCTTGCCCTCAAGCAGGATATTTTTCGACTAAGCCATGACCCGGTATTTATTCAGAGCCTGAATATTCAGGCCCCCACATTAGAGGGTTATCTTTTTCCTGATACCTACCATTTTTCTCGCTTTACTCCGCCAGAATCCATTATTCGAACATTTGTTCACCGGTTTCATGATGTGATGATTCCAGAACTCAAAGACCGGGCAATGGTCATGGGCATGACTCTTCAAGAGGTGTTGACCCTAGCCTCCGTGGTGGAAAAGGAAACGGGGTTGGCAGCCGAACGACCCTTGGTTTCCGGAGTATTTCATAATCGTCTCCGGCTGGGCATTCCCTTGCAGAGCGATCCCACCGTCATTTACGCCCTCGAGTCGTTTGATGGAAATATTCGGAAAGCCGATCTGTCGGTAGATAGTCCCTACAACACCTACAAGGTGCGCGGGCTTCCTCCTGGACCCATTGCCAATCCGGGTTTGGCTGCAATTCATGCTGCGCTCTATCCTACGACAACCGATTTTGTCTATTTTGTGGCACGGAACGATGGGAGTCATCAATTTTCTGTGACATTAGCGGATCATAATAAGGCGGTAGACCTTTATCAACGACGATCGATGAGTAAACGTGCTTCGTAAGTGAGTGATTGTGTAATATCCGCTATGGGTGTTCATGAAGCATTAAGCCGACTGGGATTAAAGCTGCCGGCGGCCCCTTGTCCTGTCGGGTCATATGTTCCGGCTCGTCAGGCCGGAGACTTAATCTTTGTGAGTGGCGTGCTGCCTTTTCGTGACGGGATAATTGTGCAACCTGGAAAACTCGGGCGAGAGCTGACCGTAGAGGAAGGAGCTGCCGCTGCTCAATTAGCTATGCTAAACGGGTTAGCCATTCTACAAGAGATGATGGGAGATTTCGCGTGTCTCAAACAGGTGGTTCGCCTGACGGGGTATGTAGCGTCCGTGGAAGGTTTTGTGGATCAGCCTGCGGTGATTAACGGGGCTTCTGATTTGTTGGTCAAGCTATTTGGAGATGCCGGCCGTCATGCCAGATTGGCTCTTGGGGCTTTCGAATTACCTCTTCATGCTCCAATTGAGCTTGAATTGATCGTTCAAGTATCTCCCCCTTAAGCCGGTTCTTACTCCGTAATTATCCCTTCAGCATGTGCAAAGCCGACTCCTGCTTTTCGTAAGGATTCACTTCTCTTGGTCCTGTAGCCGCTTCATTTGAGATTTCAGGGGTTGCTATGGCTCGATATCTGAATTTGTTTCAGCGATGCTGCTTTCATTTCGGTTTGTTCAAATCGGTAGATCCCCATTC
>JBATLR010000345.1:0-1669 GCA_049289415.1 Nitrospirales bacterium
GTAATAGCGGATGGTCTCGATGTGGCTCCCGGTCTTTCGGGATAAGGCTCCAATGGTATCCATTTTCCCTTGCGCCTTTAGGCACCTCTTGCATCTGTAGTTGCTACAGGTTGTACCATGAAAATCAGGAACGAGGAAACCTATCATAACAAGGGAAAGAGAGATCTCTATGAGCACCCTACGTCATATCGAAATTTTCAGTGCCGGATGTCCGATCTGTGAAGACACCATCACATTGGTGAAACAACTCGCCTGTCCCTCGTGCGAAATCACCATCCTCGACATGAAAGATCAGCCGGTCTCTACCCGTGCGAAAACGCTTGGCTTTCGGACGATCCCAGCGGTGGTGATTGATGGCCAACCCGCCGAATGTTGCGATGAACGTGGACCCAGTGAACGTGTCTTGCAGGCTGCGGGGATTGGCACTCTCTTAGGCTAAGGGGAAATGCATGCACAGGAAGGACAAGCCCCTCCATGCAGCAGGAAAAAATGGAAAATTAAGAATGGGAATTGGCACCCAACTGAAATCCACCATCCGCTGTCCGCAATGCGGATTTCACAAGACCGAACCGATGTCAGTCGATTCCTGCCTGGTGATGTATGAGTGCCAGAAGTGCCAGGCGATTCTAAGGCCCAAGCCAGGGGATTGTTGCGTCTTTTGTTCCTATGGGACGGTTTCCTGCCCACCTCAGCAGGCAAACCCCTTGGGCACGTAAAAACCACGCGTTGGAACTTTCACTAAGGAGATTGTAGATGAAAACCGTGAAATTTGGCCTGGGACTGTGTGTCGCCGGGTTGACCCTTCTCGCCGGGAATACGGCCGTTAGGGCTGATCAAACTCTTCCTCAACATATCCTCATTCATATGAAGACTTCTCTCGCCGAGGATGATGCCCAGATTTGTGCCGTACCCATTTTCGCTCATCTAAAAAGTATGATGTGTGGCACGATCGAGCGGTATTCCATTTCCTGACGGATGCGGAGGATCGCGAAAAATACTGCCAGACCATGAACAGGGCCGTGAGTGCACAGGGCCACGTGATCATCGCCACCTTTGCCTATGAGGCTCCTCCAACATGTAGCGGATTGCCTGTCGTGCGCTATTCCCCCCAATTCCTGGCCCTAGCCGTCGGGAGTAACTTTGAGCTTGTTGAATCGGTTGAACAGCTCCACCAAACTCCAGGGGGCAAAAAACAACCGTTTATCTATTGCCGCTTTATGAGACAGAAGGCCTGACACCTTAGGGGTACAGGAGAATCTTGGAATGACTATTTTTGGGGTTCAAAAGACCCCAGAATGGACCCTTCGACTATCGCGAGGGGCAAGCCTTTTCGGCATGCTGCTAATGCTCGTGTCGATGATGCAAGTCCGACACATGTCCATGATCATGTTGCAATGGCAGATGCCGATGCCAATGGGCATGAGACCCGACGACTTTCTCCTGGTGATCGTGTTGATGATGGGGATCGGTGTGGGTATGGACATGATCATGCTCCATACCTGCATGCCCGTGTAGGTGGCTGTGATGTTCTTTTAGAAGAACTCCAACCCCTATGGCCATCGTCGCCCCTGCCAGATATTCAGCGAACCTCCACTGTTCCCGAGAATTGGCACGGCAGCCAAGGCGCCGATAAACGGAGCCGTGGCGAAGAACGCGGCTTCCCGGGCTG
>JBATLR010000346.1:0-13005 GCA_049289415.1 Nitrospirales bacterium
CACAACCTGGTGAGGAAGGCAAAGGGCTTTCGCCCGCCTCCACGTATGTTGGATCATCGATCGTTTTCCCATAAACGCACAATATTGCTTCGGTCGATACGCACCGAACCGCTGTTCGGTATATTCCCGAAGGCGCTCCCCATGTCCACCTGCCAGGACCAGAGACCACAGCGAACCAGGGCCCTGTGAACGTAACGGCGTAACCTGACCTTGGGAATACCGTGAGGAACCTCCCCGGGTGTCAATCCATTTTTGCATAGCATTCTCCTTCCGCATGCGCTGGTGTATGTTGATGATTCTTCATACCCACACTATACGTTTGAGAAATGACACCCCTGTCACAGACAGGTAAATTTTTTGTGACAGGAGGCTAAGAGGCTGGAGCGGGCACACACCAACAGGAGAAAATGATAAGGAGAAAACAGCAGGCAGGGAGACGAAGTGTCAGGTTGGATTCATATGACGGATAATTTTCCCTTCAACCATATACACAACCAGTTCCGCCACATTGGTCGCATGATCGGCGATGCGTTCAATGTATTTGGAGATAAACGACAACCGGATCGCACGCGAAATTGTTTGGGGATTTTCCATCATAAAAGACAACAGTTCGCGAAATATTTGTTCATTCAGTTCATCCACGTAGTCATCCTCATTGAGGACCTGTCTGGCAAGTACCGAATCCCCTCGCACAAACGCATCCAAGGCTTCCCCTACCATTTTGATGGCACGCTCGGCCATACGCGGAATATCGATATACGGCTTCAATTGAGGTTCAGCATGCAGTTCGATGGCACGCTCACAGATATTTTCCGCCAAATCGCTCATACGCTCCAATTCGGTGGAAATTTTCATGGCCGTTGTGACAAACCGAAGGTCTTTCGCCGCGGGTTGGTGGAGCGCCAACAATTCGAGACAGAGTTCGTCGATGACGACATCCATCGTATTCACCTGACGATCATTCTGAATGACCTGATTCGCCACGACATCATCACGATCCACAAGCGCGGTAAGCGCTTGACGAATTTGCCCTTCAACGAGCGCTCCCATGCGCAAAATTCTTTGCCTGAGATCCGCCAATGAATCATCAAAGTGTCGCTTCATCGTGATCCTTTATTCTGGTCTACCGGAAATCAGCCGAACCGCCCCGTCACATAATCTTCCGTTCGGGAATCGCCCGGATTGGTAAAAATTTTCTTGGTGCCATCGAATTCGATTAATTCCCCTAACAAGAAAAATCCCGTCAAATCAGAGACTCGGGCAGCCTGTTGCATGTTATGTGTCACGATGACAACTGTGAGCCGCTCTTTCAACGTATGAAGAAGCTCTTCAATCCTCCCGGTGGAGATCGGATCCAGTGCGGAACACGGTTCATCCATCAACAACACTTCCGGATTCACCGCAAGTGCCCTGGCAATACAGAGTCGTTGTTGTTGACCTCCCGACAAACCCAAGGCGCTGGCATGCAACCGATCTTTAACCTCGTCCCACAATCCTGCTCCCTGGAGACTTGTTTCAACGATTTCGTCAAGAATGGCACGTTTGCGGATCTTCTGCAATTGCGGACCATAGGCCACATTCTGCCAGACTGTTTTCGGAAACGGATTAATCTTCTGAAAGACCATACCAACCCGGGTTCGAAGGTCGGTCGCATCGACTTCAGGTCGATAAATATTTTCCTCATCCAGGAGAATGGTTCCTTCGACCCTGGCACCATCGACCAGATCGTTGAGACGATTGAGGCAGCGCAAGAGAGTCGATTTTCCACAACCTGAAGGTCCGATAAATGCCGTCACTTTATTGGCGGGAACGGTCATATTCACACATTTAAGAGCCTGAACATTTCCGTAGTAAAAGTTCATATCTTGAATGACGATTTTCGCAGGTCCATCCGTTGATGCATGTTGAGCCATTTCGGATTCTACAAACGTCTTCTTCATGGGATCCGTCTGCCTTGTTTCAACCACCAGCCTCAGAGGCTTTGCCCCGGAGGTCTTGACCAGAGACATAGATTGTTCCAGAAAATTCTGCTCGATTTCCATAATTGTACCTCATTTAGACCGAAGCACCAGCATAGCGCTTTCGCATCCTGGTTCGGAGCGCAATTGCCGTCATGTTCAAGAGGAGGACGACCAGAACCAGGACCAGGGTCGTAACGTAAACCATAGGCTTTGCCGCCTCCACATTAGGGGATTGAAATCCCACATCATAGATATGAAAGCCCAAATGCATAAATTTTCGATCAAGATGCAGAAAAGGAAACTGACTATCAACCGGCAGGGCCGGAGCAAGTTTGACCACGCCGGTTAACATGAGTGGCGCCACTTCCCCCGTAGCCCGGGACACCGCAAGAATCAACCCGGTTAAAATCCCCGGCATGGCGCAAGGCAAAACGACCCGGATGAGCGATTCAAATTTTGTTGCGCCCAACCCCAACGATCCTTCCCGATATTCTCTGGGAACAGCCGACAAGCCTTCCTCCGTCGCCACAATAACCACCGGCACGGTCATGAGGGCCAACGTGAGCGAAGCCCATAACATTCCCCCTGTCCCAAACGTCGGATTCGGCAGCGAGGCGGAAAAAAGTAATTGATCTATCGTTCCTCCCACTGCATACACAAAAAACCCGAGGCCGAACACACCAAAGACAATTGACGGAACCCCCGCAAGATTATTCACCGCAATCCGGATCATTCGAGTCAACAGGCCTTGCTTGGCATATTCTTTTAAATACACGGCGGCCAAGACTCCGAACGGCACCACCACCACACTCATCACCAAGACCATCATGACCGTACCAAAAATTGCCGGAAAGATCCCACCTTCGGTATTCGCTTCCCGTGGCTCATCGGTTAAGACATTCCAGAAATTTTCCACATACATCAGGGTCTTGTCCCATACACTCATGGCATTCGGACGCCACGCCTTGACAAGGCCGCCAACCGGAAATGTTTTTTCCTCGCCGGTGACATCAACGAGGGTGACGCGATACCGGTTCAATCGCTCATACAACCCCACCAATCGTTCGATCTGCTCCTGATAGGCTGATTCCCGTTGTTGAATCTCCCGTTGAAGAATGTCGGCTGAATCCTGAGAAATTTCCCCTTTTGATTCCAAAACCTTCAGATTCAGGCGCGCGCGCTCCATGTCAGCGTTTATAGCGCCAATCACATCGCGTTCAATATGATGAATGTCCTGGTGAATAGTTTCGGCCTGCTCCAGGAAGGGATACCAGACGTCCCACCCAATATCCCGGCCCTGAGCCAGGCGCGTCTCCCCATCCCACACTTCCGTGACCCAGCCATAAAAATTCCCCCATTCTCGTCGTTCAAATGCGATGACATCCCGAGGCCAAGTCCGTTCGGCAATATCGGCTTCATCGACCCACCGAAAATCCAGCCCGTACACATCCCGGTTGCCCACCTTCAGTTGTATGCGAGACTGCCCATCGGGAAAGTCTGCGCTGACGGTTTCCGGAATGCGCTGGGTATCCACAATTTCCCCGAGCACCCGGGTGTCATCCTTGAGCGTCAACTGGACAAGATCTTTTGGCCAAAAATACCCCATGCCATTGATGAAAATTAACGCCAGAATCCCGCCGATCATCAGTAAGGAACACGCTAAGGCTCCTCCTGACAACCAAATAAACAGGGACCCGGATGCAAAAAAACGTTGAAGAAATTTCATGGCTGCCCGTCTTAAAATTGAGAATATTTTTGGCGAAGCCGTTGACGGACGATTTCGGCAATCGTATTAATCGTAAATGTGAAGCCGAATAAAATCAGACCGGACAGGAACAACACACGATACAAGGTCCCACCATGAGGGGCTTCCGGCATTTCTACGGCAATGTTGGCCGAGAGGGTACGAAATCCGTTAAACATGCTCCAATCCATGATCGGCGTATTTCCAGTCGCCATCAGTACAATCATGGTTTCTCCTATCGCACGTCCAAACCCGATCATCAACGCGGAAAAGATGCCCGGACTGGCCGAGATAAGAACTAACCGGGTTAAGGTCTGCCACCGCGTCGCTCCCAAAGCCAGCGATCCGGCGACAAGTTGCCGGGGAACATTCGCAATGGCATCTTCGGCAATACTAAAAATGATGGGGATCACGGCAAACCCCATCGCAAAGCTTATGACAATGGCATTTCGCTGATCATAGATTAAGCCAAAATTCTGTGCCAACCACTGTTTAAAGTTTCCCCCAAATAACCAACCCTCAATTGCGTCATTGGCCATCAAACATCCACCCACGGTGAAAACAATGGCGACCATCATGACCATCAAATCCAGCCCATAGGCATCAAATCGTCTCACCCGAATGGGGAGGAATTGCCACAGGAGACAACAGACGGCGATCACCAGAGGCAGCAATCCCACAATGGCCACCACCGCAGGGAAGATCTTTTCTAAGAGAGGAGCAAACCAGAGGCCCGCGAGAAAGCCCAATACCACCGACGGTAGAGCCGCCATTAATTCCAGAGACGGCTTCACCACAGCTCGAAGATGGGGATGCATGAACATCCCCGTATAAATGGCACCCATAACCGCAAGAGGAATGGCCAACACCATGGCATACAAGGTCCCCTTCAACGTGCCAAACATGAGTGGGATAAGTCCCAATTTCGGCTCAAACTCATCCGACCCACTGGAGGATTGCCAAATCATCTCCGGACGGTCATAGCCTTCATAGGTTACCGGGAAAAATAAGGATTTGAACGTCACCTCCGGATGGGGATTATCAATAGCATAGGTCTGAAGCGTGCCACCTTCCTCCAACCACACCACGCCATCGGCTTTTGGAGCATAGCGCAGAGATTCGATGGCTTTGCCCCTACCAGGAATTTCTAAAATCGTTTCTCCAGTCGTGGAATAATGCAGCAACACGGTTCCCTGATCGTCGGCAGTGAGAAATCCTTTATCCCGTTGGGACACGGAGAGACTCGTCACCGACCGGGCATGAGGAGTGAAGGTATGGACTTTTCTCAAGATTCTTCCGAACGGCCCGGACTGATCGGCTGAGAACGCCCATGTACTCACGGTGCCCGAAGTGGTGCCAACCACCAACGTTCGTTCACCTAACACATATGAGAGAGCAGTCACGCCATCCCCAGCAGCACCTGCAGGCACGGATTGAGGCAGCGCATCAAATCCATGCCGCTCCCATTCCCATGCGAGGAGATGTCCATCGTTCGTCCCGGCCACCAATCGTTTTCCCACACTATCCAGGGCCAAAGTCCTCAGGTGCGCGTTCGGCGGAAGGACCAGCCGATTGGTTGTGACAATGACGTCATCCGAAAAGGAAAAATCCCCTGGTTCTTCAATCCTGGTCACCCAAAGCTCCCCGCTTCCGGTGAGAGCCACTACGGTTTGAAATTCATCTCCTCGAGTCACATGCGCATGGAGAATGATCCCCGTTCCGTCAGGAACCACCCGCACAGGATCGTTGACCTTCACACTCGGGAGAATGGTCCGTTGCTCCTCTTGGAAATCCGAGCGATACAGTATCTTGACCAGATAGACGAGTCCCCGATCGGTCCCGACACTAAGGGTATGGCCTTTTAATCCGACACGCACCACAGACGTCGGCTCACCTTCGATCGACAACTCCCCTCCCGCCTCAGGCATGGGAGTGCCATTGGGTAAGGCAAGAAATTTGAGCTGTTTACCTTCCAAAATAAACGGAACTTCACGGTATTCATCAATCCCCACCATGATGTGAGTCCGTTCGGAAACTTGAGTCCCGGAAAGTGCCACGGGCAGAGTCAGTTCAGGAGAGACTGTCGCGGGTTGAAACAAAGGAATGACTTCCCACACCAGATAGACAAAAATTCCTAGGATACTGACAATCGTCGCCAGGCCTCCCGCCCCAACGATATACTTGGCCATACGATCAAACAGGTGACGAATCCGCCTTCGAGTGCCAGTACGGGAAACGCCAACCAATGATTGTCTATTAGATTCCAAAGAGGAGGGGGAAGATACGGGTGGCATCATGTGTGGTCGTTGGGAAGGGGAAATGAGAAACAGGACTGAAATGATATCAGAACACCCGACCGCTCTCCAAAAGGTTTCTCCGGGAGGCGGTCAGGTTGTTCCTTGGGATATTCCTACTTGAGGTGCTCCGACTGTTTCCCAATAATCTTTTCGGAGATGGGGAAATAGCCATCTTTAATGACGACCTTCTGTCCTTCACGGCTATACACATATTTCAAAAATTCTCGAACAATCGGCGACAAGGGTTGATTGGGAGTTTTGTTCACATACACAAACAAATACCGTGACAAGGGATACTCCCCCTTGGTGGCATTTTCATAAGTGGGCTCCACAAAGGGTTGCCCTGCCTTCATGGAAAGAGGAAGCGCATGGACACTAGAAGTTCGATATCCGATACCGCTATATCCAATCCCTGCCTGATCTTCAGTCACCCCTTGCACGACAGAAGCCGAACCGGGCTGTTCCTTCACTTCATCTTTATAATCACCATTTTCCAGCACCACTTCTTTAAAAAACCCATAGGTCCCCGAGGCCGAATTTCGGCCATAGATGCTGATCGGCATATCGGCGAACATGCCGGTTAAGCCCAATTGGCCCCAACTAGTAAGGTTTTCCTTATATCCGTGCTGCCGGGTCTTGGAAAACACCGCGTCGACTTGCTCAATCGTCATCCCTTGAATGGGATTATCCTTATTGACATAGACCGCCAATGCATCTACCGCAACGGGAAAGGCGGTAGGTTTATACCCGAACTTCGACTCAAAGGCATCGATTTCTTTCCCCTTCATCTTTCGAGACATCGGCCCCAATTGAGCCGTTCCCTCAATGAGAGCAGGCGGAGCGGTGCTTGATCCTTTTCCCTCAATTTGAATTTTGACATTCGGATATTGCTTCCGGAATCCTTCAGCCCAGAGTGTCATAAGGTTATTCAGGGTATCAGAGCCAATGCTATTGAGGTTTCCGGATACGCCACTCACCTTGGCATAATTCACCCAATTAGGATCTTCCATCTCATCTTTAGCCCAAACAGTGGAGGCCCCAAGCATCGCGGTCCCGGTCCAGCCCAGGAACAGTCCTATGCCCAAGCCCAACACCCACATTTGCCTTCGTTTCTGACTGTGTTTCATCAATTGTGCCTCCTCAAGTGAATAAATAGTGTAGGTCCAACAGGTTTCCTCTATGTAACGGCAATGTTACGAACGTGTTAAATACCCATCCACCGATCTCCCGATTTTGACGGCATAGAGCCCGTCAGGACATCCTCCTCGTGTCCGCTTGACGACGAATGGATGGCCCGGACTTCAAATTGAAACTCCTTTTGGCACAAGATTACCGACCCTTCTTGCAGGCATTCCCCAAGTATGGAAAATAAATGTCCCCACCGCATCCATGGCAAATGTTCCAAAAGTGCTTCTATCGTCACCCCCGGACTGGCAGAAATAACCGCTAACACCTGATCATGATCTTTCCGTTCTACATCAACCGGAGCAATCCATTCTGTGCTTTTTGTTCCCATGGGCTTTTCCCGTCATTGTCGTCTCACGTTGAGACAGTTCCAAAGCTCGGCAGTCTGATTATTTAACCCTGCATTCGAATACTAGCGAATGACTATTTCACCTCTGTGAGGTTCTGGTTACAACTGTGTAACGTTTGGGGGGGGGGTAGATGGAAAAACTAAAGGAAGAAAGTTACCCGGGAGAGAAAACGAAATCTCACAAAGATTGACTTGAGAGAGTTGGCCTGGATACAGGCAGGATCACGTCCACGGTGGTGCCTTTTCCCAATTCACTCTGTATGCGAAGTTTGCCATCGAGCAATTGGAGCAGATGCTTGACAATGGAGAGCCCAAGGCCCGTCCCACCTTCTTCACGGGACCGCGCTCGATCCACCCGATAAAATCGTTCGGTAATCCTCGGAAGATCCGTGGAAGGAATGCCCTGGCCGGTATCTTTGATCTGCAATGAGATCCGCTCATCTCCTACAGGGATGGCTTGAAACGATATGGTGCCTCCGGCAGACGTATATTTAATGGCATTATCCACGAGATTCACCAGAATCTGAATCAACCGATCTCTATCAACCCAGGCACTAAATTCGACTCCGATCGTATTGGAGATCTGCAGATTTTTTTTCGACAGTTGATATTGAAACATCTCACAAATATCCTGCGCCACTTCACACAACGGCACCGATTCACAACGCAATACGACTTTTCCCGATTCAATTTCCGAGAGGCTTCGTAAGTCTTCTACTAACCGACTGAGCCGCACCGCATGTTGGTGGGCAACCTGCACAAATTTCCGATTGTTCGGCGTTTCCAATGACGGTTCATCCACAAGCGTTTCCAAATATCCGACAATGGCCGTCAGCGGGGTGCGCAGTTCATGGGACACGTTCTCAACAAACTCCGTCCGTACCTGTTCCAATCGGCGCAATTGAGTGACGTCGTGCAACACCAGCACACTCCCCTTCTTCTGATTGGAAATGGGAAAAGGGAGCGCATACACCTCTAAGACCATGGAGACGGGAGGATGCAATTCTACCTCAGCCTGTCGTCGCTCATGCCACGCCAATTCCTGACAGCCTTCAACCAGGCCTGCCAGTTCTTGATTTCTGATAATTTCCCACAGCGATCGTCCTTGAATCGCCTGGGCGTCCAATCCCAATATTCGATGGGCGCTGGAATTGGTGAACAACACCTTTCCCTTGGGATCAAACGCCACCACCCCTTCTACCAGATTTTCCATGATGGCGATAATTTTCGTGCGTTCCTCCTCGAGACCGGTCATACGTTTTTTCACGTTTTCCACCAGGCGCTGGATATGACCTCCCAATACATCGGTTTCCAACACACGAGAAGCCCTCGCCTCATCAATCCCGCTGAGCTGTTCAAGTTGACGAACGCCAGTTATGACATCTTCATGGTTTCCTCTCGTCTGATCCCAGATGTCCCGGGTCAGCAACACCGCCAGCCCAACCAG
Source organism: Nitrospirales bacterium (assembly GCA_049289415.1). Classification (GTDB taxonomy): domain Bacteria; phylum Nitrospirota; class Nitrospiria; order Nitrospirales; family UBA8639; genus Nitrospira_E. The sequence continues at coordinate 8,984 of JBATLR010000346.1, forward strand.
GCCAGCCCCCAATAAAACCAACACCCAGATTGGCCATGCCCAGGCAACCGCCACACCCGCCCCGATCATGGCCGACACCATCCAGCCCGCAAGAATGAGCGAAGGATTACGCATTGATCAAGATCACGTTCATCATACTCACCTTAGACCGTCCCCGACTCAAAACGATAGCCCACACCTTTGACCGTCACAATTCGTGTGTATTCGCTTCCCAACTTTTCCCGGAGTCGCCGAATATGCACATCCACCGTTCGCGACTCAATATCCACGGCATTGGAATAGCCCCAAACCGTTTCCAATATTTGTTCCCGGTTCAGGACCCGGCCATTCGCCCGCATCAACGCACAGAGCAGATCGAATTCCTTGACGGTTAACTCCACCACGGTTCCGTCCACCGTCACCTGGTGCTTGCCTTCATCGACCTCGAGGGCTCCAACCCGTTTGAGCGCCGGCATGTCCTGCCCCTGTCCCCGCCGCAACACGGCTTTCACTCTGGCGAGGAGTTCCCTCGGACTAAAGGGTTTCACCATATAGTCGTCCGCCCCCATTTCCAACCCGACAATCCGATCGACCTCTTCGGCCTTCGCCGTCAGCATAATAATGGCGATCGAAGACGTTTTCGGGTCTTTCCTCAACTTCCGGCAGACCTCTAAACCATCCACCCCCGGCAACATCAGATCCAGGACCATAAGATCCGGAGTACGTTCCCTTGCCACCTGCAAGGCCGTTTCCCCATCACGCGCTTCCAGGCACTTGAGTCCTTCCTTTTCCAAGTGATACTTGACCAACTCCACCAGATCCTTTTCATCATCGACGACTAATACCGTTGCAGCCATAGTCCAATCTCCTCAACAGTGCGTCTCAAGGCGCCAGCTTTTTAGGCATACCCTGAGTCTTGTGGGCGTGATGTTCAAAATATCGTGTGATGGCTGCCATGGCATAGCAATCATCCTCGTTATATTCCAAAATTCTATTCAGCAGCACTTCATTGGCCGGATTGGCTAAATAATCGTTATACCAGGCAATGGAGTTGGCGCCGGACGGGTCCACGTCTCGCCACTGAAACCCGATAAACTTGGCGATATGCTTAATCCCATAAGAAAATGTCGGCCAATCAGAATATTCCACAATGAGGTCTTGATACAAATCAAATTCACAGGCCTTATATTTTTCAAACGTCTCGGCATCCAGATCATATTTTTCCATCAGACGTTTCAGCGTCGATCGCTCCTTATGGGAATACACATAATACACAGCTTGTTCCGTCGATTGAATAAATCGCCAGAAGTCCCTGACCGTCTGCTCTTCGTCTTCGGGCCTTTTAGCCAGAAAATACGTAAAGTGAGAGGGCCTCCTCCCATCCTGAATGACCATTCCGAATAGATAGGTGACCCCTCGGGTCGGGTCATCTTCAATATCAAAATAGATCTCCCGATCAACCTCCGGAAACCTATAGCCGGAGCGGATCCTCGGCTTCCCCTCTAACAGAACCTGCGCCCGCTCTTTCATTCGGGTCAGGGAGACTTTTCCCATTCGCGGAATCTTATGAGGGGGCTTGAGATAGGTTTGTACATCCATGTGAGCAATATCTTGTATCGTCCGAAGCCCCTGCTCCCTGAGCGCAAACTTTTGCTTGCCCACAAAAAATAAACCGGTGGGATCGGACTCGTCTTTCACCCATCGGTAACATCGGCTAAACCATCCGCACATGGTACAGTGACTTCCCAGCACCGGTTCCGAAGTTTCGTCTCCGGACACCAGTTGCTGAACGTCCTGCATGGCCTGGTTAAACCGTTCTTCAAATGGAGCCGGATCAAATTCTTCAAGCTGTTTGTCCACATTAATAATCCGGCCACCCGCGGGAACTGTTCCCTGAATCTTCTCAAGTAACAGCCGATAAAACAAAATCTGAAAGGCGTAATGTTCTTTAAACCTGGGGTTCTTGCCGTCCGCCTCCTCCCAACCCTTTCCAGCCTTAATATCAATCGGCTCATAAAGATATTCGCCAAAGCGAGATGCTCCATCCTCACGTTTCACCAACAAATCCGGTCGCCCCACAAAGTGCTCATGGATCAGACAGCCTTGATAAATCACAGCGGCTCCATGCTCCATAGCCAACAGGGTTTCCTGAAATGCCGGCTCTACCGCAAGATTTTGCAGGTCCAGGATCTCCTGATCGCCGAGCGAAGTAATATAATCCCGTTCAGTCTGCAACCCCACTTCCCACAACAATTTCACAAATGAGCTGACCTCGGATTTTTCGGAGGGATCGCCGTGGCTATCCAGATACACGCGATGCAGACACTTGGTGTAGTTATAGAGGTCTTGAGCGGTGACTCGTTTCCGGGCCATAGACAAGGAAGGAACGAAACAGTCAGTTCACAATTGGAGTAGTTTTACGTTCATTGTTAGTACCAATACTAGCACAATAGAAACGAAAGGCAGAGCAGAAAGAAAAGGGAAAAGATGAGTCGGAGTTCAGGTGCAAGTCCAAGCGGCATGTACCTGACCATGCCTGCTAAATACTGACGTTGTCACGACCTAATCAAGTTCTGGGAAAGGATGTCATCCCGAGCCCTTCGGCACCCTCAGGACAAGTTCCACGAAGGATCTCGCTATGCCTTGGGAGGAACGACCGGGACACCGGTCCTCGCCGTTGGTTTAGATTGAAAAGTTGCTTAAAGACTAAGGCACCTGGGGCAACCTCATAACCGTCACTACCCTCTGCAATCCTCCTTGAAGTCCTCCGGATACACCATCATGCTCCGCCTTGTTTACATAGATGTGATCGAGGCCTAACAGACTGGCAACTTTGGGCGTTTACTCTGACCTTCATCAGCACAGACAGGTAAGCCAGAAGACATTGGCATTCCATTTGGGTCCGATTGTCGCAGATGTCTCATCATTAAAGGAGGATTTTCAAAAATGTTTTGGGAAGCGGGAATTAAATTTTTGATCGTATCCATCTATGCATATGTTCGCCACCTGTTCAAGCACGTCAGACATGAAGACCTCACGCAAATTCGAGACTCAAGTTGGGATCTGAAATAACGCATGCATTGATTGAAAGCATGAACTCAATAGTCCTGGGGAAAGGGAATGTGAGGGAGAGTGCCCCATGAAGATCCCGAAGGGACTGGAACCCATCGCAAGCAGGAGGAGTCACTAGCAGCCTGTTGAAAAACTCAAAATTCCTCTGAAGGCTTATCGGGATCCAAAATTTTACGATCGTCCATGAGCGAAGCAGGATGTTCAAAAACGCCCGTTCAGTCCTGTCCCGAGGCTTCTCGAAGGGGAGACGGCAGCCGCCTGGACGGGCGAAACGTACCGAGAAATACGTGAGCACGACCAAGGGGCGAGAACGCCGCTGGCGGACTTTTTCAACACCCTGCTAATCCACCAGCTACATGCATGACTGACTACCCCAATAACCTTCCTCTCTTTGCACGGGCGTAACTCTCTCAAGGCAAACAATAGTAAACCACAATTCCAAATGGAGGATTCTATGACCTTACGTAAGGGTGTTTCGCAACCTTGTGCTTCATGGTCAACCACAAAGCCTGTCGGACGAGATGTCTTCGCATTCATAGCGGGGTTGGCCATAATCGGAACGACCTTGACCACTCCTGTGCAAGCCGGCGACAGGGAATCCCGAAGTCCGGAGAAATATTTCCGTCGGATTGCCACGTTTCCCGTCTTTCTCAATACCGACGTCAATACAGAAACCGTCGCAGAAATTGTGACAGCTAGTGAAAATGGGCAACTGCTGATTTACACGGACAGTCAAACGGAGAATATCGGATTTGTGGATATCAGGGATCCATCGAATCCCCAACCTGACGGGGTGGTCGCCGTTGGTGGAGAACCCACGTCTGTCGCGGTCGTGCGGAAGTATGCGTTGGCTGTCGTCAATACCAGTGAGAATTTTGTTAATACCTCCGGTGTTCTACAGGTCATTAATCTCAACACACGGCAAATCGTACGAAGTATCAACCTTGGGGGACAGCCGGACAGTATTGCAG
>JBATLR010000347.1:0-13500 GCA_049289415.1 Nitrospirales bacterium
TACATTGCCGACGGAAAACCAGGCGTTATCGTAGGGCTTGAACATGGGCTACATCAGATACTTCAACACAGGAAACACTAAGCGCAAGGCAATTAATGTCCCAATCGCATGTGTCATGTTGGTAAAAAATGTGCGCCTAGGAACCCCTTGCTCTAACCGAGGGAGAGGAACCAAAATCTCACCTGGCTCCACATGCAAATGATCTTCCAAATGTGCAATTTCAACTTCCTTAATCGTGACGTACTGATCTCGCTCCAGTACAGGAAATTGACCGAATTCCTCAGGTGAACACCGAAGGACAATTTCTTCCTCGCTCACCACTTCCTGAACTTGGCCAATAGGAACCTGGCGTTCTCCTCCGTGACCATTCAATTCCTGAACGATGACATGGCTGATTTCGTGGGAAAGTGGATCAACAATAACCTTAGAAATCTTCCCGACTTCCTTGTTCGCACACAATGCTTTTGCTGTCAGTTTTGGTTGCATAGCCAGGGAAAACCTCAGATGTTGATTAGTTCATTTTTATAGGCTTGGGTGTTTTCACGGACTCGTCTTTCAATGAAGCCAGGAAGGCGATAAGTGCATCAATTTCTTGTGGGAACATAAGATCTTTGTACTTATCAGGCATTTTGCCCTTTTCGTAATCCTTATCAAATCCTTCCGCTTTCCAGCTCTTTGGATCTAAAATTTTTTCTTTTAACTGCTCAGGGGTCATGAGATTACCGATATTATCCATCTCAGGCCCACGCTTTTTTCCACCCTGACCATACAACTTATGGCAGTTATAGCATTCTTGAAGTTCCCATTGGTCTTTCCCAAGGGCTACGAGATCGCCGGAGGCTGCCTTCCCCCCACCTGCACCGGTCGTCACGGCCACCTCAACTTTGGCCTCAGCCCCAAGAGAACTCAGTTGCTTGGAAATAGCCTTGGCCCGTTCATCCAACTCTTTTGCCCTGGCTATCAATTCATCGGCCTTTCCTTGCTCGGTTTGGGCGCGACGAAGTTTTAAGACTTTTTCAATTTTTCCCTTTTCATCTTCTGGGTCAAACTGGGGCAGAATCGACGCCCCGGCGATATAGAGACCAGAAAGCAGGAGGTAAAATACCACCAACGCCCCAACCGCCTTGACACCTTCCAACCGTTTCATTGCTGGAGCATCCAACAGAATGAATACCAAAGCTCCTAGCATTGCATAAAGGAAAAACATCACTTGAAACACATAGGGAAAATGGGTGAACCTGGCCCCTACCACCAATATCACACCAATTATGACCCCCAAGGCGGTCTTCTTCATAATACTCTTGGCAAAACTTTGGTTAGCCATTTGTTTCCTCTTTTTTCAACCTTCTCATTTAGCTTCAACCGGAACTGACGATGCCATTGACTGTGCCGCCTTCGGACTTCCCGCTCTCAGCGTGACAAGGATGGCAAAACTCACAACAGCGTAAAACACAATAGTCACACCCGTTATCCACCACGCCGAGTAGGCCAGAGTCGGTGTAAATGCTTCAGGAGTAAAGTCGGGAACCAGGTTGTAAACATGATAATACTTCCGAGTTAAGGAGCGTACTGTTCCCATGAGTCCCATGGTCCAGATCGCACTAAACGCCAGAAATATCAGAACGAACTGGGAGGCAAAATCAATTTTCCCCCACATGATCGTCCCTCGCTTAATGGCCCGGTTATATAGCAGGTAATTTACGACAGTTAGGAAGACAAGGGTAAATGCGGCTGCATTTTTTGCTGGCATAAGCGCTAGCTCCCCTGCCCAAGAAGGTAGCTCCACCTCTTCTGTGGCAAGACCTTGAGTTGGCACAAACCCGTGAGGGGTCATCCAAATGGCATCGGCCACCACGATCATTAAAAACCCAATTTTAATCATGGTGAATGCCGAAACGGTGAAGTTCTTGAGACCAGGAATTTTACCAAGAACTACAGGAAGAACGACCAGGATCCCTAAGACGATTAAAGACTGCCACTCGGGTGGAGGGAACATTTTCCAAGTAAATCCCATGATGGCTGGCATGAACAACACTACCACCGCCACGAATCCTGATATTCGCACCTGTTCCACACCCTGTATTCGCTTAAGACTTAGCCATATATAATAATTACTGGCTAAAAAGATCAGTCCGATCATGGCCCCCTGCATTTCAAAAAACATCGACAATTGGTCAGCCATCATGTAGGGGCAAATTGATGCATCATAATCACACAACTCGTAGGCTAGGAGATAACCCATGAACGGAAGGAGCAAAAGCGCCCCTACCCCGATCATGTTCCCCACAAAACCCATCCAGTCGTAATAGGCTCGCTCCTCATCTGTTTTTGATCCCATAAACATATAGGCCGCAATAAGCCCGGCAATAAATCCACCAAACGTCACATTTCCTACCAAGCGATGAAGGTTGAGGGGCATCCAGCTAAAATTAGCCATCTTGTCCCACAAGCTTGCCGTCTGGATAAACTCCACCAAAGATACACCTTCCACAGCTTTAGCCGGGGTGTTCATAAATGATGTCGGTCCGTCAATGACAAAGAGTGTTACTGTTCCGACAATATTCAGCAGGATCCCAAGAGCGATGTGTCGTCCTTTTTTCGCTCCTTTCATGGAATCCCATGAATAAAAGTAGGTATACAAAATAATGGTTTCAAGGATAAACAGCAGTGGATAGATAACCGCAAACACAAGGAAAAAATGCTTGATTAACCATGTCGAAAAATCAGGATACGTCCCGAGCAGGACAAAGATGAACAAACCTCCCGTTAAGGCAGTCATGCTGTATAAGATGACTGTGACCTTAATGACTTCCTTGGCCAGACGGTCATATTTGGGATCGTTATTCTTATACCCAAGCCATTCGGCCACCACTGCAAATATCGGTGCGCCTAAAATAAACGCCGCAAATAAGATATGAAGTTGAGCGACGACCCACACCGCCGTTCGATTTCCCGAATAGGGAAAATCCACAAGGGGAGCATCCGGGACCTGGCCAAAGGCAATAGCCCCCCCACTTAGGCCCAACGCTAGAACTATCAATAGACTTCGATTCAGTGTTTTCAAGGGTCCCCGCCCTCCTTATTTTTCATTCAATTCCTGGATTACTCTGCCGCTTTTTCAGCCTCTCCCCCAGCAGGGGCCGCACCAGCTCCTCCTGAAGGAACCCATTGGCCTTTCGCAACATCATATTCCATGCCCTTGAGCCCAAAGGTAGCTTCATAGGCAATGACTTTCCAGATGGCATCCTCTGAAAGCTTGCTTTTCCACGCTTTCATCTTTGTCCCAGAAACTCCCTCAGACACTCGCCAAAACCATACCGCATCCGAATAAAGCTGCATTTGCTCAGTTCGCCGGAAATCCCGAGCGCCAGCCTTGACCGGCTTTCCATCTTTGCCGTGACAACTCGCACAATTCACATCAATGTTCTGTTGTCCCGTAAAGATGGCCTCTCCCTCTTTCAAAATTTCTGGATTATTCCAATAGCCAGCTGGCATATGCTTATCCGCATATTCCGGCGGAGCAGGAGGAGGTGGTTGCGGGGGACCTTCGCCACCACCACATGCTGACATCAAAAGGCCCATAACGGCCAAACCACTGACTAAAAGGCTTTTTACTGTTTGAAACTCGTTCATTGTTCCCCCTCGTTTACCTGATTCTTGATTTTTCAAATTCGACATTCCTCACAAAATCTTAGTAACTACGGAACGACACGGCATGGGCGCCAAAAGTTTGCCGTGATGATTCAATCTGGCCTTGGATTAGCCGGATCAACCTCCACCCACCATGTCGACTCAAACTCTCCTGATTGAATAACCAAGCGATGCCCCTGGTTTGCACTGTCCAAGTGGAAAACGACTTTGCTAAATCCATCCTATCTACTTTTCCATTCCTCCCAACATCTGCTCAAGCATCCTTCACGGAAGGGACAGCTGACTCAAAACCATCCCTGCCATTTTCAAAAATCAGACCCTCGATCATAAAGCGATGGTCTACATCATGAAGGGCATACAACACACGGACCGGGATAAGTGACCAACTTAGAAAATATGAAAGCTAGAACGAAGTGACCTGATTGCACCATATGTGTACGCCCTTCATTCCGCAGTTTTCGCAAGCCTTCACATTTCCTTCAATAAAAATACTCTGCCAACCCCATTTATCCCATTCAGAAATCTTTGGGCTACATAGGTCTCCTGGGCCCAAAAAAGTTCAGGACTTCTATCACAGTCAGAAGCCAACCGTCAATTATTTCTTCCGTTCTTACGCGCTGTTTCCCACTCGCCATTCCTGGGTTTTCAGAGAATAAACATACTAGTGCATGAGTCGAGAGAGAAATAAATTTCTCATCACGCCTAGATTCCGATTACAAGGAAAACCTGCTTTGGATTATAGGGAAGTTTCAGAACATTGAAGGGATAAAAATACTTGCGGGAATCGTGTCGTTAAGAGCTTGCCTCGGGCTTCTTCCACTTTTGCGCCCAGTCCTCCCATGATCGACCAAACGCCGTATCTTGCCCTGAGAAAACGATTTCAGCCACCTCTTGGTATAAAACCATACGAGGCTGCTGATCTCCTGGCAGGAATAGCTTAATATACGGCTCAGGCGCCTCCTCCTGACGATCAAATACAAATCCTATAACCTGCTCCCCTGTTTGGAGGTGAATCGTCACATCGCCTCGATAATCAAATACACGATCCATGGCTTCGTGCAATTCTTCCTCATTCGTAGGCTGCAGATGCCAGCCTTCCCATGATTGAGGAGTATCCATTGAAGATACATCTAAACCCATGATGACCCCTTACTTACAGCTAAACGTTGAGACAATTTCCAGAGGACCCAGAGTTGAGGAAGGGAAAGAACAAACAAAAAGAAGAAGCCTCACACCGCATTGGGAAACAGGGTCGCCCTGACGGTCCCAAAAAACCCACTCCATGAGCTGAAGGTATCTTTCACAGCAGAAGCTTCATACCCACAATGCACCATACAATCCCGGCATTGTTCATGTCGTCCCGTTCCATAACGCTCCCACTCCGTTTCTTCCATTAATTCTCGAAAAGTGGATACGTACCCATCCTGTAATAAATAACAGGGGCGCTGCCATCCAAAAATATTATACGTGGGATTCCCCCAAGGGGTGCATTCATACTCCCGTTTTCCCATCAGAAATTCAAGGAATAACGGAGACTGGTTGAACTGCCAAGCGCGCTTTCGTTGAGACAGCAATTGCGCAAATAACGAATGAGTCCGATCACGGCTCAAAAAACTATGCTGATCTGGAGCCTTTTCATAGCTATACCCAGGAGAAATCATCATGCCTTCCACACCTAGCTCCATCATTTCATCAAAAAATCGCCTGACACGAGCAGGCGCCGCATCATTAAATAATGTCGTATTGGTCGTCACCCGAAAACCTTTGGCTAAAGCGGCTTTAATGGCTTTCACGGCAACGTCATAGACACCATCTCGACAAACGGCATGGTCATGCTCTTCCTTGAGACCATCCATATGGACGCTAAATGTGAGGTATTTCGAGGGGATATAGTCCTGTAATTTTCGTTCAAGCAGAATGGCATTTGTACAGAGGTAAACATATTTCTTTCGCTTCACAAGCCCTTCGGCAATGGTTGGCATTTCAGGATGAATCAGTGGCTCTCCACCAGGAATACTCACAATAGGTGCACCACATTCATCAGCGGCAGCCCAACATTGCTCAGGCGTCAGACGCCGATTCAGAATATGATCCGGGTACTGGATTTTCCCACACCCTGCACATTCCAGATTACACCGAAAGAGCGGCTCTAGCATGAGCACAAGTGGGTATCGCTTCACACCCCGTAAGTGCTGTGAGAGGGCATAATGAGCTACGGTATACATTTGAGACACAGGTACCGACATTGTTATTTTACTCCCTCTAGATTTTCACCATATTTCAAGAGCATCCATTCCAACCCCAAGCATAAATCCTAAAACCAATGCCTGGGCTAAACAGGATAAAATAAATGGAGGCGCCGAGCGGGTTCGAACCGCTGAATCGCAGTTTTGCAGACTGCTCCCTTAGCCACTTGGGTACGGCGCCTTTCCGAGTTCATTATAAGAAGTCTATTTTCTCTTGTACAAGAGAAAATCTGGCTTTCTCTTTCTTTAGTCCTTAAAAGGCTGGAATCATTACTGTCGAGGCAACACGGGAAGTTCTCTGGAGACAGATCGTATCGGGCTTAAGGAAAGATCTTCCATTGGGGCTTGATGAATGGAAACGCCCTCAAGCGTCTCATGAACATTGACGCTCGGGCCTTGACCACCCTGCTCTTTGGCCATCAACTCCACTTCTTCAATCAAAGTATGAAGAAGGTCTTCAGATGGCACACGTTTATATAATTTTCCTTTTTTAAACAGAATTCCTACGCCTTGACCTCCGGCAATTCCAATATCAGCTTCTTTCCCTTCGCCAATTCCATTCACCACACAACCCAAGACGGATACGGTGATTGGCGTGGTGATATGTCCCAATCGATGCTCTAATTCGTTAGCCATTTTCACCACATCAATTTCCACTCGCCCACAGGTCGGACAAGCAATCACATTGACACCACGATGACGAAGCTCCAGCGATTTCAGAATTTCAAATCCAACTTTGACTTCTTCCACCGGATCGGCCGCTAAAGAGACCCGAAGGGTATCGCCAATACCCTGAGAAAGCAGCCAACCCAACCCAATAGCAGATTTCACCGCACCGGTCATCGCAGTTCCTGCTTCGGTAATGCCGATATGCAATGGGTAATTGGCTTGCTGGGCAAACAACCAATAGGCATCCATCGCCATGTGCACGTCAGAGGCCTTCAGGGACACCTTCATATTGGTAAACCCAACATCCTCCAAAGCATGAACTGCGTTCAATGCCGACTCAGCAAGTGCTTCAGCCGTGGGATAGCCGTATTTTTCAAGAAGATGCTTCTCTAAGGAACCCCCATTCACCCCAATTCTGAGTGGAATACCATAGTCATTGACGGCCTGAATCACTTCTTCGGTTTTCCACCATGGCCCAATATTCCCTGGATTAATACGGACGCAATCCACAACTTTAGCGGCTTTTAGAGCAAGACGATGGTCAAAATGGATATCTGCGATCAAGGGTACCGTCATTTGTGATTTTATTTTAGGAAGCGCTTCAGCCGCTTCCATATCGGGCACGGCTACCCTAATTAATTCACATCCAGCTTTCTCTAACCGGTGAATCTGCTCCACAGTCCCAGCAACGTCCCTCGGATGAGGAATCGTCATAGACTGGACCGATATGGGGGCATCCCCACCGACTTTGACCGATCCAACCTGGATTTGTTTGGTTTTTCGTCGAGAAATATACACGAGAATAGACTAGCGTATTACTGCTTGCAGGGAAACCCGGTCATGCAAGGCCTTGGCCTGATCATAAATCCCATCCGCCGTGAGACCATACTTTTCTCTGAGCAAATCCTGAGGCCCTTGTTCAATGTACCAATCTGGCAACCCGAGTACTTTGGTCGGCATACTCCAACATTCTTCTTCGGATAAAAACTCTAGTACAGCTGATCCAAATCCGCCCATTCGGCACCCTTCTTCAACCGTAATTAAGCATTTCACTTTTTTGGCAATTTCTCGAATTAGGTTTTTATCTAGAGGCTTCACAAACCGTGCATTAATGACAGCCACCGATACACCCTCTTCTTGTAAGCGCTCAGCCGCTTTCATCGCCTCCGAAACCATAACCCCAATCGCGATAATCGCCACATCTCGCCCATCAGATAACAGCTCACCCTGACCGATTGAAAGAGGAATTGGCTCAGAATCTAAAGGCACCCCAAGGCTACTGCCGCGAGGATATCGAACCGCCACCGGGCCATCATGCACCAATCCTGTTTGAACCATATGTTGAAGTTCATTTTCATCTTTTGGGGCCATAATGACCATATTGGGAACATGCCGCAGAAACGCAAAATCAAAAGCCCCATGATGGGTCGTTCCGTCTTCGGCCACCAATCCTCCCCGATCAATACAAAAGGTCACCGGCAGATTTTGGGTTGCCACATCATGCACAACCTGATCATAGGCCCGCTGCAGAAAGGTCGAGTACATACAGATAACCGGCCGCATATTATCCGCGGCGAGACCAGCTGCATATGTCACTGCATGCTGCTCGGCAATCCCGACATCAATTAAACGGGAGGGAAACTCCTTTTCAAACTCAGACATTCCCGTTCCCTCGCACATCGCAGCCGTAATGACCACCACCCGGTTATCTTTTTTAGCTTGACGAATCAGTGTTTTAGCGGCGATAGAACTATACGAGGGGTGACCGGGCTTTTTCATCGGTTGCCCAGTCTTCGAATCAAAGGGTGAACAGGCATGAAACCAAACCGGATTCTTCATTGCCGGCTGAAAGCCCAATCCTTTTTTGGTAATCACATGCAGGAGAGTTGGCCCTTTTAATTTCAAAACATTCTCCAACGTCGGGAGTAAATGCTCAAAGTTGTGTCCATCAATTGGACCGACATATCGAAATCCTAACTCTTCAAATAGCAGACCAGGGAGCAGTAAGCCTTTGGCCAGCTCTTCGGCCCGAATCGCCATTCTCTTTACAGGTTCTCCAATTTGGGGAATGGTTTCCAGGAGTTGAGAGGTTTCCTCACGAAGTCTTGTGTAGAACTCCCCGGTAAAGGTCCGATTAAGATAGGCGGAAATAGCTCCGACATTTCGGGAAATCGACATTTGATTATCATTCAGGATCACCACACAGTCCCGGCCCATATCTCCGGCATGCTGCAACCCTTCCAATGTCATTCCAGCCGTGAGGGCCCCGTCTCCTACAACGCAAACTACTTTATTGGACTTGCCTAATTGCTCACGTGCCTCCACAAAGCCAACAGCAGCGGACACTCCGGTTCCGGCATGTCCGGCATTAAACGTGTCATAGATGCTTTCTTCTCGTTTACAAAATCCGCTTATTCCCCCAAACTGGCGGACCGTATGGAATTGTTCACGACGGCCCGTTAAGAGTTTGTGTGTGTAAGCCTGATTACTGGTATCCCAAACAATTTTATCATCCGGCGTGTTCAATAAATACTGCAAAGCCACCGTCAACTCCACCACACCTAAATTGGAGGCTAAATGCCCGCCCACATGGGAGATCACTTCTATGATGAGTTCCCGAATTTCCTGACAAAGTTCAGGAAATTGGTCCCGAGAAAGTTTCTTTAAATCTGCTGGACTTTCAATCCTTTTTAGCAAGGACATTGCGCATCCTTTCTTGAAGAATCTAACGTGTTGTAGGGGAATAACTAAAAATGTCCAAATTCCGACATGATTACCCGAAATCTTCCCATAGCTGCTATTGCCTGTCAAGCATTTGATCTAACTTCAGGGATGAGCATTGGAACGGTCAACATCCACCTGGCTGAGAGTCTGCTGGAGCAAGGCCTGGGCTTCCGGTCGATAAATCCGTTCCCATATCCATCGCTTTTCAAGAGGGGGGGTGCTTACAACCCGCGTTAGCTCCCTCACTGCCTCCAAATTTTGGCCGTGTTTCACGTACCATTTCGCAAGATCCAACCCTGCCGGTGCATACCTGCTATCGAGAGAAACCGCTTTTTTCAAATGCTCTCCAGCTAGGCCCTGATCGCCTCCTAATATCCAGGGTAACTCCTCATACATCCGCCCTAACATATGGTGAGCCTGAACATTATCCGGATCAAGTTCCAACACCCGATTCACATGCTTCTTTAACTTTTGAATCGTCAATCCCGCTGCAACCAAGCCCTCCAACTCCGCAGCACTCCCGAGATTGGCGGCAAACAAAAAATGGGCATCTGCAGAAGACTCACGAAGATCAAGGGCTTTTTGCGCGAGACGGGCTCCCTCCTGAAAAGCTGCCAACTTCTGCTCCCGATCAACATACACCCCGTAACCCAGATCCAAATACAAGCCGGCCATCCGAAGCAAGCGTGTGAGGTCATTTGAATTAGCTGCCCCCTCCCTCACCAAAATCTCCAACTCCCTTTCAAGACTCTCGGGATATTGCTGAGGGGTTGAATCCTCACCCTGCAATGCCCCAGAAGGGAGAATGAAGACTCCTACCAGTGAGAGTAAACCTATATGCACAAATAGATTTATATTCTTGGACCTTGTCAGCACATGTTTTTCCAGAAGAGCAGATCGACTATGAGATGTATCAAAAAGGATAGTTGAGGCCAGCAAAAACCGCTCCACCTTCCCTACTGTACCCCCAATCCACCCGAGCCATGACATTGGGGCGGACAATGGCTCGAAATCCTACTCCAGGGGTAACTTCCCAATCATGAAATTGGCGAAATTTAAAATCCTTATAGGTTCTCCCCATATCCACAAATGGCGTTAATTCACATTCTATACTGACATTGAACATCTTCATGCCAAATAGATGTATACGTTCCTCCACATTAAATGCCACCATGTGTTTATCAATAAACCGATCCTTCCCATATCCTCTCAGGCTGTCTTCTCCTCCAAGGGAACTTTGTTCGTAAAAGGGGATCCCATCGCCAAAACTTAATTGCAACATCGCTCGAGCCACAAATATATACCGCTTGGAAGGACTCGGAATCAGGTGCCTGATATCAAACCCTGAACGAAAATACAACAGATCCTCTTCTTTCCCAAAATCAAAGTTCTGCGCCAATTCCCCAAATGCTTCAACTCGGGTGCCCGCTGTCGGGGTATTGAGGTTATCTCTGGAATCATATTGGAACACCAGACGGTGGGCCAAAATCGTCGCACCTTTTATCCCCGGATCCCGCGGGAAACGATCCTTAGTATATGGCTCATCATCTACGCCTCCCGGTTGAATTTCAACATTTCGAAACCTTTGGTTGACGGATAATCGCGTCACATCATTCAAATGGATACCAAAGTTCCAATGGATTTGAATTTCACGCCCCGTATAGTTTGATTCATTCCCCTTGGGAGTGGTTTGCCCTAAGCCATAAAACCGCTTGGTCGCATTTTTGAAAAACTGTGCTCCAACATCCACAAAGAACAACCCTTCGATAAACCCAGGATCCTGGTAACGAAACTTCAGCTTTCGTTCAATTTCCTCAGTATACGAACCGACTGTCTCCATTTGCCTTCCACCAGACCAATAATGAAAATAGTTCAAGGTTCCCCGGACTCCTAAAAATGAGTTGTGAATCAGCATCGGGGCAAAGAGAGAACGAAGGTTACCTTCCGCATCTGAATTCAATGACGGGGCGATCAACCCAAAGTCTTGTCCATCATTTTTGGAAGTAGAAAACGCAGGAACCACAAAAAAAGAATTTTCGGCGAGGACCATGGAAGAGGGAAGGATAACGCCGCCTAAGGCCAGGCAGGACAACACCAGGCCCCACAAACGAAACGATATCACAAAACCGACTCCTTAGGACGAAGTCCCCAGGTCGGCTTTTGAACGAAGCTTCTCGAGAAGAGCTTCAAACGATGAGGAGTTAATAATACGAGAAAATTGCCCACGGTAATTTTTCATCAAACTCACTCCATCAATCACTACGTCATACACCCGCCACTCTCCATTTTTTTGCAACAGACGATAGTCCAAGGGTATTTGCACTTTCGGAGACACCACTTTGGTCTGGACTTCAGCAAATTCTCCCTTTTCGCGTTCTTTGAGGTACTCCACTTCTTCCCCGGAATATCCGTCTACATTGCCGACGTAGGAATTTGCCAAAAACTGCTGAAATAAAGTCACAAATTCTTGTTGTTGCTCTGGACTTAACCCCTTCCACTGAGAAGCCAGGGTACGCTTGGCCATTTCGGCATAATCAAATCGCTTTCCGATAATTTCTTCCAGCTTCGCTCGCCGTTCCGTCTCTCTCGCAGGGTCCTTCAACGCTTGATCCCTCAGCACCACAAAAACCTGATCAACGGTTTCCTTGACTGCCCCCGTTGGAGTACCTCCTCCCCACGCGACAGTCAAACAGGCAAGAGAAACTACTATCCAACCAAGAAATAGTACTGCCACTTTTCTTGAAGAATTTTTAAACTGCACCCTTTGAAGTTCACCTGCTTTCTTCCCCGCCTTTAACTCAGGCTTCTTTACCCATTCCCTATGCATATTCCCTCCACATCCCTTTCACCATACAAGCATTACTCAACATTGCCATGGATAAATTGACTAATCACCTGCTCTAGGTCAATTCCAGATTCAGTGTCCACAATGGTCCCGCCAGTCTTCAAACGTTCTCCCGCCCCGCCGGGTGATAATTCCATGAATTTTTCTCCGATAATGCCACGAGTCTTGATTGAAGCAATTGCATCGTCAAACACCGGGATCCCATCCTGGATCGCAAGGACCACTTGAGCCCGATCTTCTTTCAGTCCGATTTTTTTTACTCGGCCCACCTCTACTCCGGCGATTTCTACCGACGCTCCGTTTTTCAACCCGGAAGTGGAAGAAAATTCTGCCTGGAGTTCGTAATAATCCCCTCCAACCAGCTCAAGCTTTCCAAGCTTGATCGCCAAATACCCAAGACAGATAACTCCCACCAACACAAATATTCCGACGATTAATTCAAGTTTTCCACGTTCCATCATAATAATTAAGCTACGTTAATTGATGATTTATTGGGGCAAAGCCCGGGAAGGAGAATGCGTATAGTTCAGCGTGACACCAATATCCATCTCACTCCCCAACCCACTCTCGAGAGCCAGGAGATTCAGACTGGAGCGAGGTGAATCCCATTATTGACGGAAATAAACTCACGCACCACAGGATCGGTAGTCTGTTGAAATTCATCTGAAGGACACATAGCAATAATCTTCCCATTCTTTAACATAGCAACCCAATCAGAGATAGGGAAGATCTCTGGGATTTCATGACTCACCATAACACCGGTAAATCCAAAGGTTTTATGCATGGCCAAAATTAGGTCATGGATGGCATGAGCCATCAACGGGTCCAACCCCGTCGTCGGTTCATCAAACAAAATAATCTCGGGCCCCATTACCAGTGCCCTAGCCAATCCTGCACGTTTCTTCATTCCTCCGCTCAGTTCTGCAGGAAATTTATGGCCCATCTTGTCCAACCCTACTCTCTCCAGCATCTCTGGGACCCATCGACAAATTTCCTGTTCAGTCATCATGCGTTTTTCTCGCAAGGGAAAGGCGACATTATCAAATACATTCATAGAATCAAACAAGGCAGCCGATTGAAACAACATAGCAAATTTTTTGCGTATGTCATTCAATTCTTGTTCATTAATTTGCGTAAGGTCCGTTCCATCAATAATGACCCTGCCTCGATCCGGGCGAATCAATCCAATGATGTGCTTAAGCATCACACTTTTGCCCTCACCGCTCGGACCGATAATTGTCGTAATTTTACCTTTAGGAATATCGAGAGTGACCCCTTTGAGCACAGCCTGTCCCCCTAAGGTCTTTTCCACCCCCTCAAGCTTAATGACCATCGGTAGACTCGTAGACATACGTAACGTTACAT
>JBATLR010000348.1:0-5829 GCA_049289415.1 Nitrospirales bacterium
AACTCGGCTCCGGAAAAATCTTTGGCTCCATCAAACCTGGCGTTCGAAAAATCGACCACCGTATGAAATTGCGCTTGAGCAAACGTCACCGACTCTCGAAATTCGGTAAACCGAAAATAGATTTCATGAACGGCCGAGATGGCTGAAAAATCGGCAGGGCCTTTAAACACCGACCCTGAAAAGCCGGTCCCACTGGCAAAAGCCGTTCGGGAGAAATCTGCCGCCTGCTGAAACTCGACTTCCAAAAACTCAGCAACTCCGGTGAAATGAGCGTCGGCAAAGGTCACCCGATCACGAAATTGAGCCTGGTGAAACCGGGAATGCGTTCCAAAAATGACCTGAGAGAAATCCACGCCTTGGGCAAATTGAGATCCAATAAAAAACCCCTCAAAATCAACCCGCGCGTGTGAAAATCGTACCGGGCCCACAAACACGGTCTTAGAAAGATCAATAGATTGCTGAAAGACAGTTCCCGTGAAATCTACCGTCCCCAATATCAGGAGAGCCCCTTCAACCAGATTAGTGGCAAGCACTTTTTCAAATCGAGAATGTCTTATGGACATTGCCTCTGGAATGACGCGAACCGCAGTGATACCTTTCTCGTTCAGGGGTTTTCGCACTGACGGGGGAATGGCGGGATATTCCGAAAGGGCCTGTTGGGGCAGAAGATCAAGCATCACCTGATCAACCACCAACACGTGGTCAAGATCAATCCGCTTACCCTGCACAAGCGCTTCCAGCAGATCAGCCCCCTTCACAGCCAAGGCTGTCTCTTCTCCAGGCAAACAGGGTCCTTCAACATGCACCCAGAAAACGTTTTCGCTTCCAGGAGGAGTCGGCAGGAGGCGGCAAGCCCCGGCATTGATAGACGACAGCCCGAGCAGGGCAAGCAACAAGCCAAGCTGTAGAGAATATTTTGCTCCCCGGATTTTCATGTATGCCCACATCACATGAGCATGGTATGGCAAACAGGGAAACCAACTGCCTCCACCAGGGCACATACGCAAAGAGATTGATGAAGATAGATGATCGTCACGAGGTTGTGTCGGACTGAGTCAAATCATTCGATCGTTTGGGGCGAGCGGAGTTATTGAACAAAAGGATCAGAGAATCTGGCCAAATCCTGCACAATCGTATACGTCCGTCTCATCTCGGACAGCCCCTAGGTGGAAGAGGTGTTCTCAGCAGGTTGAGCTGGCTCGGGTTTAACAGGCTCGGGAGCCTCGGCTTCCGCAGGTTGGGGCTCCCTCACTTCCGCGGGCTTTGGGGTCACAACCGGAGACACGTTCTTGAGCGCTAAATAAAAATCCCGATGTTCATATTCGGTTTTAGCCAACGCTTGATCGACTTCCTGAACGGTCCTGGGCGGTGGCACCACCACCTTTTCCCCCTCCCGCCAATTGGCGGGCGTCGCACAGGCATAGCGGTCAGTCGTTTGCAGGGCAGTGACCAACCGAAGGATTTCATCCACATTGCGTCCGGCATTGAGAGGGTAATACAGCAACGCCCGAATCACCCGCTTCGGGTCAATAATAAACACGGCACGCACCGTCGCGGTGGAACTCGCATTGGCATGAATCATGCCGTACAGTTTGGCGACACGCATATCAACATCGGCAATCATAGGAAACGGAATCGTCGCACCCATTTTATCGTGAATACTGCGAAGCCAGGCTAAATGGGCATGAATACTATCCACACTCAACCCAATGAGCTTCACCCCCCGCTGACGAAATTGCTCACTGGCTTGGGCAAAGGCCATCAATTCCGTCGTACACACCGGAGTAAAATCCGCCGGGTGAGAAAACAATACCACCCAATGCTGTTCCTGCCATACGCTAAAATTAAAATCGGTCTGTTGCGTCGTCACCGCGGAAAAGTCCGGTGCATGATCCCCGATGCGAGGCAACCCTCGTTCTTCCGACATGAAACCTCCTTTAGTTGGCAAGACTACCCCCCTTCGCCTCAGGCGAAGGGAGCCATCCCGGCTTGTCTATAAAACCGGGAATACGAACAATACTATCCAGTTGGCGAAGAGAATGACCCTGGCACAGCCTTTGGGGCCCATGACAGGCCAGAATCACCAGGAGCGAGGAATTTCCTCTTCATCATCCTCATGATTGGATTCGGTATCCCGAAAAAACTTATCGGTGCCCAATTCTTCTGATAAGTCTTCCGTCAAATCCAAATCCTCATCGGCATCGTCGGTGGAGTCCTCGGAAAACTCATCATCATCAAAATCATCCGCAAGATCATCTACATCCAGAGGATCAGTGACATCATCGAGTTCAGTGGTCAATGAATCCAGAGTGATATCGGCATCGGTTTCCACTTCAATATCCAATTCGGCATCAATGTCATCCGGCAGAGTCGTATCCTCAATATCCGTATCGGGTTCCTGGCTAAGAATCTCCTCCGCATCCACATCCGCATCAACGGGGAAGGCGTTCTTTTTCTTTTTAGCATCAAGGCCTTTTTCGACAGCCGATTCTTTTTTAGGCCTTCCCGGTTTCTTTTTGGCCTCAGACGGCTCCGTCTTCTTCACCGATTTTGTGGTGGGAGCAGCCTTGGTACGATTCGCCCCGGTTTTCGCCGCAGTTGTCGTTTTCGAAACATTGTCAGATGTAGTCAACTTCTTCTCTTTCCCTTTCACCGCCTTTTTCGGCGTCGCTTTGGATCGTGGTTGAGCTTGAGCCACGGTTTTGGATGTCCCCTTCACTCGAGCCTTCGTCTTTCCTTTGGCTTGAGTCTTAACGGGTCCCTTAGTCCGAGCCTTGGAGCCGACCTTCGTATTCTTGGACTTCGCTTTGGTAGACGGTGATCGTTGAGGCTTCACAGACTTTTTTGGTTTGGCTTTTGTCTTCGGTTGAGCTTTCGCATGAGTTGTTCGCTTCCCCGTCGGCTTCTGTTTGGGCTTGGCCTTTGACTTGGGCTTAGCCATGGCAGCCATGTGTCACCCTCCTGATTATGTGATCGACAAATGATCCATCTGCGATGGATCGTCTCCTGAGTTGCCCCCATCTAACATGGAGAGCCCCTCTCAAGCAACAGAAGATTTTCAAGAAGGAAATTCTTTGCCTTTTCAAGAAACTTCCGGTCATTCAACATCCCTGTTAGAATCGGGTCTCCATGGAAATTATTACCACGCATCTTGAGGCGGATTTCGATGGCCTCGCCTCAATGGTGGCCGCTCAAAAGCTCTACCCGGAGGCACACCTCGTCCTCCCGGCTGGAGTCCAATCCCGTGAGCGGGCCTTTCTCGCGGAACATCCCCTTTCCTTCACGGCACTTTCGAGTCTAAATTTTCCGGATATCACCCGCCTGATTTTAGTCGATGCCCAACACCATGATCGCTTAGGCTTACTGGAAAAAGTCCTTAAAAATCAACATATTTCAGTTCATATTTACGATCATCATCCCTTGGAAACCACCAATCCTCTGCTCCCGATGGCAGACTATTGCAAAGTGGATTCGGTCGGGGCCACCATCACACTCCTCTGCGAAGAACTTCAAACCAGAGGACTCACATGGACACCCGAGGAAGCCACATTCTTTGCCATAGCCCTCTATGAGGAAACCGGTCAATTTGGCTACCGGAATACCACACCCCGTGATTTCCAGATCGGCGGAGTCCTTGTGCAAACAGGAGCTGATTTAAACCAGGTCACGAAGTACATCGCGCGGCACTGGACACCCCCGCAACTGGAATTATTCCATGCACTATTGCAATCGGCGCAAACACTGAACCTCGGGCATCGAAGAATTCTGCTCACCACCCTCACCTGGCCGGACTATGTGCAGGACATGGCCCCGGTTGTTCAACAACTGGCGCAATTACATGGAGCCGATGCCATCATCGCCGCTGTCGCCATGGATGGCAAGGTACAAATCATCGGGCGCAGCCGCCATCCCGACATGGACATGAATCAGATCACCAAGGCCTTTGGCGGAGGAGGGCACACCATGGCTGCCGCCGCCAGCATTAAGGGATTCACCATCGTCGAGGTCGAACAGAAAATCCACACCCTTTTGCAGGAACAAGCCAAAACCTGGCTTCCCATCAAACGTCTCATGACGACACCTGTCAGGACGGTGGAACCCAACACCACGATCAAACAGACTGAACGCCTCATGACACAATACGAAGTCAACGCCCTCCCCGTTGTGAGTGCCAAAGGCGGCTTCATGGGATTAGCCACGCGGGAAGCGGTACAAAAAGCCCTCTATCACAAACTGACCACCCACCCCATCGAACACATCATGGTGAGGGATATCTTTCTGGCCACACCCGGCACACCGTTTGAGGAGGTCCAACAGCATATGGTCGAGCGGAATCAGCGGATCGTCCCGGTGGTGGATCACGACCAGGTCGTTGGCATTTTCAGCCGGACCGATTTACTTCGAGCGATGCATCAGGCACTCCCGTCCCAGGGAGGAGACGTCGAACCCTCTGCCGGAGCGGCCCCTTCAGCCACAGCAGGCCCCGCGCCAAGCTTGCGTACTTCAAATCTTCACAAACAATTGGCAAGCCGTTTACCTCCGCCGCTCCTCACCCTCCTCCAGACCATTCGAACACTCGCCGACACACAGGAGGTTGCCGCGTTCCTCGTCGGTGGATTCGTCCGGGATTTCCTGATGAACATTCCCAATTTCGATTTGGACGTGGTAATCGAAGGAGACGGCATTCGTTTTGGCAAAGCGTTAGCGCAGGAACTGAAGGCCGAATGGACCATTCATGAGCGATTTGGAACCGTCTCGATCGCACTCCCCAAGACTCTCAATATTCCACAGATGCATCACCTGGACATTGCCACGGCTCGAACGGAATACTATGAATATCCCACCGCGCTACCGACCGTGGAACGCAGTTCAATAAAAAAAGACCTCTACCGGCGGGATTTCACCATCAATGCCCTGGCCATTCGCTTAAACCGGACGCCCGGTGAACTCCTGGACTTTTTCGGGGGCCGGCGGGACCTCAAGGATAGAATCGTTCGGGTCCTACACAGCCTCAGCTTCGTGGAAGATCCCACCCGGGTCTTTCGAGCCATTCGCTTCGAACAGCGGTTCGGTTTCCAGATCAGTAAGGAAACGCAGCATTTCATTCAACAGGCCGAAACCATGGAACTGTTTCACCGGCTCTCCGGCACACGATTAGGGAATGAACTGATCCATATTCTAGAGGAACCCGAGCCGGCCAAAGGCATCCAGCGATTGAGTCAATTTAAACTCTTCCCCTTCATTCATCCCAAGCTGCAATGGAAAGAACCGGCTCCGACGCTCTTTGCATCCGGAGAAAAAATCCTGGCCTGGCATGAGGTGGAAAGCGCCAGATCAGGAACCGAGCGATGGCTGCTCTATGCCCTGGCCTGGTTCGAATCATTGGGCAAAACCGAATTGATCAAAACCTGGAAACGATTGGGATTCCCGCAACGAACCACCGCAACCGTCGGAGAGTTCTTACAGGCCCAGTCCACGTTGATAAGGACCCTCAACAGAAAGCACCTGGCTCCTTCAGAAATCTACGATCTCCTCACGCCATGGCCGAAGGAACTCGTGTTGTTTCTCATGGCCAAGGCCCAAAGCAAGCCGACAATTCATGCGGCCATGGAACGGATCCGGGATTATCTCACCACGTTCCAACATATCGCCATCACCTTAACCGGCCATGACCTGGAAGACATGGGCCTGCCCAAAGGTCCAGCGTATCGCCGTGTGCTCGATCGCATCTTCAAAGCCAAACTGGATAGCCTGGTGGCCACACAGGAAGATGAATATCGCCTCGCCAAAACCTTCATTGCACAAGAAACCGCATCAGGAAGCCACTCC
>JBATLR010000349.1:0-9899 GCA_049289415.1 Nitrospirales bacterium
ATAAGAGACTGACCTACGTCGGAGGTATTTTTGGAGGGCATCAGGGTGCTTCAAATCAATCCGACAATCTGCTGTATGCGGGACGAATCAGTTATAACTTTCTGAATGTTGAACAAAATCCGGGTTATTACACCAGCAGCACGTATTACGGAAAGGAGGGCGATATTTTAACCGTCGCCTATGTGCTCCAATACCAGAAGGATGGGGCCGGTACCCAAGCCTCACCCGCTTCCTTTTTCGGCATGAACGGGGATCTCTTGTTCGAAAAGGTTCTGCCCAACAAGGGCGTTCTGACCTTGGAGGGTGAACTCAAGTATTTCAATCCCAATCTGAGCAACCAGGCACTCGCAGACCCAAACTGTTTCTGTCTGTTCTCCGGCGTTTCCTGGATGGCCACCGGATTATATCTTTTTCCCCAAAAGGTGGGGATTGGACAATTCCAACCCTACGTGCATTATGTCGACACCAATCCCAATAATAGCTCCTCCCGCTATCTGTTTGAAGGAGGAGTCAACTACGTGATCGATGGGCATAACGCGAGAATTTCGCTGTTTTATCAGTATGGCGATTTCTTAACAAAGGGTAGGCAGTACACACCCGGTGTGACAGGGCAGGCGGTGAGCGCAATCGGGCTGGGCCTTCAGCTCCAACTCTAACGCGAAGGGGGCTTTGACATGCAACAGGGTCCATCATGAATGAGCGGCAAACATTAGGCGATCTAGGAAATTTATCCCGGATCTTTCTGCGCGGGTTTGGTCAAGTGATGTTGCAGGGCCATGCAGGCACCGGGCTGTTATTTCTGATCGGGATTGCGGTCGCGTCGCCGCTCATGGCGGTAGGGGCTGGAATCGGCGCGATCATCGGTCCGTTGGTCGCCTCCCTGGCACGATTCGACCGTACGGAGATCGAGGACGGCATTCATGGCTTCAATCCCGTGCTGGTGGGTATCGCCACGTTTTTCTACTTGAAGCCTGAGCCCTTGACATGGGGACTGTTGGTTGTGGGCTGTGTGGGGTCGACCTTCCTGACTTACGCCATGCGCAGATATCTGCCATTTCCGACCTATACTGCGCCATTCGTGTTCGCGACGTGGTTGGTCCTGCTCCTTGCGCATGCGATGGTCGGGACCGCGCTCGACGTGCAACCGGCGCCCATGGAGTATAGCTCGGTGGGGTTGGTGGATAAGATCTTACGCGGTGTCGCCGAGGTCATGTTTGGTGCGAACATGGTGACCGGAATGTTATTCCTTGTGGGAATCGCGCTGTGCAACTGGCGGCATGCGGTGCTCGCGCTGTTGGGATCGGCGTTAGGGTTGCTTGTAGCAATTTATCACCACGATCCGTCCGAATTTATTGCCCTTGGCCTCCACGGTTACAATGCCGCGCTCGCCGCGATCGCCGGGTTCCTGTGGAGAAAATCGCTCTTTGTCGCAATCCTGGCCATATTGGTCTCTGTGCCCTTGACGGAGTTCTTTCCGAGTTGGCTGGGAATCCCCCCGTTGACGGCGCCCTTCGTCGCGGCAGCCTGGCTGGTGATTGCTCTTGGCCAGATCGAGGTACTATTTCTGGGGGAGCCGGGAGAGGAGCCGAGTTAGCGTCCGGAGGCATACGGGTTTGCGAGAGCCGGTTTGCGGGCCACAGGCGCCGGGTATCTTACATTACCAGTTTATTATTGAAGAGGAGAGCCTATCATGCATCTAACACCTCGTGAGACGGAAAAGTTAGTGATCTACCAACTTGGCGATATCGCCCAACGGCGGAAAGACAAAGGTCTGAAGCTGAATCATCCGGAATCAATGGCGCTGATCTGCTCCACGGCTCTCGAAGGGGCCCGTGAGGGGAAGACGGTCGAAGAGGTGATGAAAGAGGCGGCGGGCGTTCTGACACGCGATGATGTCATGGAGGGAGTTGCCGAGATGATTCCATACGTTCAACTGGAGGCCGTGTTTACTGACGGCACCAGGCTGATTACGGTTCATGATCCCATCAAATAATGACCGAATCTGATATGTTCATTTCTGATGAGAACGGGAGGAGCACACACATGGCTGGTTCAAAAAAAAATGAAAAGAAGGATTCCGCGCCGGTTGGAGGTCTGATCCTGGCCGAAGGAGATATTGAAATTAATGCCGGACGCCCAAGGGTCACTCTGAGCGTGCGGAACACGGGAGACCGGCCTATCCAGGTCGGTTCGCATTTTCACTTTTTCGAATCCAATCGTTTCCTGGAGTTTGATCGGCCGCAGACGTTTGGCATGAGACTGGATATTCCATCGACGACCGCCATCCGGTTCGAACCTGGAGACGAAAAGGAGGTTACGCTCGTGCCGATGGGCGGGAAGCAGTACTGTCTTGGCTTTAACAACCTGGTCGACGGCTGGACCGGGAAGGGGCCGACACCCGAATACCAGCCAAATTTAGATAAGGCCGTACGCCTGGCCAACGAGGGTGGATTCAAGTCAAGCAAGCGCTAACAGGAATAGAAAGGACTATTTGATATGACTAAAATTTCCCGAAAACAATATGCCGATCTCTATGGGCCAACCACCGGCGACAAGATTCGACTGGGTGATACGGATCTCTATGTCGAGATTGAAAAGGATCTGCGTGTCTATGGCGATGAGCTGATCACCGGCGGCGGAAAGACCCTCCGTGATGGCATGGGCTCCGATAACCAAATTACGCAGGCGGCCGGTTGCCTCGACCTCGTCATCACGAACGTGACGATATTGGATCCGATTCTGGGAGTGGTCAAGGCGGATGTCGGGATTCGCAATGGTCGTATTGTTGGAATCGGTAAAGCCGGCAACCCCTCAACGATGGAGGGGGTCACCCCGGGGCTTACCACAGGGACTGCCACCGATGCGATTACGGGCGAGCATCTCATCCTGACCGCCGCCGGCATGGATACCCACATTCACATGATTTGCCCCCAACAGGTCTGGCACGCTCTTTCGAACGGGGTCACCACTTTCTGGGGCGGAGGCATCGGTCCGACAGATGGCACCAATGGGGTGACGACAACTAACGGTCCATGGAATATGGAGATGATGCTTCGTGCCGCCGAAGGGTTGCCGATCAACTGGGGATTTCAGGGTAAAGGCAACTGCAGCGGCAAAGGGCCGCTTGTCGAGCAGTTAGAAGCCGGGGCTGCCGGGTTCAAAATTCATGAAGACTATGGCACAACTCCTGCCGCGATCCGGAGTTGCCTGTCGGTTGCAGACGAGTATGACGTCAGTGTGGCCGTGCATACGGACACACTCAATGAGTCGGGCTTTGTTGAGGACTCAATCGCGGCCTTCGACGGGCGGACGATCCACACTTATCATTCAGAGGGGGCGGGTGGCGGCCACGCGCCGGACCTTTTAAAGGTTGTTGGTCAGCCGAATGTGTTGCCCAGTTCAACTAACCCGACGCTGCCTTGTGGTGTAAACTCGGTGGCAGAATTGTTCGACATGATTATGGTCTGCCACAACCTGAATCCGAAAATTCCCTCGGATGTGGCATTTGCCGAAAGCCGGGTCCGAGGCGAGACGATCGTGGCCGAGAGCGTCTTGCACGACATGGGCGCGATCTCGATCATCGGGAGCGACTCACAGGCAATGGGCCGCGTTGGTGAGAATTTTCTTCGAGCGATTCAAACAGCCGATGCCATGAAGAAAGCCCGCGGCAATCTCTCCGAGGACGCCCCGGGCAATGACAACTTTCGAGTGCTGCGTTACCTTGCCAAGGTGACGTCCAATCCCTGTATTGCGGCAGGGATTTTCAACGAGTTGGGCTCCATCGCTCCCGGCAAGCTGGCCGATTTAGTCCTTTGGGAGCCCGCCTTCTTCGGGGCCAAACCTAAAATGGTGCTCAAGGGTGGTTTCGTGGTATGGGCCAATATGGGAGATCCCAACGCGTCGCTGCCGACACCGCAGCCGATGATGTATCGTCCGATGTTTGGAGCTTTTGGTTCAGTGCTGCAGAAGAGCTGTGTGACGTTTGTTTCTCGAGCCGCCTATGACCGGAATGTCAAGGATAAGTACGGGCTAGGCCGTATGGTCCAACCAGTCAGTCAGACACGTGTCTTGAGCAAGGGACATATGGTCCGGAATGACTATTTGCCAAAAATCGAAGTGAATCCGCAGACGTTTGCCGTGATGGTGGATGGTGTGCATGCTACCGTCACACCTCCGAAGACGATTGCCCTTAATCAGCTATACTTCTTTAGTTGATCGGGATCGATGATGACCGTGTCCGGGGCCGGTTGAAGGGGTTTGACCGGTTTCCGGACTGCGGGCACTTTTCCAAGATCAACTGGACTGCCGGTCAGCTTTGTTGAGGAAAGAATATATGATAATTGTTGAATCAGTCTTGGGCAATGAGAAGGATGCGATCTGGAAGGCTAAGCTTAGTGGCGCGCATGTTGACGTTCTGAACCTCGATCAATGGCAAGCCCAAAAGACCCGGTTTCGCCGCACGACTGAGGGGGGAACCGAGCTAGCCGTGTCCCTGGAGCGGAATACTCACTTGCACGATGGAGACATTCTAATTTGGAATGACACCACACGTGAGGCCATCATTGCCCGCATTCAGCTTCAGGACGTGATGGTCATCCGGCTGGACGGCTTACTTGCGAGGACGCAGGAATTCCTCGTCCACATTTGCCTCGAGCTGGGGCACGCGCTGGGCAATCAGCACTGGCCGGCAGTGGTCAAGGGAACAACCGTCTACGTGCCTCTGACCGTGGATCGGCAAGTGATGGCCTCAGTGATGAAGACCCACGCATTCGAGGGGATTACTTACGAATTTTCTCCGGGTGCCTCGGTCATTCCCTATCTCGCTCCGCACGAGTCTCGAAGACTGTTCGGTGGAGCCAATTCAACACCTCATTCCCATGTACACGAGCATTCGCAGCCCCTGGATCACGACGACGTTCACTCTCATCCGCACGCGTAGGCGACGAACGACGACCACCCGCAACCATTCGATGGGTAAACGTTCATGCTGACCATCCCTGAGCTGATGCGTGTCCTGCAGTTCGGCGATTCCGTGCTGCCAGTCGGATCATTTACGTTCTCCAACGGGCTGGAGTCAGCGGTGGAGCACGGGGTGGTGCACGACCTCGCGTCGCTGCGACAGTTCGTGCGTGCCGCCGTCGAGCAGGTTGCGACCTCGGACGGTATCGCGGTGCTTATCGCCTTTCGCGCAGCTCGTGCGGGCGACGATTGCCGGATCGACGAAGCCGACCATGCAGTCCTCAATCGCAAACTGAACGAGGAAATTCGCACGATGACCGTGCGTATGGGCCGCAAGCTGGCCGAGATGGCCGATCGAGTGTTAGGCCCCAGCGCGGCCAGTGCGTGGCTGTGCCGGATCAAGGAAGGGAAGACACCGGGGTGTTACCCGATTGGGCAGGCACTGGTCTTTGCCTCGCTGGGGCTTTCTGAGCAAGATGCCTTTGCCGTGCATCAGTACGGTCTGACGAGCATGATGGTCGCCGCGTCTCTGCGCTTGATGAAACTGCACTACCTGGACGCCCAGGCGGTCTTGTTCGAGATTAATTCCGATGCAGAGGCGGCGTATGAGCGAGTGGCCACCAGCTCACTTGAGGACATGGCAGCCTTCGCGCCTGTGATGGATATTCTCGCATCTGCGCATGTGCAGGCGAAGGTCCGGATGTTTATGAACTAATGAGCAAGGAGAATACCCATGAAAAAAATCACACGCATTGGAATCGGTGGACCTGTCGGATCCGGCAAAACGGCCATTATCGAAGCGATCACGCCAAAACTGATGGACATGGGCGGGCGAATATTGATTATCACCAATGACGTGGTGACCACCGAAGATGCCAAACATGTCAAACGCACGCTGAAAGGTATCCTGTTGGAGGATCGTATCCTGGGGGTCGAAACCGGATCGTGCCCGCATACGGCGGTTCGCGAAGATCCGAGCATGAACATTGCTGCCGTCGAAGATATGGAAGCCCGCTTCCCTGAAACCGATGTTGTGCTGATCGAGAGTGGTGGGGACAACCTGACCCTGACCTTCAGCCCTGCCTTAGTCGATTATTTTATCTATGTGATTGACGTCGCGGCCGGGGACAAAATTCCACGCAAGAATGGACCAGGAATCACCAAGTCAGACATCCTTGTGATTAACAAAACAGACTTGGCTCCGTACGTTGGAGCAAGCCTTGAGGTCATGGATCATGATTCCCGCCTGATGCGGGGGGACCGTCCATTTGTGTTTACCAACTGCAAGACCGGTGAAGGCATTGATCAGTTGGTCGAGCTGGTCAAGGACAATGCACTGTTCGACCTGAATCTCGTGGAACCGAAGGTATGAAGGGGCTGGCCCCGGAACTCGCTCCTTATCGGGACGAACCCAAGCAATTACCAAGTGGCGCATTGGGAAAGAATGCGCTCTTGCGTCTGCGCTTCGAGGCCCGTCGGGATCGCTCTATTCTGGCATTCTCGGAGCGAAGAGCCCCGCTGCTGGTGCAGAAGGCTCTGTACTGTGATGAGGGCATGCCCGGTCTGCCGGTGGTGTTCATCATCACCAACTCCGGGGGCATTCTTCAGGGTGATCGGTATACGATGGATTTCGCGGCCGGGCCGGACGCCTGCGGACACATTACGACCCAGGCGGCCACCAAGATCCATGAGATGGACGCGAACTACGCGGCACAGACGCAGGATATCACCTTGGAAGAGGGCGCGTACCTGGAATACCTCCCTGATTTGGTTATCCCGTTTCGTCATTCTCGCTTTCACACCCGTACCCGGATCCGCATTGCATCCACAGCTACTTTGCTCTATTCCGAGATTTTGATGGGAGGCCGCCTATTTTATGGTGACGGCGAACTGTTCAAATTTGACTTATTCTCCTCCACGGTTTCCGCAGAGCGACTGGAGGGGACGGAGCTGTTTGTCGAGAAATTTCTCATCGAGCCGGGGCGCTCGGAACCTTCCCGGTTGGGCGTCATGGGAGATTTCACCGTCTTTGGTAACGTTATTCTTTTGACCCCTCGCGAACATGCGGACGCGATCCACGAACGGGTGGTTGCAGCTTATGACCACAAGGAGGGCTGGGCTGCGGGTGTGAGTCGATTGCCCAATGATGCCGGATTGATCTACAAGGTCGTTGGGAAGGAGTCGAGCACCGTGCGCGCGAAGGTGCGAGAGTTCTGGTCATGGGTGCGACCCCAGGTTACCGGTTTCCCCGTTCCTCCGGAATTTCTTTGGCATTGAAGTGTTTTCTGCGGACTCTCCTGGCTGAGAGAATGCGGTGGCCCATGAGTGGATTGGACCTTATCCTGGTTTCTCTTGGAGGAGGAATCAATTCGCTTGCGCGTTGGGTGGCTTGGGGTGGCCGTAGGAAAATGGTACGGCGGGACATTTCCTCTCGCTACTTTCCTACCCAAAATCTCGGGAGCGTTTTTTATAGATTTTTTGCGGTCTTTCTGGACTTTGACTGGACAGAACGCTTCGGGCATCCGTTCAACACCTTCGTCCTGACGGGAGTCCTTGCAGGATATACCACATTCAGCGCCATGGCCCTCGATACTACCAAGCTCATTCAGGGCCAAAAAACCTTTCTCGCCCTCATGTATTTGTTCGGGACCATTGCGTTGGCGTTCGTCGCCGCCTTTTTTGGGGCAGCCCTTGCGTCCAGAATGTTATAAGGAATCCCGGCTTCCATGCTTTTCCAAATGATCCTGGTATTTTTGGGAGGAGCCATTGGGGCAGCCATGTGGGAAACGATGGTGCTCGCGGGGATGAACTTCCATAATCATTTCCCTACGGACATACTTGTGGCAAATCTGACCGCGGCTTTTTTTATTGGACTTGTCACTGAACTGACCGGGAAAAACGGTCCAATCGAGAGAAAGGCTTAATTGTTTTATAGCAGGGGTATGATGGGTGGGGTGTCCACCTTCAGCACGCTGATTTTGGGCACATTGGTGCTCTTGGTGCTGGAGCAACATCAGATTTGGATCGGATTAACCTACCTGGGAGTCAGCCTAATGGCTGGGCTGGCATTGGTCCAACTTGGTCTCCGGATCGGAGCATTACTGAGAGGTTCCAACCTGGAATGATTGGTTCTTTGCTCCAAATTAAAAAATCCAGTCACAATGCCGTTTGGAAAATAGGCGTCTTGAATGTCGGGACATAAAAAATCTGTCATTCCTATGCACTCTCGTTCAATCCTGATCATTAGTCTGAGCCTGATAGGACGGGAGGAACAACCCGACGGATTATCAGCCAGTCAGGCTATCAAACAGCTTCCGAATAATGCCTGAGCCTTGGCGAGTGTCCACGTAACCTGTTATGGCACAGATAATATCATCATGCTGATACACCATCAGGTGGGGGAACAGGTTCAAAGCCTTGTAAGGAGAAAGCAGACGCCTTTGAAACCCTTGTTCATGACGTGGACCTACCAGCTCTGAAAGCCAGGTATGCCAGGGGAAAGGCGCTGTAAATATTTTTTCCTGGCGTGTGTTCTCGCGCTTCTATCCCTCTATGCTTTTGTTGCCGAAGGCAGGGAACATGATAAATTGCCTGCGGTACCTGGTTCACCTCCAGTAGGAGGCAAGCATAAGACCATGGAGGAGAAGGCTCATGCCCATGTCAAGAACGGCCTATTCTCCAAATATTTCCAGCAATCGAATGGCGTGGCGTTTTATGGATATGGTGATGGGTCCTATACGTACAATTTCAATAGTCCCTCAACAGGCATTAATAATTTGAGAGGATTCGATGTGGGGTCGGATGCCGTTCGACTCCATCTGGCACAATTTGTTTTAGAACGAAAGGCCACGAGTGAGGGAAATTGGCTGGACCGCTTTGGAGCCCGAATAAAGTTTAATATTGGATCGGACTCTCGAACGGTGGGAGGAACCAATGTGGGAAATGACGCCGATTTCCAGGAATGGTATCTCCAATACCTTGCTCCCATTGGCAATGGGGTCAATATTCAAATCGGGCGCATCAATTCGCTCATTGGCTTTGAGGTCGTAGAAAGTCCCTACAATTTTAATTACTCTCGATCCTTGCTGTTTAACCTGGGCCAGCCTTTTACCACTGTGGGCGCCCGCCTGACATATCAATTCAATCGCTATGTCACTCTCTCTATGGCGGCCATTAATTCAGTGACCTCGCAGACGGCTACATTCAATCGGCGTCTTAATCCCGAAACGGCAGTCTCGATCTCAGCTCGGCATCCCAAGCTCGAAACGGCAGTCTCGATCACCCCACATGAATCCATTCATGTGACTTTGTATGGCTTGTATGGGTTCGTAGACGGTCCCCCTGGAACTCCGGGTGGAAACCGGATCCAGGGAGGGGGATTCATTCACCTGGTGCCTGCCCCTCAAGTCGAACTGGCTCTTGAGGCCTACTATGCCAATCAGGCGGATAGCAGCCCGTTGAGTCCGGAGAAGAACGCTCGATGGAATGGTGTGGCCGGATATGCCACCTATGAGTTTACTCCCAAATGGAGCATTCGCATGCGGGCTGAACTGTTTGAGGATGCCGGCGGTTCGGTTACCTGTTTGGGTGTGGCCGCTCCCCCCAAATCGAATGTCTGTTTCGGAGCTACCTCAAACGGTTCAGCACCACCCGTAGCACAGACGGTCTGGGAAACCACCGCCACGCTTCAGTTTCAGCCTTTCCCCTTCCTGATGTCCCGCCTGGAATTTCGCTACGATAAATCTAATCA
The DNA here is from genome assembly GCA_049289415.1 of Nitrospirales bacterium. GTDB lineage: Bacteria > Nitrospirota > Nitrospiria > Nitrospirales > UBA8639 > Nitrospira_E. The sequence goes on from JBATLR010000349.1 coordinate 9,710, forward strand.
GGATGTCTTCCAAATCGGGAATCGATCAGCTAATCATCAGGAAACTTTGGCGCTTGAACTCATCACACTCTTTTAGCCCGTCATGAAATTCTTTCTTTGAGGAGTAAATGAGCCTCCCTCTTTTCTGTCCTGGTGCCCTCTCAACAGGTTCTTGAAGTCAGAAAAAAAGCGCCTCATGCCAAAGGCATGA
>JBATLR010000350.1:0-13933 GCA_049289415.1 Nitrospirales bacterium
CCGACCCAGTACTGGGATTCTCTATCCAGTTGCCTCGAATATCCGGCACTGTCGCTGAATGCACACTTTCAATGGCCAAAGGCCACACAAATAACCCATTGGCTACACCAACCATCATCAGTAAAAATGTCCAATTTGTGCGGTTCATGTGACCCCTTTACGTTTTGAGTTCCTTACGGTCACTTCCACGAAAGAAAATTAAAATGGGGAAAAAGTTCCCTGGCCATCGTGAAAATGATGAACATCGCTTAGAAGGATCACTATAGTTTTTTCCGCTTAATATTCAATACCAGTCAAAAGGATTACCTAAAATAACTTGAACCATACCTCCTTCTATCCTTCTGCTCTGCTCTGCTCGACTCGCGAAATAGCCACAGGGTGTTTCTGATCTAATGTTGAATCTCCCAAAACCTTCTCGTCTTTCTTTTCATATCGGGACTTTCCAAGGAAAACTATTATTTTCATATATGGGCATCTCTAAAACCCCTGACAATCTGAGCATCATTTGCGATACTTCCAGCCCGAGGAGGATGGCTCGTGTCGACACCCAGCCAATTCAGTTTTTTGATCTCGCCCCTCGCTACGACGCCCTGAGTCACAACGGGGATCCCTTATAAACACTCGTCGCCCATGTGCCTTTGGCGGAATTTCGGCCGGCCTTGGAATGAGTGATCCGCCACTCCAAGGGCAAGCAAGGAGGCCGGCCCCCGCTGGTGTTCAAAATCCTCGTTTTGCAAACCCTCTAAAATTTGACCGATGATCACACCGAATATCAGGTTCGGGATCGCCTGTCCTTCCTGCGGTTCTTGGGGCTCGATCTGGATCAACGTATCCCTGATGCCAAGACCAAATGGTTGTTTCGCGAAACACTCGCCCAAGCCCAGGTCGAGGAGAGCCTCTTTGCGCAATATGAAGCCAAGCTGGCCGAGCAGGGCTTACAACCCCGTGGGGGCCAACTGATTGATGCGTCACTGGTCGCCGTGCCCAAGCAACGGAACTCGCGCGACGAAAACGCGACGATCAAAACCTGGGGTGTCCGCCTGAGTGGGACGGTCAACCCGCCAAACGACGGCAGAATGACACGCAACTCCATTGGACCATGAAGCATGGGGAGAACCATTCTGGCGACAAAAACCATGTGAACATGGATAAGACGCATGCTGATTCGGCAGGATACTGTCATCAATGCCGCGGTGCATGACCGTCGGGTCTTGAAGGAAGTGCGGCTGCCCGCGGATGCCGGACGGATGTCTGGGCCGCCTCAGCCTATCGATCCACCGAGATCGAAGCTCACCTAAAGGCCACAGAGCTGTGCTCCAAAATTCACAGGAAAGGGTATCGCCATGAGCCGCTGACCGCGCAACAGAATACCCACAACCGGCGCCGCTCGCGCATGCGTGTGCATGCCGAACATGTCTCCGGCCATCAAGTCACCGCGATGAGCGGCAATTGGATTCGAACGGTTAGGCTCGTGCGGGCTCAACTCAAGATCAAAATGGGGATAAAGAGTCTCCCCGATAATTTCCACCGGTTTCTGCTCTTAACTGTTCCGCGAAAGGCACAAAACCAAGAGTTTTTCGAGGTGCCCTTAAAGTAGAGAAGTGTCTACCGCTTCGGAGGAAGTCCCCCAAATTATACTGTCCTCCCGATCATGCTGAATGTCATGCTCGTCAAAAAACCAGATTCCCTCTGCGAATGAGATACGGTATGTATCTATTCCGATACTTCGGCATTCATGGTTAGATCGAAAATTCCCTTCCTCCACTTTTCCTGTTTCTTTTAATAAATCAATAAGTTGGTAGCATAGCGGCCGGTCGGTCCGATGCGCAGGATTATATGGCATTAAGGTTGCTATTTCATGAACATAGAGCAGAAAGGGGACAACAGAGAAACCAGGAGGACACCTTCATGGACTGGACGACCTTATGGGTGATCGAAACGGTTATAGCTTTTTTGGGAGTCTTTTCCCTTCACTGGTTCTGGAATTAGCAAAACCAAACCTTTCAGCTTAGGGGTGAGAACCAAGACCATTTTATTGAGAAAGGATTTGTACGCAATGCTGTCTCACACACCCTCCTGGTGTCCTATAGAAACGGTCAATTGGGGGAAGCTCTCCCCCACCTATCCTTTTCGATTCAATGGGCCAGGATATCTCTACTGCATGTGGTGTGCACATTACATTCGATTGGTTTCGGTCTCAAAAGAAGGGGCCAAGTGTTCCGACTGTCGCCGTGACTTGGCCGTGGCCATTACTTAACTAGGACAGAACTTCAAAGTAGTTACTAGCACTTCAACAGTTTTTCTCGGCAGGAAAAAATTTCCAGGAATAAAGAAACATCTGATTGAGAAGAATCCGGTCAAATGGTTTCTTGACAGGGAAGAAATCCGGTGAGTGGCATATTGATGTGAGATAATGAAAAACCACACAACAAAAGCACACCAGGAAAGTAAAACGAGGATGATACAATCTAAAATCTTACGACTCAAGCGAAACACCACTCTCTCAAGCTCAAATCCTTACTCAAACTTCCTGGACCCCCTGAAGATATTTGCCTTCGGTGGCAATCACTTCCTGAGGCTGTTGTGGAGCTTCCCACCAGAATTTGTTACAGACTAATGCCTGGACTTACAGGGAGTTAAGATACCCCGAAGGCAATATATCTCCTGAAACAAAATGGAGAGTTTGTTGATGGTTGATCCTACAACTCGGGATTAGTGGATCAAAGAACAGACGATCATGCCGATGCCCGAACGATGAAGCAAAGGCCATCTAACAGTAGATTTCCTGTCGGATTGCCTCGTGCTCAGAGGCATAGACTGGAACGCAGTCGGGAAGGTGACAGCCTTCCAAGGCAGCTTGGACATTAGGAGAAGGCCCCACAATACTTAGCCCAATGTTTTGAGATTGTAGTTTATGGTACCAAAGATACAAGAGCCCGAGACCCACCGAATCAATACCGGTGATGCCCATAAAATCCAGGATGATGTGCTGACACCTCATGTCCTTGGAGCCGAGGATCAGGTCCCCGATGCCAATGGTTGATTGTCGATCAAACCGTCCCGTAAAGATGATAACGGTGAATTGGTGATTCAGTTTTTCGCGGACTTGGAGCATGTAATCTACCTCATTGTTTAGTAAAGAACAAAAATGAAATGCGTTAATACATAGAGCTATATTCAATCTCTTCCGAGTGGACCGAACAATTACTCGTTAAGACTAGAGATCGGTATCTGTGATCCTAACGAGCAACCTACTCAAAAAGAAGAGTGGTCTCGTTGAACTGACAAAAAGAAAGGAGGGATAATTCGTGGAGCTTCCCATCGTGGATAATGGGAAAGGACTGCAGTTAGCGACGAGGGCAACGAAAGGCAAGACCAAGCGAGGGAAAACTCTCATCACCAACAAGACCGCGAGTAAGCAGGCCAAGATTAAAACTGGTTTGATGCACTTGAAGATGAAGAATATTGGCAGCGAATGGATCAAGGGTCCGATGACTTTTCAAGCCTAAACCGTCGCGTATGTGTCGGATGCCAAGCTCCAACGCCAAAGGAATTTTAAAATAAAATCCAATATTACGCGCACGAGAGAGAGGTATTAAGTCTTACATGGAATCAGGTGGATTTAAAGGGAGGGTTCATTAGACTATAGGCCGAAGACACCAAGACCCCAGAAGGTCACACAATTCCCTTGATTTTTTCGATGGAGTTGTTTGACCTCTTTAAGAATCTGTTCAAGTTTTCTCACTAGCTCTCAGGTATTCCTACGGAATGGGAATCCTATTCGATGCATGCGGGAAGCCTTTTAGTCCGCATGTCGGGATGCTGGCCTTAAAGGTTTTCGGTTTCATGGCTTCCGACAAACCGCCATCACTAATATGAGACGGGCAGGTATTATTTGGCCATCATGCGCATTTCCCGACATAAAACGATGGCCTGTTTTACCCGGTACAACAGCTTCAGAGAACCTGACCTGCAAACTGCTGCTCACCTATTTATCACTAGCCCCCGAAACCCCTTCTCAAACCCTTCAGGCTTCATGGGAAAAACTCGCTTTAAGCTGTTGATTTAATTGGTGCCGGAGACCGGGGTCGAACCGGTACGAGCTGGTAAGCCCGAGGGATTTTAAGTCCCTTGCGTCTGCCTATTCCGCCACTCCGGCATCGCACAGATTGGCGACGAGACTGTACCACTCATTAAAAACCGGTGCAAGATTTTCAGACAGAAACATCGGGAGAGGATAAACTATGCATCCCCTAATCATTTCCCTTTTTTCCTTTTGATTAGCTGACCGATGTCCAAGTCAAAAAAAAAGAGGATGCGAGTGCTTCGCATCCTCTTGTTCGAAGGCCGCTGAGGGTCCTAGGAAAGCCGAATCTTTAATTGACTCGAACAACCATATGATTCCGCCGATTCTCCTGGAAACAATCTTCACTGTCGTTTTGACAAAATGGTCGCTCTTTGCCGTAGGAAACAATCTTAATCCGGTCCGGTTGCACACCCAGATTCACTAAATACTCCCGTGCCGCATCGGCCCGCTTTTGACCGAGCACCAGATTATAATCCTGTGTCCCCCTTTGGTCGCAGTGACCCTCAATCGTCAAGGCCTTTCCAGGATTCGCTTGTAACCATTGCGCCCCTTCTTCAAGATACTTGGCGGCACTGCTAGTAATATTCCAACTGTCAAAGGCAAAGTAAATATCCTGCACCTGACCGTGTTGGATCCCCATGGAACCACTAAAATTCGACTCAAATATCGAGCCATTCGTATCGGTTCTCCCAATTCCCACTGAGGCCCGCCCTCGCTGGATATGGCCATTGGCAATGTTCGAGTCAGGATCAACATACTCCGGAGAAGGACCGCCATGTTCCTTCTTATAGGTTTCAGCCCAGGTCGCAGGATTCACTCCTCCTTGAGAAGAGCCATCATTGAGAGCCGCGGACTTTGACGGATCACCATAAAAATCCCGGCTATTCTTGCCGTTTCCCAAATAGGCATTTGCCCAAGCTTCTGGATCAGGATTTTGACTGGACGCCATTCCATTTTCAAATCCAGACACAGGTCCATGATTAGGGCCAGATCCATCCACACCGGGGTATTGGTGCCCATAGCTTGAACCACCTTGGCCCAACGTTCGTTCCTCGCCCCGAATTGTTTCTGGATTCGAATTAGGATCTGCCCCATTGACTCTGCCTTGAGAATTGGAACCATTTGCATACTGAGAAGCTTTGTCTCCATTGACCAATCCACCATTTCTTCCATTTCCCTCAACTGATCCGTTGGCCTGACTCATAATTCTATTGGGATCGACTGCATTTCCATCTTCACTTGAAGCCATCCCATCCCCTTCCGAGTTGGCCCCAGTTCGGACCGAATGGCTACTACATCCCGAAGCCATAAGGACCCCCAGCATGAGAACGACTATTAAGTTGCTACGATTTGGACAAACCCACATGAGATCCTCCTGGTGCAATGGTGACTGTTTGTATCATGAGGTAAGGGGGAAGATTAGTCCTTCAACCTCCCATACGGAATGATTTCTAAAAAATCCGGTTAAATTTTGTTCATTCCTCCGCAATAGACACGTGCAAATCCTTATCGGTTGCTTTGCAGAAAAGTTAAGGATGCCCTATAAGACAGAGGGTAAGGCCCTATTAGTACTGTACCGTGAGCACCACGTATCAGTTCCACCTCAACAACATATATAAAATGGGAACAAGCCTTCCCTCGCTCGTTCTGAAGGAAGAATAAAAAAATAAATTCCCCGGTCCGGTGGGACCGGGAAATAGGGATAGATCCTGAACGATTGAGAAGAAATAACGCTGGAATGAGAAATTCGGGGTCAGAGCTTTAAGACTGGATTCTGTAAAATCTCCGATTGATACCAGATCCAAAATTTACCGACTCCCTCCGGCACGGATGTTTGCGGGTCATATCCCAATAGCCTGCGGGTCTTGGAGATATCGGCAAAAGTGTAGGCAATATCGGCATCTAACATAGGTGCGGGAACGAGTTGTGCCTGGCGCCCGGTTAATTGTTCAATGCCTTTCACAAAGTCAACAAGAAGAACCGGTTCGCCTCGCCCAAGATTCAAAATTTCATACCCCATCGGGCGGTCAACCGCCGCGACCAGGCCACTGACAATATCTTCCACATATGTCCAATCTCGATGCATGTTTCCATTGTTATAGAGGGGGACTTCACAGCCAGTGAATATGTTATCTAACACTTTATAGGCCATCATATCGGGACGGCCCCGCGGGCCATAGACGGTAAAAAATCGAAAGACGGTGCAATCCAAGCCATACAAGTGGTGATAGGTATACCCTAGCAATTCACTTGCTCGCTTACTCGCCGCATATGGGGCAAGCGGTTTATCACACGAATCCTCCGGAACAAAGGGAATCTTCTCGGTATTGCCATACACCGAAGATGTTGATGCAAACACAAACGTTGGAGAAGGTGAATGTTTGCCCTGGGAACCAATCCGTCCAACGCACGCATCCAATAAGGCCATCGTTCCCATCACATTGACATCGTAATACAGTGCAGGATCATCAATGGACACCCGAACTCCCGCCATCGCCGCTAAATGGACAACAGCGTCAAAACGATAATCAGAAAAAAGATGTGCAACCAATTCTCGATCACGAATATCTCCTTTGAGAAACTGAAACGTGCCAGGCCATTTTCCGGTTTTGGCATGCTCGGTCACCTCTCGAAGGTTTTTCTCTTTACGGACAGGATCATAGTAATCATTGAGATTATCAAGACCAATCACTTGATCTCCACGTTTGACCAATGCTTCCACTGCATGGCTTCCAATAAATCCCGCAGCACCGGTTACCAATATTGTTTTACCCACGGACACTCCTTATATGTTTCTTAGAGGGTTCATAATTGGCACATCTTCTCGCTGACTTTTAAAAAATTGTTACACATCTGCATTAATTTTTTCGGCAACTACCGTGTCAGGCTTAATAAGCAAGGGCAATCATAGGTTGAATATCCCTAACCATTGACCACTTAATTTCCCTGAATCAGCCTTTCGTCAAAATGACGACTTACTCCACATTCACTTGAGGGACCTTTACTCCATTGCTACAATGAAGAATGCTTGACCCTATTGTGTGTGGGATCGTAAAAGATCCCGAAACCCTAGAAATTACCGACCTAGGGATCGGAAAAGATTTCGAAGCCGAAGTCGTTGTCTACAATTGTGATTGTCATACCTACCAACAAGTCGTCAGTCTTTTTTGTCAAGTGATTCCCGGGATGACCCCGAAAAAAGCCTTTGAATTAGCCTGGCAGATTGATCACCACGGAAGTGCAATTGTCTTTCAAGGTGACATAAAAAACGCTGATGTAATTGGAAAGCAGCTGGCAGCAGGTGGCTTGCGAGTTGAAGTCCGCTACTGAAATTCTGACACCCCACGAAAGAATCGTCCTACTTCCCCAAGTTATTTTTTCTTCACGCGGGCCGGTCTCGCAGACAAGGTAGATGTTTTTTTGGCTTTGGCGACTGGAGCAGATTTTTTACTTTTTCCAACTTTGGGAGCAGTTTGTACGGACTTCCCATCAGAGGGCTTTGCCCCTTTGACCTTTCCAATTTTCTTGGTGGGCAATCCCGACTTCATTTTGGACTCTTGCACTAAATTGAGGGGTATGGGGACAGGCATCATGTCTGCTGGAGAGGCTCTAGAGTTTTTACCCAGTTTCTTCACGCCCTTCCCCGGGCCTTTCCCCGAAGATCCTGTTGGCGTGGGCAATGGGAACGATGGGAGTTTCTTTTTTTTCAGGGCGTCACCTGAAAAAACACGAACTTGATACAATTCGAATAACGATTCAACCGCCTTTTGATCCCCTTTCCGTGCAAGCGTGAGAAGGCGACGGCGTTGATTCATTTCTTCTTCTTCCGTATGGGAAGTGACTCGCCGTTCCATGCTCAACTCCTTTCCTTATCCCGAAATCAAAATTTCTGACATTCCACTGCAGACCGCATCTTACACTAAACCCCATGACATTGGCAATATTCCCTAATGAACATTTCTAGTCTTTAGGAAGTAATTTTTTATAAGAAAAAAATGCACATGGATTTTGCTCAAACTGATGTTTGGAAGAATTACCAACAAGAGGCCAGGTTACAAAATTAAAGCTCGGCGCAATAGCCTTTGATTTTTTCGTGAATGAATTTGGCGTCCTTTCTCTCGTCGAAAAAGATGTGCCCATCATTCTGATGTTGGCCCTGATGAAAGGAAAAACTTTAGACATGATTGCCCCTTTTCACCAGAGAATATTTGCAAATCGAATCGTTCCCCCTAAAGAGACTAACCCACTGAGAACCTTCGCTTAACCCTTTCTACCCTGAACAACAGCTGTTTGATTGACAGGCCAAAGAAACCACCGATATAGTGTTTTGACTTTCCCCATTGAATTTTCAAAGAAATTTCCATTTTGTGCTGCTTCGTTCATTCTTATCCAAAGGCTATTCTGATGACCCAACACACCACCCCCTATGACATTGAACAAATTGGATATACCCTTGTGCGATTCAATAGTACAGGAATATTTGAAACGCACAAAGACCACATGGTAGATCCCTATGCCGATACACGACCCCCTAAAGGCCCACAGGTGGAGGGGATTCAATTCGCCCCACAAGAGGCCAACAAAATCTTACCGGCTATGGTACTCCTGCATGATCGCTATGGACTCACGTCCCACATTCAGGAAATAGCGAAAGGTCTTTCCTGCCAAGGGTACGTAGTCTTAGTTCCCAACTTGTATGTGAGACAGGGCGGGATGGTGACGGCCAATACTGAAGTGGCCAATGCCTTAATGGAGCGAGTCAATGAACAGCAAGCCTTGCAGGATATCAACGCCAGCTTTGAATTTCTCAACGCCAACCTTACAGAAGATTCCTTATTGGAAAGAACCACCCGCAACGCACATGCAGTAATCGGATTTGGCATGGGGGGAACCCTGGCAATAAAAACTGCCGCGCATCGGCGTCGCCTTCAGGCCGCAGTGGCAATCTGTGGCACTCTGCCAACCGATCTTCAATTGGCTCAACGTTTGTATTGCCCTCTCTTACTCCAGGCACCAGGACAAAGCGTTCTCAATTCGGAAGAAGAACGTGACCAGTTTTGCCAAATGGCCAAGGAAGCTGGGAAAAAGATCGAAGTTCGATCTTATCCTGAAGCCTCTGATGAATTCTGGCAAAGTAGCACTCCTAGCTATCGGGCATCAGATATGGAAGAAGCCCTACAGACCTCAATAGACTTCATCAATGCGATCATCAACAAAACCATATAAGCCCCAATGTGATTTTCCAAAACCATGGTCGACTCGTTTCATCAATTCATCCCTTCCGAGCACTAACGCTTACCTTGAGAAATCTCATGGCTTGGCGTGGCAATCGAAATATAGGATTGATTCTCTGGCTTATTGGCGCCTACATTTTTATTTTCTGTTATCTTTCCCCCGCCTTTGCCAATCAGGAATCAACCGGGCTCCCCTGGTCCTTCCTGAAAGAACACCGCACAGAAATTCTTCAGCTTGCCTCTGATGACGAAGCCCTAGCCTTCTTCAAATCCACAAGCACTATAGAGGGCAGAGGCTCTCATATTTACATGAATTCACAGTCGGCACCTACGCAGTTGAACCTGCCAGCAGAGATCATCGAGGCCATCACCAGCTATTTAAAATCTCTGGCTGCCACCAACCACGCGGAATTATTTCGGGAGATCCTGGTAAAGCCAACAACAGGCATCCCATCACTTTCCGACATCATCCCCGGCGAAGCGCAACTGCAATGGATCATGACACACTCCACCCTTCAAGGCTTGAAACCCATAATTGATGGCTATAGACAAGTAACAGCCTGGTCTCACATGTCGACTTCCCACCCAGTCCCTCCTGACGGAGAATTTGCCAAATTCGCTTCCTTTTACGACCAAACTTATCAGGATTGGGATGAAAGCCCCCAATCCTGGACAAACCTTTTTACACAGCACGGCCAAAAGGGTATCGAGGATCGATTACTCGAGTATTGGCAAACATCGAATCACACGGCCGATCCGCAGCAGCCCTTCCCACCCATTCGTGATGCCTATACCCAGCATTACATCCAAACCCGGCTCTTACCGATGTTCAGAATGACCCTTCTCACCAAAACCAGCGAGTTGGAGGCCACGGCGAATGGAACAGCATGGGAGGCCTGGCAAAAAATTCAGCAGTGGCAACAACAGGAACAAGCCAATTCTGCCAGCACGCGGCTGTGCGGAACCTGGCGATGGATAGTACATAACCACCAAAACCATGGGGATCGTAAAATGACCATCACCTTTTCGCCCCCTGGACAATCCTCACCCTCTCAAATTGCCCCAACCGCCATTGAGATTCACGGGGATACGGTCTATCTCAAATGGACCTTTCCCCAAGGAGTTCAGGAAGATAGTTTGCTCCTCAGCAACAATGACTCCCATCTTGAAGGCACTTTCAAAAACTCCCTCGGCCCTCATGGCAGCATTTCGGGTAAACGTTTGTCGACTTGCCAACCCTAGTCTTTCTTCAGGGTTCGTTTCTCCTTTATCTCTCTTCCGCATTCTCCGAAAAGGTGTAAAATATCCTTAGGAGGGAAAATAGGATGATCGCCCATGATTCATTAGAATCTGACATTCGACATATTGGACAGACATTATCGAAAAATGCTCGTCACCATACGCCAGGATTCTGGGATCACCGCTGGTGGACGTCACTTCTCTTAGATTGGGGAACCCGTGATGAACAGTTCAAGGTACAGCTGTTTCGCTTTATTGACGTCCTTCCCTCCCTTCAGACGGACGCACAATTTGTGCGTATCCTGAAGGAATACTTTCAAGATCTACCGTCTCTCCCTGGTCCCCTAAAGTGGGCACTTAGTCGGTTTTCAAACAATTCCTTTACGGCCCAAGTGGGCACACGGATATTAATGCGCCAGTTCCTGAAAATGGCCTACACGTTTATGGCAGGGGAAACCGTCAGTCACGCTGTCCCCACGCTCACACAACTTTGGCATTCAGGAAGTGCATGCTCTCTTGATTTGCTTGGAGAATCCACGGTCAGTGAAGAGGAGGCTGATCATTATCACACGCGATGTCTTCAAACGTTGACCCAATTGCATGAAGTCATCCCACAATGGAATCATCAACCTCTATTAGAAACCGATCATCTTGGTTCTCTCCCCAGAATCAATCTTTCCATCAAACTCTCCGCCCTATATTCCCAATTAGACCCGATTGATCCTGAGGGCAGTTACGCAGGCGTTGCCCCACGTTTACGATCAATCCTGGACCTTGCCCAGGCCCTTCCGGCCTCTCTCACATTTGACATGGAGCAGGCCGAATTGGAGCCTATCATTCTTGGGGTCTTTATGCGTGTATTTTCTGAACCTGCCTACCAACACTTTCCCCATGCAAGCATTGCCATACAAGCCTATCTCAAACACAGTAACGACACGCTGGATACTCTTCTAGCATGGGGAAAACAACGAAACACGCCCTTCGGTATTCGCCTCGTCAAGGGCGCCTACTGGGACTCTGAAGTTATTCGCTATAAACAACAAGGCTGGCCCATCCCGGTCTATCTAAAAAAAGCGGACACCGATGCGAACTACGAACACCTCGCTCTCCGAATTCTGGAACATCGAGCCTTCATTCGCCCAGCTTTTGGCTCGCACAATATTAGAACCTTAGCCGTGGTCCGGGTAATGGGAGACTCGCTCAATCTCTCACCGGGAACGTTTGAATATCAGATGCTGTATGGCATGGCCGAGCCTCTACGTGATGCCGTGGTGGAACAAGGGTTTCGGCTTAGGGTCTATGCCCCCATTGGGGAACTCCTTCCTGGTATGGCCTATCTCGTGCGTCGATTATTGGAAAATACCTCGAATGAAAGTTTCATTCGACGCCAATATGAAACTGCCGAGTCACTTGATCATCTGCTACTATCACCTTCGAACTGGAACAGGAATGGAGAGGAGGCGATGTCTCTGGAAAGTCAGTCGGAAGCCACGCTCCTCGATGGAGACAATCCTGACAGATTCGCCAACGAACCGCATTCGGATTTTTCTCAACAGAACATACAACGAGATTTCTCTCTCGGCCTCGCACACATCGCCCCTCTCCTTGGACAAACCCATTCCTATCCGCTTCCGACCCCCATGCCCTGGCTTGGTCCAGAACTGATCTCGACTAATCCCAGTTTTCCTGACCAAATCATTGCTAAATTTCCAACTCTGTCTCCTGAACAAATTGATCCCATTGTCCAGCGCGCCCACGCCCATATGAGCACATGGGGAAAAGTCCCTTCGCACACCCGTGCGCGGATTTTATTTCATGCAGCCCGGTTGATGCGACAACGCAAGCCTGAATTAGCCGCTTGGGAAATATTGGAAACCGGAAAGCCGTGGCGGGAAGCCGATGCAGACGTCGCTGAAGCCATCGATTTCCTGGAGTTTTATGGACGGGAAATAATTCGTCTGAGCACTCCGGAGCGGCTAGGAACAGAACCAGGGGAACACAATCAACGGATTTTCCAACCACGAGGGTTGGCCGTGGTGATTTCGCCGTGGAATTTTTCGTTAGCCATCCCCACCGGTCTTGTTTCGGCGGCCTTAGTCGCTGGAAATGTTGTCCTATTTAAACCATCCGAGCGCTCACCGATGATGGGGTATCACCTCTTTATGCTGCTCATGGAAGCAGGGTTACCTGAAGGCGCCTTGCAGTTTCTGCCCGGTGGACCTGACGTGGGACAGGCCCTTGTCAAACACCCCAAGGTACACCTCATCGCCTTTACAGGTTCACAAACCGTCGGATTGAATATTATTCAAGAAGCCAGTCACGTGTCGGCTGGACAACGACATATCAAACATGTCATTGCAGAAATGGGCGGAAAAAATGCCATCATTGTTGATGAAACGGCTGATTTGGATGAAGCCGTGGTTGGAGTGTTAGCCAGTGCAACAGGCTACCAAGGACAAAAATGCTCCGCCTGCTCCAGAATTCTTATCCTTAAGGACGTGTACCCCCAATTTCTTGAACGGCTCAAACAGGCGGCATCAAGCATTCCGATTGGTCCACCGGAACACCCTGGAAACCGTATGGGACCGCTTATTGATCGACGGGCACTGGAACGAGTTCGACACTTTGTGCAACTTGGGAAAACAGAAGGCACCTGCATGCTTGATCGCCAGCTTGAGGGACCTGGGTATTTTCAAGGGCCGGTGATACTGGCAAATCTGCCACCTTCCCACCCGGTCGTTCAGGAAGAAATATTTGGCCCGGTCATGGTTGTATTGCAGGTCTCCACGATTTCGGAAGCACTGGAATTAGCCAATGATTCCCCCTATGCCCTGACTGGAGGGATATACTCACGCAGTCCTGCCAATATTCAACTGGCTCGTGACACATTTGATGTGGGGAATTTGTATATCAACCGACCCATTACGGGATCATTAGTGAGCAGGCAACCCTTTGGAGGGCATCGGTTATCAGGAATCGGCCGGAAGGCCGGAGGAAGCGGCTATATTGAGCAATTCATGGTGGAAAAGGTGATTACGGAAAACACGCTTCGCCGGGGCTTCGCTCCGACTCAATAAAGCGACATCAGATGCCACGGTTACCTTTTCTAATTCCTCAATTACTTCAACCATCCGTTCATTCTGGCTGCGAACGGAAGGAATGGTTTGGCGTTCAATATATTTGAGCAACCCCACTCCTCGAGCAAACCAAGCCGTCATCGTATCCGTTCCTTGAATCGACTCCCCGCTCTCAGACAAATGCACCTTCATGATCATTTTGGCTTCAAGACGAATGGCATCCTGATATATGCCAGCCGGTACGACCACGGTCTCCTGCCCCTGAACAGACACGGTTGCCACAATATCCACCGTTT